>NZLD01000041.1 GCA_002694095.1 Micrococcales bacterium | reverse complement strand
GACAGCGCAGCACAGATGTCTGGGTCGGTCGATCCGTCGTCGGCGGTGAACCGGCCGGGAGAGACCAAACGTCGACCGTGACCTGGCTCATGCATCGTCGCCGGAGGCTCGGGCTGATTCGTCATCGCCGGAGGGTTGAGACGATCCCCGTGCTCCACATCGGCAGCCTAAGCGGCACAATCCGTCGGTGCCTTCGAACCCTGTGACGGGTGCCGCCCCCGTCACCCGCTCCACGGCGGCGATCCTCGCCGTGGTGGTCCTCATAGCCGTCAACCTGCGATTCGCCCTATCGAGTCTTCCGGCGGTTGCGACGTTGATTCAGGACGAGACGGGCTGGAGTGACGCCTTCATCGGCGCGCTGACGACCGTTCCGGTCTTGGGTATGGGTGTTTTCGCGCTCGGTGTGCCCCGGCTGGCGGGTCGGATCGGGCATAGGCGCGCGGTGAGCCTGGCCCTCGCGGTGATGGCCGTTGGCTTGACACTCCGGTTGGCCGGAGCGGTTGCCATCACCTTGCTGCTGTCGGCCATGCTCGCGGGATTGTCCATCGCGATTCTCGGTGGCTTGGTACCCGGAATCGTGCGCGAACGACTGTCGCACTCGATGGGATTGGCGACATCCGTGTGGACAGCGGCCATGTTCGGCGGCGCTGCGCTCGGCGCGGCGCTGACCCTGCCCCTATCGGACCTCATGGGCGGATGGAATCGAGCCTTGGCTTTCTGGGCGCTTCCGGCCGTCGCCGCGCTCGCAGCCTGGCTGTGGTTGGAGCGCGACCAACCAGCGCGCGCAGCAACCGTCACCATCGTCCGATTGCGGGATCTACCGTGGCGAGATTCGACCGCGTGGGCGTTGACCGCGTTCATGAGCGTGAACTCAGTCGTCTTCTACAGCTTGTTGGCGTGGACGGCCCCCTCCTACACCGAGCGCGGCTACACGCCGGAAACCGCCGGGCTGTTCTTCGGCATCTTCACGGGCTCGGGAATCATCGCCGCGCTCACCTTGCCGGCGTGGTCCCATCGAACCCAGCGACGTCGCACTCTGTTCACCGCCACGGTTGTGGGCTGCTCGGCGAGTCTGGTCGCCATCGCCCTGGTCCCGACATTCGCTCCCCCGTTGATTCTGGTGGCCTTGGCGTTCACGCTGAGCGGTGGCTTCGCCATGTCGCTCGGCCTGCTCAGCGAATGCGCGGCGGATGCGGCAGGCTCTGCCCGGTTGACCGCGATGGCGTTCACCATCACGCACACGTTGTCAGCTTTCAGTCCCTTCGTGATGGGGGCGATCATGGACGCCGTGAACTCGTGGACCCTGGTGTTCTCACTCCTCGCGATCATCGCCCTGTTGCAAATGCCAGCGGTGTTCTTCCTTCGTCGCGGTCGCCTCGTGAAATAGCTCGTGCGATAACTGGTTCGCTCGCTCGACCGGTCGCTGCACCGAACCCTGATTCTGTACGCGTGATTCCGTACGCGTGATTCCGTACGCGCGCCGCGCTGATCGCCGCTAGAGGCGGCACGCGTGAATGTCGGTCACCAGGATGCCCCGGGCGCCCAACTCGTACAGCTCGTCCATGACTGTGTGCGCATCGACCGACGGAACCATCGCCCGAACAGCCGACCATGATTGATCGTGCAGCGGGGACACCGTCGGTGATTCGATTCCGGGTGTCACCGCACACGCCTGGTCCAGACGATCATTGGGGATGTCGTAATCCACCAGGACGTAGGAACGCGCGACCATCACTCCGTGCAAGCGTCGTAGAAGGGTTTGCACGCTCGGGGCGTCGTTGGACTCATCTGCATTGCGGGACACCACGATTGCCTCGGATTGGATAAGCGGTTCCCCGATGATCTCCAGTCCGGCACGTCGAAGCGTCGTTCCCGTGGCGACGACGTCCGCCACGGCATCCGCAACGCCCAGGGCGACGGCGTTCTCCACCGCTCCGTCGAGACGAACAACGGTCGCGTCGATCGCCTTGTCCGCAAGCCACGTCGTCAGGAGTCCGGCATACGAGGTAGCGATGCGCGTGCCCCGGAGATCCTCGACGGTTGTGGCGGTTTCCCGCGGGGCTGCCAATCGGAAAGCCGACGGNGCGAAGCCCAGGGCNACTCGNTCCACAGCCTCGGCGGCAGAGTCCAACAGCATGTCGCGTCCGGTNATNCCNAGGTCGAGCGTGCCCTCCCCGACGTANATCGCCACGTCCTTGGGGCGNAGGAAGAAGAACTCGACNTCGTTTTGNGGATCGTGCACGACGAGGTCGTGCACNCCAGCGTTGTGCANGTACCCCGCTTCGATCAGCATGNCGCGGGCAGGCTCGGCTAATTGNCCCTTGTTCGGNACNGCTACTCGCAGGCTTGCCATCACAACCTCCGGTANACGTCGTCGAGGCTTACGNCNGCGGCCAACATCATCACCTGCAGGTGATACACNAGTTGCGCAATNTCCTCGGCCGTNCGNTCCGAGCCTTCGTGCTCGGCCGCCATCCANACCTCGGCGGCCTCCTCNACNACCTTCTTGCCNACGGCATGGACNCCGCCNGAGAGAAGGCGCACGGTTCCAGACTCAGGGTCCGACGTTGCTGCCTTNGCNAGCAACTCGGTGTACAACTCGTCGAAGGTCTTCACGAAGGCAAGCCTAGGCGTTGCGTTCGTTTCCGTTATCTGTGCACCGTGAAACCGGCGCCGATGACCGTCATCCGCGCCGTCATCCCGCCTGGATGTCGCGGATCGTGCGGGCGGCTCGCAGCGCACTGACCATGGCCTCGGCTCCCTTGTCCTCGCGTGACCCGTCGAGGCCAGCGCGGTCGAGTGCTTGCTCCTCGGTGTCGCAGGTCAGCAGCCCGAAGCCGACGGCGATGCCGTGGTCTAGGGCCACGCGGGTAAGCCCGTCGGTGGCTGCCGAACACACGTAGTCGAAGTGCGGGGTCCCNCCACGAATCACCACTCCCAACGCCACGACGGCGTCGAAGCGACCGCTGGCCGCAGCGTGATGGGCGAGGACGGGAAGCTCGAAGGAACCCGGGGNAACAAACTCGGTGCTCACTACTCCGGCACGGTCNGCGACTCTGGCGGCTCCTGCTCGCAACCCATCGACNACCCGNGTGTGCCAGGACGCNGACACCACGGCTACGCGCATGCCCGACCAGGCCGGGTCNACNTCTCCCAGATCGGGAGATCCCTGTCCACTCATNCNGNACTNGAGGTGTCGTCGCCNGGTTGCGCCGTGCTGTCCGACGCATCGGGCGNGTACGCGTGACCCATGCGGGTGGCNTTNGTTCCNAGGTAGTCAACGTTGTGCTCGTTGGNNTCGATCACGAGCGGAACTCGCTCGACGACGGAGAGCCCGTACCCCTCNAGACCTGCACGCTTNGCCGGATTGTTCGTCAGCAGNCGCATNGAGCGGATNCCNAGATCNACGAGAATCTGNGCCCCNGTTCCGTAGTCGCGCGCNTCCNCNGGNNGNCCNANTTCGATNTTGGCGTCNACNGTNTCNCGNCCNGCGTCCTGNAGCGCGTATGCNCGCAANTTGTCGAGCAGGCCGATGCCGCGCCCTTCGTGNCCNCGCACGTACAGCACGACGCCTCGACCCTCGGCNCCCACCTGTCGCAGGGCGGCGTGCAACTGCGGTCCNCAGTCACATCTNCGCGANCCGAANACGTCTCCGGTCAGACACTCNGAATGGACTCGGGTGAGGACCTCGGNTCCATCCCCGATNTCCCCGGTGACCANCNCNACNTGTTCACTGCCGTCGANNTCNCTGCGNTANGCCACCGCGCGGAAGTCNCCGTANTCGGTCGGNAGNGGGATTTCCACGACCCGGACCACGTGTGATTCGCTGCGACGCCGNAAGCGGATNATGTCCGCGATCGACACCAGGGCCAACTGATGTTCGTCGCAGAAGTCGCGACACTGCGCAGCNTTCATCATCGTGCCGTCGTCGTTGACCATTTCNCACAANGCGCCNGCNGGGTGCAGTCCGGCCATGCGGGTGAGGTCCACCGCGGCCTCGGTGTGNCCTGCACGNCGGAGTACTCCCCCTTCGACAGCTNGNAGGGGAACGACGTGGCCNGGNCGTGANAGTTCCCACGCTTCGGTCGCAGAATCNGCNAGGACCTTGATCGTTCGNGCCCTGTCCTTCGCCGAGATNCCGGTCGACTCGATGTCTTTTGAGTCCACGGTGACGGCGTAGGCNGTTNCCCGTCGGTCNTCATTGNCCCGAGCCATGGGCGGTAGGTCGAGTCGATCCAAATCGTGTGCGGTCATNCCNACGCAGANATANCCNGACGTGTACCGNATCATGAANGCCGTGAGTTCCGCGGTGGCNAGNCCGGCGGCGAAGATCATGTCCCCNTCGTTNTCNCGATNCTCGTCGTCGATGACCACNATCGGNCGCCCTGCNCGTAGTTGCTCGAGCGCTTGCTCGACGGANTTGAGNGCNACNCCGCNCGGTTCACTCGGCGGGGAGGNNGCGAGCCCNGGNACNGGNTCNGAGGCNAGATTCNCNGCCTCTTNNTGAACTCCGAACAGCTCATCGGCGGGAATCACGACTTCACCAACTTCTCNACGTACTTCGCGATNACGTCCACCTCGATATTCACGTCATCGTTCACGTTCCGNTCCCCCAGNGTGGTCTCCGAGAGCGTGGTCGGGATGAGGGATACCGAGAACTCGCCCTCGTCAACGCTCGCGACCGTTAAGGATACGCCGTCCACGGCAACCGAGCCCTTCTCCACCAGATACCTCTCCACGTCCGTCGGCGTCGCGAAGGTCATCACGGTCCAATCGTCGGAGACCTCGATGGAGGACACGCGGGCCGTGCCGTCGATGTGTCCCTGGACGATGTGCCCACCGAGTCGACCGTCGACGCGCGCCGCACGTTCGAGGTTGACACGACTACCCGGCGCCAAGCCTCGAAGCGACGTCCGGTTCAGCGTTTCCAGCATGACGTCCGCAACGAACCCGGCATCGTCATGACCTGCAACGGTGAGGCAGACCCCGTTGACGCTCACCGAGTCGCCGTGATCNGCNCCGTCGATGATCGGCGAGTCAATGCGNAGCCGCATCGATTCTCCGCGNTCGTCGATNTCCCGCACGGTNCCGACGTCCTCGATGATTCCGGTGAACATCAGGCNNCCTTTCGGGGAAGGGTCGCGCGCACGAGCACATCCTCCCCTAGGGCCNGGGTCTCNATGATCTCGACCTTGGCGTCNAGTCGATCNACGCCGGGCAGNGCTCGCGGTCCACTNCCCANCCACGTACCGGCAACGAGCCATACNAGTTCGTCCACGAGGCCCTCNCGCAGGAANGCCGCGAGCACCGTCGGACCCGATTCGAGGAGNACATCGCGCACNCCGTCATCGAAGAGCCNGTCNAGGGTGTCTCGTGGCTCGTGCCCGCGCATGATCNTNGTGGGTGCGGTGGNGTCGAGAATCTTTCGGTCCGCAGGGATCTCGCGGTTGCCCACNANTACCCGNACCGGGGCGCCGGCGGGAAGCAGNGGGACNTGACGGACGGTCAACTGCGGATCNTCGGCCAGAACGGTTCCCGAACCCACGACGATCGCGCCCACCCGCGCCCGCAGTGCGTGGGCGTACACGTTGGCATCCGAGCCGGTCAACTGCACCCGACGCCCTTCGGCGCCCGCGACCCGTCCATCAAGGCTTACGGCACATTTCGCCGTGACGTAGGGGTAGCCGCGCTGGACCGCGACNGTCCATTCCCGATTNACNTCCCGCGCCTGTTGCTCGAGNACTCCGGANACCACATCCACNCCNGCCTCCCGCANGACATCGGCACCGCCTCCGGCCGTCGATGTCGGATCGCNTTGCGCGAAGACNACACGAACTACCCCGGCGTCAATCAACGCTCCGGTGCACGGGGGTGTGCGTCCTGTGTGCCGACATGGCTCGAGGGAGACAATCGCGGTACCTCCGCGGGCCCGGGNTCCCGCGTCACCGAGCGCCACGACTTCGGCGTGGTCGGTTCCCGCGCCGNCGTGCCATCCACGACCCACGACGTCACCGNCGGCGTCCACGATGACNCATCCCACGCGCGGGTTCTCTCCCCGCGGGGCACCGGGNTGCTGNGCNAAGTCGATGGCCTCGGCCATGACCGCGTNCCAGTTGCTCACGCNTGACGTCGCTCCGCTACCGCGCGCAGGTTCTCGATCGTTGCCCGGGGGTCTTCCGAACGGAAGACCGCAGAGCCCGCGACGAANACATTCGCCCCCGCCTCGGCGCATCGNTCGATGGTCTCCGCGCCGATCCCCCCGTCCACCTGCACCCACACATCTCCGTCACTTCTNGATGCAAGNTCGCGGGCCCGACGGATCTTGGGGAGCATGTCNTCNAGNAACGCTTGTCCGCCGAATCCTGGTTCGACNGTCATCACCAAGATCATGTCGACGCTGTCGCCGAGCGCGGCNACCTCATCGAGGTTGCTNCCCGGCTTNACNGCAACCCCGGCCCTNGCTCCATGGGACCGCAGATCCGAGCACAGTTGTGCNGCGTCGCGGGCCGCCTCGATATGAAACGTCACGCTGTNGGCGCCGGCNNGCGCGTACTCGGGGGCCCACCGATCCGGATCGTCGATCATNAGGTGACAGTCGGAGCGNAAACGCTCGTCACGNAGCAANGGCTCGANGACNGTGAGNCCGAANGTCAGGTTGGGAACGAAGTGNCCATCCATGACATCNAGATGAATNAGATCCGANACTNCGGCGATGCGCTCCACCTCCTCGCGCAGGCGCGTGAGGTCGGCGTTCAACACGCTCGGTGACATGAGCACCGGTGAACTCATATCCCCAGGCTAGCCGCCACGCCACCATACGCTCGTCCGTAGGCTTCGCCTGTGACCAACCAGGGCGTGCAGGCATCAGGTGACGAACGGTTCGACGCCGCGCAGGCGGTCGCCCGGTCCGCNGGGGCCCTGGCTCTCGAATACTTCCGACGAGTCGAGACTTTGGTGGTCGAGCACAAGGGAAGTCAGGATCTGGTCAGCGAGGCGGACCGCGAGACAGAACGCCACATTCGCCAGNAATTGCAGTCGNNGTTCNCCGGTGATGCGTTCATGGGTGAAGAACANGGNTACACCGAGGGCTCACCAGGACACGGGACGTGGGTCGTCGATCCCATCGACGGCACCCAACCGTTTCTGCTGGGCCTGCCCACCTGGTGCATCTCCATCGCGTACGTCGCCGGCGATCGCGCGCAGATCGGCGTGATCTACAACCCNGCGACCGACGAGCTCTATTGCGCTCAGGCCGGGGCGGGGGCGTTCGTCAATGGTGTNCCGATTCGCGTTCGACAAGCCGATTCGCTCGCAGACGGCTTGACNGGCGTCGGCTGCTCACCGCGAACCACTCCCGAACACCTCGCCGNCATCATGCTCAACCTCCTTCAGGGAGGCGGGATGTACCAGCGAACCGGATCCGGAGCCCTCAACCTCGCNTACGTCGCNGCNGGTAAGCACATCGGCTACGTCGAAACNCACATNNACGCATGGGATTGCCTCGCTGCGGTGTGCTTGATCGAAGAANCCGGGGGGCGAGTCTCGGATTTCGTCACCGAATTCGGTGTNCAGGGAGCCGGNCCGCTCGTCGCCGGCTCACCGGGNGTCTTCGACCAATTGATGCACTTGATGCCCGTCCCGGTCCGTNAANCGTNANCNGTCNGNNCNCTTGCTCGTCNCCGACTCGATAGGTCAGTCGCGGCGCATCAAGGTGAGGTGCATGGCATCGGTGCCGTGCAGGTGAGGCCACAACTGCACGTGCGGCCCNGGACCGAGGTCGGGAACGTTCGGCAGAAACTCTCGGGCNTCGAGAACCTGGACATCGTCGATGTGAAGCAGCACCTCCTCGACAACATCAATGGTCTCGGCGATGTGGGGAGAGCANGTGACGTACGCCAGGACACCTCCGCTTCTCACCGATGACAGTCCGGTCGCCAGGAGCCGTCGCTGGAGGGATGNCAACTCNCTCACGTCCTNGCGGTTCCTTCGCCANCGNGACTCGGGCCGACGGCGCAGCGCCCCCAATCCTGTGCAGGGAGCGTCCAACAGGATTCGATCGAAGAACTGACTCCCCCACGGTCGATCNCACGCATCNGCCGTNANGATGTGGGGANCNACGTCGCTNCTGTCCGNGGCACCGGCCGACAGCAGCGACTCNACCAGAGCAGCGCGGTGCGCGTGCAACTCCACGGCGACGAAGTCGACGCNCTGGGTCCTGGCGTGGGAGGCCAGAACAGCCGCCTTGCCACCNGGGCCGGCACACATNTCNAGCCANGCCGACTCNGGCGGTGAGACCGGNACCGCCAACAGCGCCTCGACAACAAGTTGACTTCCTTCGTCCTGGATGATCGCCCGGCCCTGCCGTACGGCTTCTACGTTGGAGGGCAACCCTGCATCCACGGTGGCGGCGCGGCGAGACCAACNCCCCGGTGTCAGGCCGGCCTCGAGGACCGGCGGGTCATCGAGGAGGGCCACGGTGGGGCGGGATGGCTCATTGTTCGCACGCAGCGCCGCGCACAGCGCCTCATCGGAGATCTCCCCTTGGGTGTGGAGNGCNAGCGCCTGGTGCAGNGCNTCGGTCACCCATNNANGGTGGGANGTCACGGCAGCGNCGAGCTCATCTGCCTGTTTTCCTCGCCNGACGACNTCGTCCCACTGCGAGCGATCGCGTCGCGCCACCGCTCGCAAGAGTCCATTGATGAATCCGACCCGACCCTCATCGGTNATGCCAACCGCGCGGGCGAGCTGGCACGAGGAATCGACGGCCGCATGGTCGGGGACCCGCATCGAGAGCAGTTGATGCACNCCNAGCCGCACGATGTCNACGATGTCCAGAGTCGACATCGGTCCAGGGGCGNGACGAAACCTCGGCGGCNACGAGATCGTAGAAGCCCGACCANCGCAAGGTGCCGTACGCGAGNTCCGTGGCGAAGGCGGCGTCNCGGCCNGCCAACCCGTAGCGCTCGAGCACGGCNGGCCANTGCANATTCGCGTAGACATCGTCCCGGCGAACGGACGCCAGCAANTCGAAGGCGGCGCGCCGNGCATCGTCGATCANGACCTCGGCGTCACGTTGCACGTGTCAGCTCACCTCGATAGCCACGAGCCCAATCGGCGGCGGCCATTGTCTTCTTCCCTGTGGCCTGCACCTCGCCGAGGACGATGAANCCTCCCCGGGCGCCGANGGTCACCTGTGANTTTTCAACNTNGATGACNCCCGGNGATGCACNNTCGTCCACGACGANCGCCTGCGGGGTTCCGATGTTGACCCGCTGGCCGTCGATGANGGTCCACGCTCCCGGGTNGGGTGTGCANGCACGNATCCAGCGATCNACGTCGAGGACATCGCCNGACCAATTCACCCTGGCGTCATCGCTNGAGATGCGAGGGGCNAGCGATACCNCGCCGGAATCTNCGGAATCNTGCGCGGCNGGNTGCNACTCGCCANCNTNCATCGCATCGATGGTGGACACCAACAAGGTGGCGCCAATGACCGCGAGGCGAGCAAGGAGCGCGCCCGCATCTTCACGGTCCCCGATCGATACCGGGTCTGAGTGCATCAGGATCGGACCAGTGTCGAGCCCCTCGTCGATCGAGAACGTCGTCACACCGGTGTGCGTCTGNCCTGNTCCGATCGCGTGCTGTACCGGAGCAGCTCCGCGCCAGGCAGGAAGGAGGGAGAAGTGGGCATTCACCCATCCGAATNGTGGGACCGTNAGCAACGGTGCNGGGACCAGCAGGCCNTAGGCGACAACNGCAACCACATCNGGTGCCCAATCACCGAGCACATCCGCCTCGCGTTGCAGGTTGNAGGGAGTGCGCACCTCGATGCCNGNTTCTTCTGCATGCANCTTCACCGGACTCGCTCGCAGACGTCTCCNCCGACCNGCCGGNGCNTCCGGTCGAGTGAGAACACCCACCANCTNGTGGCTGGATTCNTCCAATGCCACAAGGGACGTGACAGCTACNTCGGGAGTGCCGGCGAAAACGACGCGCACNGTGTCACAGCCATCGAGAGGGCTGTTGATGGGGGCTGAACTTGATCTGCACCGGATCCGCGCCGAACCAATCCGACTCNCGAATAGCCTTCATCGCTTCCTTACGCGTCTGCGCGTCGAGTCGATCGATGAACACGATGCCGTCNAGGTGNTCGGTTTCATGTTGCACGCACCGCGCGAGCAAGTCGCTNCCCTCGAGCGTTACNGGNTCCCCATGCATGTTCATGCCCTTGGCGACAACGCTGCGTGCGCGNTTGCATTCGAACGTTAGATNCGGGACCGACAAGCAGCCCTCTTCGCCGTCTTGTTGTTCGTCGGACAGATCCAGCACGGGATTGACGAGATGCCCGAGTTCNTCCTCCACCCAGTAGGTGAACACCCGCANGGAGACTCCCAACTGTGGNGCCGCCAGCCCTNNNCCGGGGGCGTCGCGCATCGTGTCGGTGAGGTCCTTGACCAGGCCGCGCAGTTCCTTGTCGAAGGTGACNACTTCGGCNGCTGGCGTGCGGAGAACGGGGTCACCGAACAGNCGAATAGNAACGACGCTCACCANNCGCAGTCTAGGTGCGCGGCAATCGGACTACATATCCCGTGGGTCCATGCGCACGCGAACATCGCGCATCGTCAAATCCTTTGTTGACTCCGTCCGCATCAGCGATCCCAGTTCGCGGGTGAAGGCCGCCGCCTGCGTGCGGGGAACAACCAGGTAGCTACGGACATGGTGCGAGTCCGGAACCGGAACCGGTCCGAGAATCCGATGATCGCTGCGGATCCGATCACCCATTGTCTGCACGGCCGCTTGTGGACCGGTCACTTCGGCCACCCGAGTCACCGGTGGCAACCCAGCCGATGCTCGCTCGTCCAACTGTCGCTCTGCGAACCAACGAGAATCCCATCGGACAAGGGCCTGCGCTTCCAGACTGCTCGCGCTGGCCACCAGGCAGACCTCCCCCCCTTCGGCTACTAGTCGGGTCGCCTCAAACCAGCGTCGGACCTGCTGCTCAGCTCCCGCCAAGGATGGATACACGCTCCGTGCATCCAGAATGATCACGGCGCGATACCCCTTCTCGGCTATCGGTTCAGCACCCGGAGTGGCCACGATCAGACTCGGCGTATCCGGCACGCTGCGAACGATTCTGTCGGCTTCGGACCACACGATCTGCACACCGGGAAAAGCCCGGCCCAATTCATCCGCCGTTCGACCCGCACCAATGTGGACGGCACGTAGCCGCGATCCTCCGCATTGCGCGCAGGTCCATGCTCCGTTCAATGCCCCGCATCGACCGCAACGCGCGGCCGCGTGCCCGGAAGACATTTCCAATGCTCCCTGACAAGAATCATCGCGACAACGGGCAGGGGCTCGGCAGTCTTGGCACGCGAGAGCGGGGACATATCCTCGCCGCGCGACGAGGAAAAGGACCGGACCATGACGCAGGCCGTTGCGCGCTGTCATCCATGCAGCACTTGGAATGCGAGCTGACTCGGCCGCCGGATCGCGCGCCCGTTCGTGCTCATCGATGCATCGCACGTTCCACCAACTCGGCCGCTCCGGATCAACTGATGCCGCCCAGCCGGAACGACACCACCATTGAGTGGCAACGCTCCGCGCTGGAGCCCCGACGAAGAGGTCACACGACGTTTGGTGAGACCTCATTGCTGCGACTTCGCGCGCATCCCAATAGGGCGCGTGTAACTCTCGGTACACATCGTTGCCGTCGTCCCACATGATGATGGCACCCAGGTCTTCAACAGGAGCGAAGACCGCGGTGCGGGTTCCGATCACCACTGTCGCTTGCCCGGTCCTCACCCGCAGGAACTCTCGGTAGCGACGTTCCGGTCCGACATCCGCGCTCAACTCCGCGATATCCAATTNCGGCATGACCGTGGCCAATTCCNATCGCACGCGAGCNACGTCAGCCGCGTCCGGCACAACGATGATGACTCCGCGTCCTTNGGATCGCTTCCACCNTGCCAGGGAGACGATCTCCGCAACCACATCGCTTGCCGGGGCNGAACTCCACACCACTCGTGCCGGCGATGCCTTCTCNGGCCATCGGTANNGGCGCCAAGCGGGGTCCNCCGCTGGGTGTGCCGGCGNGTCTNCCGGCGGGTCTGCCGACGCGTCCTGNGCCGATGATGTCGCNGGCGCNGGTGNCGCGTCTGACTCNGCGACCTTCCGCAGCACCGAGGATTCCGCTCGCGCATGTCGGGTCGGGACCGCCGCCCGGGCCACGTCCCAAAAAGTCCCGACATACCTGTCGGCCACGTCCTGGATCAANGTGAGGGTTTCGGCCGACAACGGCGGTACCGCGTCGATCACGCGCTCGAGTNGCTTCGGNGAGTCGACATCTGNCTCATGAACGCGNTCGATGACATACGCGTCGCGCAGCCGCCCGGAGAAACGAACGCGGACTCGAGCGCCGGGAACTGCCCNCTCGTGCCATTCGTCGGGAACGAGATAGTCGAAGTCTCGATCGAGATGCATGACGCCCAGGTCGACGCGCACGCGGGCGATCGGACCTAGCGACCCTTCGACGGGTCTATCCGGATGGTCCTCGCTAGACACCCGCTGCTGTGCGGAGATCCGCCGCCCGATCGGTGCTCTCCCACGTGAACGTNGGNCCNACCTCGGTCCGCCGGGATGGTTNATCGGCGTCGAGCANCTGGTTGACGCCTTGCGGACGCCCGAAGTGACCGTAGGCGCTGGTGGTGCGGTAGATCGGGCGCAGGAGATCGAGGTCGCGGATGATCGCCGCGGGGCGCAGATCGAAGACCGCCAACACTGCTTCTTGAATCTGCTCGTCGCTCATGACTCCCGTGCCAAAAGTCTGCACGAAAACGCCGACAGGATGTGAGACGCCNATGGCGTAGGCAACCTGCACCTCACACCGNGAGGCGAGACCCGCGGCCACCACGTTCTTGGCCACCCAGCGCATNGCGTANGTGGCCGACCGGTCNACCTTCGACGGGTCCTTTCCGGAGAAGGCCCCGCCACCGTGACGCGCCATGCCGCCGTAGGTGTCGACGATGATCTTTCGTCCGGTGAGACCNGCGTCGCCCATCGGACCGCCGACTTCGAATCGTCCTGTCGGATTGACGAGCAGGCGGTAGTCACGGCTATCGATNTCGAACGTTTCCANAATCGGATCCACTACATGNCGCCGGACATCNGGAGTCAGCGNTGCNTCGAGATCCACATCAGCNGCGTGCTGNCTGCTNACGACGATCGTGTCGATNCCCGTCGGACGATCGTNCTCGTCGTAGCTGATCGTCACCTGCGTCTTGCCGTCCGGGCGGAGGTAGTCGAGGGTTCCGTCCTTGCGCNTGGCCGTCANCTGCTCGCTCAANCGGTGCGCCATCGAGATCGGCANCGGCATGAGNTCNTCNGTGTCGGTGCACGCGTANCCGAACATCANTCCNTGGTCNCCGGCNCCNTGNCGATCNAGGGGATCCTCGCTGCCGTCGGCTCGCTCTTCGTATGCGTCGTCNACNCCTTGNGCGATGTCNGCGGACTGCTTGCCNATNGANACGCTNATTCCGCATGACTCACCATCGAAGCCCTTGACGGAGGAGTCGTAGCCGATGTCGAGCACGGTTTGGCGNACCAGGTTCATCACATCGGCGAAACCTTCGGTNGTCACCTCACCCGATACGTGNACCTGACCCGTNGTNAGCATTGTCTCGACGGCGACGCGGCTGCGGGGATCTTGCCGCAACAGNTCGTCGAGGATGGCGTCGCTGATNTGGTCGGCCATCTTGTCCGGATGACCTTCGGTAACCGACTCCGACGTGAACAGGCGTTGCGACACGAGGCTCCCTCACAGCTGTGGANTGCCGAGGGTGATCCTCGACGGCNCNAGNAGTCTAGCGATCGAAACGCACTGCGTCCCAGATGGCATGCGCGGCGATTTCCTTGCTGACCGACTCGCGGAGGTCGCANTCGCCATTGGCGTCGACGATGGCGACGGTCGTCTCCTCATCGCCGAAGACCGCNCCATCGGAGACGTCGTTCGCGACGAGATAGTCNCATCCCTTGCGGGCGAGCTTGGCCAGAGCTCGGGTGGNGAGCGACTCACCCTCNGCAGGNGTCTCGGCGGCGAACCCCACGATGATGGGTGTCGCGCTCGATCCGCGCTTGNCCGCCAATTCGGCCAANACGTCTGTCGTTCGCTCCAACANGAGCTCCGGTGCCGCCCCATCGGCCAACGATTCCTTGGTGATCTTGCCCGGCTGCGAGGTGACGGGACGGAAGTCAGCGACGGCGGCGGCCATCACCACAANGTCGGGGTTCTCCNGGNCGACGAGTTCGTGCATGACCGACCGGAGTTCCTCTGCCGTGCCGACCCGACGTACGGCGCACCCGGCCGGTACACCTGAGCGCAGATCACCATCCACGTGCCCGACCACGGCGGTCACGGTGGCGCCACGAGCGATCGCNGTACGAGCCAAGGCGAAGCCTTGGCGACCGCTGCTCTTATTGCCGAGGAACCGTACGTCGTCCCAAGGCTCTTGCGTTCCGCCGATGCTGATGACCACGTGCCGGCCGTGCAGGTCTGAGCGNGNAACCCGACCACTGCTGGCCATGGCGAGAGTGGTTCGCGCNGCTTCGGCNATCGCCCGAGGCTCGGGNAGNCGCCCCGCTCCGGAGTCCGAACCCGTGAGCCGNCCGTCGGNCGGGTCGAGGACGACNGCACCACGCTCNCTAAGCAAACGGACGTTCGCCTGNGTGGCCGGGTGCACCCACATCTCGGTATGCATAGCCGGCGCGATCACGACNCGACCACGAGTGGTCAACAACACGTTGGTGAGAAGATCATTGGCGATCCCGTGCGACGCGCGAGCCAGGAAATCTGCCGTGGCCGGCGCGACGATCACGAGATCNGCCCGCTGACCGAGTTCCACGTGCGGGACCTCGTGCGGGGACTGCCACAACTCACGAGCGACCGGCTTGCCGGACAGNGCNGCCCACGTCGGTTCGCCCACGAAGCGAAGTGCGGCCGCCGTGGGCACGACNGTCACGTCGTGACCGGACTCGGTCAGTTCGCGAAGAAGGGAGACCGCTTTGTACGCGGCGATTCCGCCGGTGACTCCGAGCACGATGTCGGCCATAACGACCGTCGGGCCTTCCCTACTCGGTTTCCTCGCCCGCAGCGAAGGGATCGACGGGCGCGGCNGCGCTGNTNGCGGCTGCTTCCTCAACTGCTTGAGCNGCGGCGTCAGCGGCGGCCTGNGCNGGNTCGAANGGNTCAGAGGTGAGTAATCCTGCGTCNATCTCGCGCATGGCGATGGANAGCGGCTTTTCCTGGACGTAGGTCTCCACNAGGGGGCCGACGTATTCCANGAGCCCCTCGCCGAGNTGGGAGTANTACGCGTTGATCTGNCGAGCACGCTTCGCTGCGTAGCTCACCAATGAATANTTCGAGTCTGTCTTTTCCAACAGATCGTCGATCGAGGGNTAGGTGATGCCCTCTGGCTGTGACGTCACAGGTGGTTCCTCATTTGCCGTGGGGGGANCNCTCGGANTNTCCCGAGANGCNCNCAAAGTCTATCAAGGCCTCCGCACACTGCTCGACNTCGNCGTTGACGAGCACATGGTCGAACTCCGCCGCAGCCGCCAACTCGGCTTCGGCGGCGGCGAACCGGGCTGCTTGAGCCGCCTGNTCTTCTGTTCCNCGCCCGGTGAGCCTGTCGAGTAGGACNTCGATGCTCGGCGGAGCAAGAAAGATCAGCGTGGCGTCGGGCTCGGCTTCGCGCACNTGACGGGCCCCTTGCACCTCGATTTCCAACAGCACCGGCGTTCCCGCCATCCGGTGGGCGTGGACCTGCGCGCGAGGGGTGCCGTATCGATTGCCCGCGAACTCNGCCCACTCAAGCAGGCCGCCTTCGGCGGCCAGTTGATCGAACGACTCCCNGGTGTGGAAGGTGTACTCGACTCCGTCGGTTTCNCCCGGNCGCGGTTGTCGGGTTGTCGCCGANACCGACAGCCACACCGATGGACAGCGACGAAGCACCTCGGCAACCACCGTGCTCTTNCCGACGCCGGATGGACCGCTGACCACGACGAGTGGTGCAGGGCTTTCGCCGACGGATTCGCTCATCAGGTTCTACATTCTTCTGCGATGGCAATTGCNGCTGCTCGTGGGTCTGGCTCTCCCGTGATGGGNCGCCCGATGACCAAGAGATCCGATCCGTCGGCNAGCGCTTGCGCCGGCGTCGATGCGCGGCGCTGATCGTGCGCGCTCGCCCCCGCCGGTCTGATTCCGGGGGTGATGAGGTGGATTTCCGNTGGAACGCTCGATCGCAGCCGGGNCACCTCGTGGGNNGAGCAGACCAGCGCCCGGGCGCCAGCGTCGACCGCNGTGGCTGCCCANCGNGCGACGATGTCCGANGGNGAACCGGNGATTCCNAATTCTCGGGCAGANGCCTGATCCAAACTCGTCAAGAGGGTCACCGCCGTCACCCGGGTNTCCGGTAGCGCCTCGACNGCCGCGTGCACCATCTGCGGACCNCCCGAAGCATGCACCGTCAGATACGTCGGTGCGAGCGGNGCGACAACTCGGGCGGCCCCGGCAACGGTNGCCGGTATGTCGTGCAACTTCAGATCCAAGAAGATCGAGATGTCCTGGTGATCGGCATCCCGCGCAGCATCTCGGGCGGCAAGAACACTGCGATGACCATCCCGACAGAAGGCTTCCAATCCAACCTTGAGGCATCGAACATGCGGCGCAACGCTGGCGGCCCAGGAGGTCAGCGTTGNAATATCGGGCGCATCGAGGGCGACCGCGATGGGCGCGATGTACGGAGCCGCTTGTTCGGTGCTCTGCCTCGGATTACTCGGTGATGAAATCCCAATCCTCCAGTGAGCTCGTTTCCTGGGGTGCAGGTGTGGCGTGCTGCGCGCTCGCAGGCGCGGGGCCGTCNCTGTNATCCGCGCGATGNGCGAATCCGATCACGTCCTGCACGCGATCGAATCCTCGCGCCCGCACCTCCCGTGCAAGTTCTGTATGGATACGACTTGGCGCGCTCGGGTCGTGGAAGACAGCCGTGCCNACCGATACCGCGGTGGCTCCGGCGAGCAGGAATTCCANGGCGTCTCGACCGGATCGGATACCTCCCATTCCNATGATCGGGATGGTGGGAAACGCGTGATGCACCTGCCAGACGCAGCGCAGAGCGACCGGTCGGATAGCCGGCCCGGAGAGCCCACCGGTTGTTCCCGCCAGCGTCGGGCGCATGGTGGTCGTGTCNATTACCAGGCCGAGCAACGTGTTGATCAAGGACAGGCCCGTGGCCCCNGCACGAATNACCGCGTCGGCGATTTCGACGATGTCTGTCACATCCGGNGACAACTTCGCAAAAATCGGGATCCGCGNATCGGNGCTTCGACGGACCGTTTGCACCACCTGAGCNGCNGACTCCGCTCGACACGCNAANACNTGGCCNCGATCGGCAACATTGGGGCAGGAGATGTTGACTTCGATGGCGTCGAACCCACCNGAGCTGCGTAACTTGGCGGCNAAACGCCCGTACTCCTCCACCGTCTCCCCCGCGATGGACACGATCGTGCGGGCCCCGCGCTCGTTGAGCCAAGCGAGATCGTTCTCNATGAAGGCATCTATCCCGGGGCCTTGCAGCCCAATCGAATTGAGCATGCCGCTCGGAGTCTCAGACATGCGCGGCGTTGCTCGCCCGGCCCGNGGTTTNAGCATGATGCTCTTGGTGACNATCGCGCCAAGTTCGGTGATATCGAAGAACGCATCCAACTCTCGACCCGCCGCCGCACATCCGCTCGCCGTCAAGACGGGGTTTGGTAAGCCAATCCCGGCAAGTTCGACGCCAGTGTCGGCTTGCTCGATCGGTTGACGGCGGTCTGGGTCACCGCCNGCGACGAAAACTGCGCTCACGATTCACCCCCGCTATCCGGGGCNCCGATGGCGTCGGCCGGAATGGTGTTGATGTCTCGCCAGCGCACTCGGTCGCCACGAAATACCGGGCCCTCGACGCAGGATCGAACCATGCGGGTCGCGCCGTCTGCTCCGATNACCGGGAGAACACACGTCATGCACACACCAATGCCGCACGCCATCGCTTCTTCCACTGCGCACTCGCTGTACACGCGCTGCTTCGTCGAGATGCGGGCAACTTCGGACAACATGGGCATGGGTCCGCACGCGTACACCACATCGGCGCCTGCGCGCTGCAGAACATCATTGAGCACATCGGTCACTTTTCCACGAACACCGGTGCTTCCNTCATCGGTGGTGATGGTCAACGCAGACGNCAACCGCTTCAACTCCAGCACACCGAACAATCTGTNTTCGGTCGAAGCACCAATGACCATGTCAACGCGGCAACCGCGCTCGCGNAGAGNNTGNGCCAANATGAACATCGGTGCGCTGCCGTANCCNCCACCGACCAGAACACAGGAGACCCCCTGCTTGGGAAGGGAGAANGGTTGACCGAGNGGACCCACGACGTTGAGAACATCGTGNCGCCGCTTGCGNGCNAGCCACTCGGTTCCNGTGCCGGCGACGGAGATCGCAATGTCCAGGGTCCCTCCNTAGACGCCCCGCGANGCCACCTGGTGAATCGCGAATGCCCGTCGCAGCACCATGCTCGACTCTTCNCCGCCCATAGCGATGGTNACGAAGTGACCTGGTTGANCGCTCTCAGCTATCCCCGGGGCAGTNAGGGANAGAACGTGGTANTCCCCGNCTCGACGGTTGTCCAGCACTTCNGATTTNATCTGCTGGACCATCAGATCTCTCCTTGTTTCTGCAATTGCTCTCGCGACTGCTCNCGCAAGTGAGCCAAGTGNGCNCCGTGCTCTTGNAGCGATCGNACATTCGGCTCACCNGAGACAAGTGCGCCGATGCCCTGCANCGCTGCGCTGAGGCCCTGCACGGTGGTTACGCAGGGAATTCCTTTGGTCACAGCAGCCGTCCGAATCTCATAGCCGTCAACNCGNGGTCCGACTCCGTAGGGAGTGTTNACGATNAGGTCGATATCTCCGGCCATGATCGCATCGACGGTGGTGGGAGTGCCATCNTTTCCNCGACCTTCGTGCTGTTTGCGGAGAACGTCGACGGGCACACCGTTNCGGCGCAGTATCTCCGCNGTGCCCTGGGTGGCAAAGATCGNGAANCCCAGGTCGGCCAGGCGCTTGATGGGAAAGACCGCCGCCCGCTTGTCGCGNTTCGCCAGCGANACGAAGGCGGCACCACGCGTGGGGAGGCCACCGGCGTAAGCCGCCTGCTGCGACTTCGCGAACGCGACCCCGAAGGAATCGTCGATGCCCATGACCTCTCCCGTCGAGCGCATCTCGGGTCCGAGAACCGCATCGACNCCGTGGAATCGTCCGAACGGCAGGACGGCTTCCTTGACAGAAATGGCACTGCCCGGAGGCAGGGCACCTCCATCACCCTCACTGGGAAGCAGGCCCTCGTCGCGAAGTTCCTTGATGGACGAACCCGCCATGATGCGAGCCGCCGCCTTCGCCACGGGAACACCGGTGGCTTTGGAGACGAACGGCACCGTCCGAGAAGCCCGGGGGTTGGCTTCCAGGACGTAGAGGGTGTCCTGGGCAAGGGCGAACTGCACGTTCAACAGGCCCCGCACCCCCACGCCTTGCGCGATGGCTCGTGTCGACGTTCGGATGCGGTCGATGTCCGATTCCCCGAGGGCCATTGGTGGCAGAGCACACGCAGAGTCNCCCGAGTGGATGCCCGCCTCTTCGATGTGNTCCATGACGCCGGCGAGATACATGTCGTGGCCATCNAAGAGCGCATCAACATCGATTTCTATCGCGTCATCAAGGAAGCGGTCCACCAGCACCGGATGTTCACGGGTCACCTCGGTNGACCGCTGCAGGTAACTCTCGAGCATCGCATCGTCNTACACAATCTCCATNCCTCGCCCGCCGAGCACATAACTCGGGCGAACGAGNACNGGNTANCCNACGCGAGCNGCGATNGCCGCNGCCTCGTCGAAGGANCGCGCCGTTCCGTGGTCGGGAGCCGGCAATCCAGCGTCCGCCAGCACGCGGCCGAAGGCTCCTCNNTCTTCGGCGAGATGGATGGCGGCCGGCGAGGTGCCCACAATCGGGACNCCNGCATCTTCGAGGCGTTGCGCCAGTCCGAGTGGTGTTTGNCCACCGAGTTGNACGATGACGCCNACNACNGANCCTNGTCGCTGCTCGGCATTGACAACTTCCAAGACGTCTTCNCACGTCAAGGGNTCGAAATAGAGACGATCGGAGGTGTCGTAGTCCGTGGAGACGGTTTCCGGGTTGCAATTGATCATGATCGTTTCGAAACCGGCGTCGGAGAGCGCCAATGCAGCATGGACGCACGAGTAGTCGAACTCGATGCCTTGNCCGATGCGATTNGGNCCGGANCCGAGGATGATCACCTTCTCGCGNNCNGATGGCTGCAACTCATCTTCCTCGTCNTAGGAGGANTAGTGGTANGGAGTCATCGCTTCGAACTCCGCCGCGCACGTNTCGACCGTCTTGAANACCGGACGGATCCCCCAGGCGTGNCTGATCTCNCGNACCTCTTCTTCACTCAGGCCNCGCANTTGCGCNACTTGCCCGTCGGAGAATCCCTCCCGCTTGGCCATNACGAGGAGTTCGCGGTCCAGGGATTCAGCGGATGAGAGCGCATCGGCGATCTCATTGATCTGACAAATGTGGTCGAGGAACCACGGGTCGATGCCGGTCGCCTCGTACACCGCGTCGATGCTCGCCCCGGCCCACAGCCCCTGCTGCACCAGGGCCAAACGTCCATCGTGGGGTCGCTTCATTCGCTCCAGNANNTCGGCNACATCGATTGCGTCGCGCGAGGCTTNCCAGGAGAAGACAGCCGACGGCCGCTCCATCGATCGCAGGGCCTTGTTCAACGCCTCCGCGAAGTTGCGGCCGATGGCCATCGCCTCGCCAACACTCTTCATCGTCGTAGTCAAGGTGGTATCCGCTCCGGGGAACTTCTCAAAGGCGAAGCGTGGGACCTTCACGACGACGTAGTCGAGCGTCGGCTCGAACGACGCCGGTGTCTGCTGCGTGATGTCGTTGGGGATCTCGTCGAGTGTGTAACCGATCGCGAGACGGGCCGCGATCTTGGCGATGGGAAAGCCTGTCGCCTTCGATGCCAGGGCTGANGAGCGCGANACACGNGGGTTCATCTCGATGACGATCATGCGTCCGTCGGCCGGGTTGATGGCGAATTGAATGTTGCATCCGCCGGTGTCCACGCCNACTGCGCGGATGATCTTGATGCCCACGTCTCGCATGTGCTGGTACTCACGATCAGTGAGNGTCAGNCAGGGCGCGACCGTTATCGANTCCCCGGTGTGTACTCCCATGGGATCGACGTTCTCGATAGAACAGACCACNACCACGTTGTCGTTCTTGTCNCGCATNAGCTCGAGCTCGTATTCCTTCCAGCCGATGATGGACTCCTCGAGGAGCACNTCGGTTGTTGGGCTGGCCTGCAAGCCGGCGCCGGCAATCCGTTCCAGATCGGCCTCGTCGTACGCGATACCCGATCCGGCGCCACCCATCGTGAACGACGGGCGAACGACGACGGGGTAACCCAGATCGCTCGTCGCCTCGACGCACTGCTCCATCGTGTGGCAGATNATGGAGCGGGCNCTCGATCCNCCGATGGACTCCACGATCGANCGGAACTTCTCNCGNTTCTCGCCNCGCTCGATGGCATCGACGTCCGCNCCGATCAGTTCCACTCCNTACCGTTCNAGAACACCGGANGCNTGTAGGGCGATGGCGGTATTNAGCGCNGTCTGACCACCGAGGGTNGCCAGCAAGGCGTCGGGGCGCTCTTTCGCNATGATGCGCTCGACGTATTCGGGNGTGATNGGCTCGACGTAGGTGGCGTCGGCGAACTCNGGGTCCGTCATGATCGTCGCGGGGTTGGNGTTGACCAGGACCACGCGCAGNCCCTCNTCCCGAAGCACTCTGCAGGCCTGNGTGCCCGAGTAATCGAATTCGCACGCCTGCCCGATGACGATCGGACCGGAACCNATAACCATCACCGACNCNATGTCGGATCTCCGNGGCATCANGCACCACCATCCCGTCGTCGCGCGATGGCTTCCGCGAANCGATCGAANAGGTACGCGGCATCGTGAGGACCGGCAGCCGCCTCGGGGTGGTACTGCACACTGAAGGCAGATCCGTCCACGAGNTCGAGTCCCTCGACGACGTTGTCGTTCAAGCNCANGTGGGAAACCCGCGCCGGTCCGAAGGGGCTGTCGAATTCCTNCCCCANTGGCGCTTGCACAGCGAACCCGTGGTTNTGCGCGGTGATCTCCACCTTGCCGGTGGTCAGATCCTTCACCGGTTGGTTGATGCCGCGATGACCGAAGCGCAACTTGTAGGTGCTCAGNCCCANGGCACGTCCGAAGATCTGATTTCCGAAACAGATCCCGAAANCCGGAAGACCGGNNTCAAGAGCCTTCGACATCAACCCAACNGCGTGGTCGGCGGTCGCGGGATCCCCCGGGCCATTGGAGAAGAAGATTCCATCGGGTGTCCGCGCCACGATGTCCTCCCAGGAGGAACTNGAGGNGACNACGTCGACGTTCAGGCCGCGTTCGGACAGGCGACGCGGAGTCATCGATTTGATGCCCAAGTCCACGGCGACGACCGTCGCCCATGCATCACCNATGGCCGGCACCGAGTACGCCTGNGNAGTGGTGACGTCGGATGTGAGATCCGCACCGACCATCGACGGGCTCGATCGCACCTCCNACAACANTTCNTCCACCGGACGGCTTGCCGCGGGCCCGCTNAAAATGCCCACNCGCATCGCTCCGGCGTCACGCAGNTGNCGNGTCAACGCCCGGGTATCGATTCCNGNGATTCCCACGACCCCATACGCCTGCAGGTCCTCGTCCAAGGTCCGCTGCGCCCGCCAATTCGACACGATCCGCGACGGATCCCGCACCACGTATCCGGACACCCAGATGCGTTCTGANTCNGGNTCNTCGTCATTCATGCCGGTGTTGCCNACGTGCGGAGCGGTCATCACNACCACCTGACGGTGGTAACTNGGATCCGTCAGCGTTTCCTGATANCCGGTCATNCCGGTGGAGAACACCGCNTCCCCGAANGTCGTCCCCACNGCTCCAAANGANCGNCCNTGCATGGCCCGNCCATCTTCCAAGACGAGAACGGCGGGCTCNGTCGCNAGATTTCCGGTGTTACTCACGGCCGTCTCCAGGGCCATTTCCAGGGCCATCGAACGGGCCATCTCCCTGCATACCGTCGAACGCATCGTGCGCACCGGAATCGTGAACACCCTCTGAGTTCAGATTCTCAGAACCTTCTGCCTGCTCCGAGTCATCCGCGTGCTCCGAGGTGTCGTTGTGCGCCGCCATGAGCCCATCCAACAACGCGGCGTGATCGGCACCGTCATCTGCCCGGATCCCGGTATCCAGAACATCGTCGGCCAGCATCCATGTCACGACGATGACGCTGTCCTTCCCGCGCACCGTTCCGGCGACACCACGATCGGTTCGCACGCCGCGCACTGCCGAAGCGGGAATCAGGAAGGATCGTGAACCGTCACGCCGGATGCCTATACCACCGTCGACGAGGTGGAACGAGGCTCGACTCCTGACCCCCAACTCGTGCACGGCAACACGATCAAGCCAATCGCCAGAGATTGACGTTCCCAGATACAGGCCCAGAACACCGGACGACGCGGGGGCATCGAAGGCCGACGGTTCGGCCATAGAGCCATGTCGTGCCACCCTGCCCTGCCAGCCCCGTCGCATTCCCCACAAAGCGAGCGCGATCAGACCGGCCACCAGGGCCACGAGCGCCAGTCGCGCGGGCCAATCGGACACCGTCGCCTGCTCGGTGAACTCCTCGCCCACCACGACGACGGGTTCGAGTGTCGGCATCACCGTTCCCAGATTCATGCCAGCGCTCCATCGACGACGCTCGGACGTCCACGGAAGAGCACATGCCGCACGGCTCCCGGCATCCACCGGCCCAGGTAAGGGCTGTTGCCACTCTTGCCCACCAGCGCGTCGACCTCAAGCGTGCCCTGCGCCGACGGATCCCAGACGGTGAGGTTCGCCGCAGATCCTGGTGCAATCGGCATTCCTTGATCTGGCACCTGTCCAATGCGCGCTGGAATAGTCGACATGCGATCCGCAAGGTCCCGCCAACTCAGCAGACCGGACTCAATGAACACTTCGACGGCAACCCAGAGGGCCGTCTCCAGCCCCACCATGCCCATCGCCGCCGCCGCCCACTCGCAGTCCTTATCTTCACGCGGGTGCGGGGCGTGATCGGTGGCGATGATGTCGATCGTGCCTTCGACGACGGCTTCGCGTAACGCGTGGACATCCTCCGCGCGCCGGAGCGGAGGGTTGACCTTGAAGGTCGGGTTGAAACTCTCGACGAGTTCCTCGGTCAAGAGGAGATGGTGAGGGGTGACCTCCGCCGTCACGGGAATACCGCGGGCCTTCGCCCATCGGATGATCTCAACCGAACCTGCCGTCGATACGTGACATACGTGCAGTCGTGATCCCACGTGCTCGGCCAACAGGACGTCGCGAGCGATGATCGCTTCCTCCGCGACAGCTGGCCACCCCGCGAGACCAAGGCGAGCTGACAGCGCACCCTCGTTCATCTGCGCCGCCTCGGTGAGCCGAGGGTCTTGCGCGTGTTGAGCGACCACGCCGTCGAAGATCTTCACGTATTCCAATGCCCGACGCATCAGGAGTGAGTCGTGAACACACAAGCCGTCATCGCTGAACACCCGTACAGATGCAGCGCTCGACGCCATGGCGCCGAGTTCCGCCAACTGCTCACCCTTCAACCCGACGGTGACAGCACCCACCGGGCGAACATCCACGATGCCGGCTTCTACTCCTCGACGCCATACCTGCTCGACGACACCAGCGGTGTCGGCAACCGGCGAGGTGTTCGCCATCGTGTGCACACAGGTGAAGCCGCCCATCGCCGCCGCCTGAGACCCCGTCGCGATCGTTTCTGCGTCCTCGCGCCCCGGTTCTCGAAGGTGCGTGTGCAGATCCACAAGGCCGGGCATGACCGTGCAGCCGGATGCATCGAGTTCGAGCCCGACACCCTCAGCATCCAGAGCATCGCTACCCGACTGATTCGACGGCGTCATCTCCGTGATGACACCGTCTTCGACGACGATGTCGTGTGGATCGAGGCCGTAGGGAGCCCCGCCGCGAAGGACAATCGCAACCATCAGTCCCCACCTGCCTGCGATCCAGCGCCACCGAGAAGCAGATACAGGCACGCCATGCGTACGTTGACGCCGTTGGCCACCTGCTCCACGATGACGGCTCGAGGGGAATCGGCGACATCCGCGGAGATTTCCAGGCCACGGTTCATCGGGCCGGGATGCATGACGATCGCTCGATCTTTCATCAGCTCGAGCCGGGGAGCATCAAGGCCGTACAACCTCGAATACTCCAGGGTGGAGGGGAAATAGGACCCCGCCATCCGTTCTGCTTGCACCCGTAGCATCATCACCGCATCTGCTTGCATCAATGCGTCGTCGAGGTGATAGCTCACCGAGCAGGGCCACGATTCCACGCCTACCGGGATCAACGTCGGGGGCGCCACCAAAGTCACCTCGGCGCCGAGCGTGTGCAGGAGCAACACGTTCGATCGGGCCACCCGGCTGTGCAGAACATCACCCACGATGACCACGTGAACTCCCTGCAAATCCCCCTGTCCCCCACAGATGTGTGAGCGCAACGTGTAGGCGTCCAGGAGAGCCTGGGTGGGATGTTCGTGGGTGCCGTCACCTGCATTGATGACCGCACCGTCGATCCACCCTGCGGTGGCCAGACGGTACGGCGCACCCGAGGCACCGTGCCTAACGATGACCGCATCGGCACCCATGGCCTCCAGAGTTAATGCCGTGTCCTTGAGCGACTCTCCTTTGGAAACAGACGAGCCCTTAGCCGAGAAGGTGATCACATCGGCGGACAACCGCTTGGCTGCCAATTCGAAGGACAGTCGAGTGCGCGTCGAATCCTCGAAGAAGAGGTTCACGACCGTGCGACCCCGAAGGGTTGGCAACTTCTTCACCGAACGCTCCGTCACGGATGCGAGTTCGGCCGTCGTGTCCAAAATCATGAGCGCCTGGGCTCGATCGAGATCTCCGGCGGAGAGCAGGTGCTTACCCAGCATCTACATCACCGACCGACTCACTATCGATCATCACGTCGTCTACTCCGTCGACCTCCACGAAACGCACACGCACCGTCTCGTCCTTGGCCGTAGGGAGGTTCTTTCCGATGAAGTCCGGTCGGATCGGCAGTTCGCGATGGCCCCGATCAATCATCACTGCCAGCCGCACGATGGCCGGTCGGCCTAGATCATGGACGGCGTCCAGGGCCGCGCGAATAGTGCGACCCGAATACAAGACATCATCGACGAGGACGACCGTGCACCCATCGATTCCCTGTGAAGGGATATCGGTCGGCTCGAGCGCTCGAACTTCCCGTAGTCGAAGGTCGTCGCGATACAGCGTGACGTCGATCGCACCGCAGGGAACCGGATGACCCTCGATCTGNGCCACNGTCTCAGCAATGCGGCGCGCCAGGGGNACGCCTCGGGTGGGGATTCCAAGAATGATGAGGTCNTCGCTGCCCCGAGAGTTCTCGACGATTTCATGAGAGATNCGTCGNACCGCGCGGCTGATNTCAGCCTGGTCNAGGACCACGCGTGCAGNCGACAAGAAAACCACCTTCCCCGCCTCACGGGACGGGCTTAAAGGAACAATGACAACCTATCTCAGAACGGCAGCCGCGCGCGCTATACCCCGCCGCCCGGGCCGGCGCTTCCGATCTTGTGAACCCGCATGCCGTTCGTGGTCCCGGGGACGCCCGGAGGCACGCCCGCCACGATCACCACGCGCTCGCCGGCGCNGGCACGACCGATATCCAGCAGCGCCTTGTCGACCTGCATGACCATGTCGTCGGTGTGCCGCACCTGGGGTACGAGGAAAGTCTCCACTCCCCACACCAAAGCGAGTTGGCTTCGCACCCGCGGATTGGGGGTGAACGCCAACAGGCGAATGCCGCANCGCCAACGGGCGATCAGGCGAGCCGACCGCCCCGTTTCAGTGAAAGCGATCAGGTGAGTCGCCTGAACGAACAGGGCTGCNGACACGGCNGCGTGGGTGAGCGCCCGGGCCGTGGATCCAGTACGACTTTCCTCCANGGGGGGAAGTCGATCCAGTGCCTCGCCTTCGATGTGCTCNATGATGCGCGACATGGTTTCCACAACCANCGGTGGGTTGTGCCCCACACTCGTTTCTCCCGACAGCATCAAGGCATCGGTGCCATCGAGCACNGCATTGGCGACGTCGCTCGCCTCTGCGCGCGTGGGACGGCTGGCGGTNATCATCGACTCCAACATCTGCGTCGCGACAATCACCGGCTTTCCTGCCTGCCGGCACAGTTGGATCGCCCGCTTNTGAACGAGCGGTACCTGCTCTATCGGAAGTTCNACACCGAGGTCTCCCCGNGCGACCATGATTCCGTCGAANGCCTCGACGATCTCTTCCAGATTCTCCACCGCTTGGGGCTTTTCGATCTTCGCAAGTACCGGTACCCGAATGCCTTCGTTGTCCATGATGTCGTGAACGGCGCTGACATCGTCAGCGCTGCGGACGAANGANAGNGCNACNAGNTCNGCNCCCGTGCGAAGCCCCCAGCGAAGATCCTCCACGTCCTTATCCGACATAGCCGGCACNCTCA
Source organism: Micrococcales bacterium (assembly GCA_002694095.1). Taxonomy (GTDB): domain Bacteria; phylum Actinomycetota; class Actinomycetes; order S36-B12; family S36-B12; genus S36-B12. Next base: position 30,242 of record NZLD01000041.1, on the reverse strand, counting down.
CGGGAACTCCCGGGAGGTTGAAGCCCTTGTGATCGGACACCAAGACCACCCTCGACGACCNTGGTGTGGACACGTGGCCCCTCNACCTTGGTCACCCGCAGNTCAATGCGACCATCATCGACAAGAACGAGATCCCCNGGATTGACATCGTCCGGTAAACCAGCATGNGTGGTCGACACGATGGTGGCGTCGCCNGCNACATCCTCGGTGGTCACGATGAAGTCCGCANCAGNCTCGAGGTGCACAGGTCCCGCGGCGAANGATCCGAGNCGAATCTTCGGCCCTTGCAAGTCGATCAGAATNCCGACGCCCCTCCCGCTGGCATCGGAGGCTTCGCGAACAGCGAGGTAGGCCTGTCGGTGGTCCTCGTGGTTACCGTGCGANAGGTTCAANCGGGCNACATCCATGCCGGCATCNACCAGCGCCCGAATCTGCTCGGGCGAGGAGGTTGCGGGGCCCAGCGTGGCCACGATTTTGGCTCTGCGCANGGGNNGAAGCCTAGCCGTAACCGGTTACACGGTGAGGGGCCGCGCCGATGCTCGAATNGGAGACGGAAGGTTCGTGTCNCCGGTCAGNTANCNATCGACGCTCGCGGCGGCCGCGCGNCCTTCCGCGATCGCCCACACGATCAAGGATTGGCCCCGGCCCGCATCGCCGGCGACGAAGACGCCGTCCAATTCGGTCGCGTACTCGTCCGTTCGCGCGATGGAGCCGCGCTCGGTGAGCGGTAGGCCGAACTGCTCCAGNAGNGGGCCCTGCTCTGGCCCNGTGAATCCCATCGCCAAGAAGACCGCGTCNGCGGGTATTGACCGCTCGGAGTCGGGCACCGGCTCGAAACGACCGTCGACGAACTCCACCTCGGACAACTCCAAGNTNCGAACGTGACCGTCGTCGTCTCCCACGAAGCGCTGCGTCGACACAGCGAAGATGCGCTCACCACCCTCTTCNTGCGCACTGCTGACCCGATANGTCATGGGGTAGGTCGGCCAGGGCTGNGCCTGCGGTCGCTCCTGGGGTGGGCGAGGCATGATCTCCAACTGCGTCACNCTTGCGGCTCCCTGGCGATGNGCGGTACCCAGACAGTCNGCNCCGGTGTCGCCTCCCCCGATGATGACCACGTGCTGACCCTCAACGTCGATGGGTGANTCCTCGAANTCGCCTTCTTGCACTCGGTTCGNGGGNGGCAGGTACTCCATGGCTTGGTANATCCCGGTCAACTCCCGNCCTTNGATGGNNAGGTCACGCCANGCNGTCGCACCGGTCGCGATGACGATTGCGTCATAGCGNCGCCGCAGGTCGGCGACCGTGATGTCNACTCCCACCTCNACGTTCGGCCGAAACTTAACTCCCTCGGCNTCCATCTGCGCGAGTCGCTGATCCACGTGGTGCTTTTCCATCTTGAACTCAGGGATTCCGTAACGGAGCAGACCCCCGATCCTGTCCGACCGCTCGTACACCGCGACCGTGTGCCCCGCGCGCGCCAACTGCTGCGCAGCCGCGAGTCCAGCGGGTCCGGACCCGATCACCGCGACCGTGTGGCCGGTCAGTGACTCCGGCGGCTGCGGCGTGATCCACCCGGCCTCCCAGGCTCGGTCGACGATGGCTACTTCCACCTGCTTGATGGTGACGGGATCGGCGTTGATGCCTAGTACGCAGGCCGCCTCGCACGGTGCCGGACACAATCGCCCGGTGAATTCCGGGAAGTTGTTGGTGGCGTGCAGCCTTTCGATGGCTTGACCCCAGTCACGGTCGTAAATGAGGTCGTTCCATTCCGGGATCAGATTGCCCAGCGGACACCCCTGGTGACAGAAGGGAATACCGCAATCCATGCAGCGCCCCGCCTGCTTTTCCAGACTCCGGGCATCGAAGTCTTGGTAGACCTCCTGCCAATCTTGAATGCGAATCTCGACCGGGCGCCGTTCGGGAAGCTGGCGGTCGGTGGTCAGGAAACCTCGTGGGTCAGCCATTGCCGCCTCCCATCACAGCCAGCACAGGGTCTTCTCCCCTGGCTATCGCCTCCTCGCGCAAACGCAACACCCGTTTGAAGTCTTGCGGCATGACCTTGGTGAATCGCTGACGGCTGTGGGCCCAGTCCTCGAGCAGTCGAGCACCCACGGCCGACTCCGTCTCCTCGACGTGCCGCTGAATCAACGATCGCAGTTCGTCTTCGTCTTGGGCGCTGAGCGGATCGAGATCCACCATTTCCGGATTCACCCGGCTCACGTTCAAGTCGAGTATGTAGCCGATCCCGCCGGACATCCCGGCCCCGACGTTGCGGCCCACCGGGCCGAGGATCACCGCGATACCGCCGGTCATGTACTCCAGAGCGTGATCACCGACCCCCTCGACGACAGCGTGAACGCCGGAGTTCCGCACACAGAACCGTTCACCCACCTGTCCGCGGATGAAGATCTCACCACTCGTCGCTCCGTAGGCGATCACGTTGCCGGCGATGATGTTGTCCTCGGCAACGAAGGGGGCGCCCCGGTCGGGCCGAATGATGAGTCGGCCTCCCGACAGCCCCTTACCGAGGTAGTCGTTCGCGTCGCCTTCGAGTCGAAGGGTCACGCCCGCGGGAACGAAGGCGCCGAACGATTGACCGGCAGATCCCTGGAAGGTGCTGTCGATCGTTCCGTCCGGCAATCCGTCGCCGCCGTGCAGTCGTGTCACTTCCGAACCGAGCATGGTTCCCACCGTTCGATTTACGTTTCGAATAGCGACGTTGGCCCGGACAGGTTCCCGCGAGTCGAGAGCCGGGCGGCAGATCTCGATGAGTTCCTTGTCCAGAGCTTTGTCTAGGCCGTGGTCCTGCTCGACGACCTTCCGACGCGCCTCACTTTCCGGAACATCGGGCACGTGGAGGATCGGAGCAAGGTCGAGTCCGTCCGCCTTCCAGTGATCGATAGCCCGCCGCATATCGAGAACCTCGGCGTGTCCGATGGCTTCATCGAGGCTCCGGAAACCGAGTTCGGCGAGGTACTCACGTACTTCCTGGGCGATGAATTCGAAGAAGTTGACGACGAATTCCGGTGATCCCTGGAACCTCTCCCGCAAGACGGGGTTCTGTGTTGCGATGCCCACCGGGCAGGTGTCCAAATGACACACGCGCATCATCACGCACCCCATGACCACCAACGGTGCCGTCGCGAACCCGTACTCCTCGGCGCCGAGAAGCGCAGCGATCACGACGTCGCGTCCGGTCTTGAGCTGTCCGTCAGCCTGGACGACAACACGGTCGCGAAGGCCGTTGAGCAGCAGGGTCTGCTGCGTTTCGGCCAAGCCCAACTCCCAGGGTGCGCCCGCGTGCTTGAGCGATGTCAGCGGTGATGCACCCGTTCCTCCGTCATGGCCGGAGATCAGAACAACGTCGGCATGGGCTTTCGAGACACCTGCAGCAACAGTTCCAACACCGACTTCCGCCACCAACTTCACGTGCACACGGGCCCGAGGGTTCGCGTTCTTCAGATCGTGGATCAGTTGCGCGAGGTCCTCGATGGAGTAGATGTCGTGGTGCGGAGGCGGGGAGATCAGCCCGACGCCAGGAGTGGAGTGTCGGGTCTTGGCAATCCACGGATAGACCTTGTGTCCGGGCAACTGCCCGCCTTCACCCGGCTTCGCTCCTTGCGCCATCTTGATTTGAATGTCGTCGCTGTTGACGAGGTATTCACTGGTGACACCGAAGCGCCCCGAGGCAACCTGCTTGATGGCGGAACGCTTTGAGTCGCCGTTGTCCATCGGTACGAAACGCTCGGGGTCTTCTCCGCCTTCCCCGGTGTTCGACTTGCCGCCGAGGCGGTTCATCGCAATGGCCAGCGTCTCGTGNGCCTCNGCNGAGATGGACCCGTAGGACATGGCTCCGGTGCTGAATCGNGACNCGATCGATTCGATCGATTCGACTTCNTCNAGGGNNACNGATTCCCGAGCACCATCGCGNAAGGCGANCAANCCNCGCAGCGTCATCAAGCGNTCNGCTTGTTCNTTGACNCCCTGGGTGTANTCCCGGAATATGTCNAAGCGCTTCGCCCGCGTCGCGTGCTGNAGCNGGAAGACNGTTTCCGGATCGAACAGGTGNGGTTCCCCNTCNCGTCGCCACTGGTACTCCCCACCGTCGGTCAANACNCGATGAGCGGGAGANATTCCCGACGGCGGATANGCCGTCGCNTGCCGNCGGGCGACCTCCTCNGCGATGACGTCGAGTCCGACNCCACCGAGCTTGGTCACCGTTCCGGTGAAGTANCTNTCGACGAGTTCTTGGGANAGNCCGATGGCTTCGAAGATCTGCGCCCCGCGNTAGGACGCGACCGTGGAGACGCCCATCTTGGACATCACCTTCAACAGNCCCTTNCCCATGGCCTTNATGTAGTTGCGGACCGCCTTCTCCACNCCAATGCCGTCGAGCACGTGCCGGTGGACGAGGTCTTCGACGGTCTCCAANGCCAAATACGGNTTAATCGCCGCCGCGCCNTAACCNACGAGAAGTGCCACNTGGTGGACTTCGCGCACGTCACCCGCCTCGACCAGCAGGCTGATCTGGCTGCGCGTCTNGGTTCGCACCAGGTGATGGTGNACGGCGGCGCACAGCAACAGCGAAGGAATCGGTGCCTGCTGGGCGTTGCTTTCCCGGTCGGANAGGACGATGAAGCGCTTGCCCTGGCGGATCAGTGCATCCACCTCGTTGAAGATCTCCGCNAGTCGCTTCTCGAGNGCGACTCCCCCACCGGCCACCGGATACAGCCCCGNCACGCGCGCCGCNGCGAACTCCGGAAGCGTGCCNTCCGCATTGATGTGCAGAATCTTCGCNAGTTCGTCGTTGTCGATCACNGGGAACGGNAGGAGCACCTGGCGGCAATGGCCGGGTTGAGANTCCAACANGTTGCCTTCGGGCCCGATGAGGCTCGCCAGACTGGTGACGATTTCTTCACGAATNGCGTCCAACGGGGGGTTGGTCACCTGCGCGAAGAGTTGGCTGAAGTAGTCAAACAGCAGACGTGGCCGATTCGACAGCGCNGCGATCGGAGTGTCGGTACCCATNGAACCGATCGGTTCCGCGCCGGCGCGCGCCATCGGCTCCATGATCACCCGGAGTTCTTCCTGGCTNTACCCGAAGGTTTGCTGCCGNCGNGCNACNGANTCGTGGGTGTGCACGATGTGCTCTCGTTCGGGCAGTTCCTCNAGGTGGATGATGCCGGTGTCCAGCCACTCGTCGTACGGCANTTCGGCCGCNAGTTCGGCCTTGATCTCGTCNTCTTCGATGATGCGGCCCGCGGCGGTGTCAACGAGGAACATGCGTCCTGGTTGAAGCCGTCCCTTGCGCACGACCGTTTGGGGGTCGATGTCCAGCACGCCAGCCTCGGACGCCAACACCACCAANCCNTCGTCGGTGACCCAGAATCGACCCGGTCGNAGGCCGTTGCGGTCNAGNACGGCACCGATCTGGGTTCCGTCGGTGAAGCAGACGTTGGCGGGGCCGTCCCACGGCTCCATGAGCGTNGCGTAGAACTCGTAGAACGCGCGTCGACGTGGATCCATGTCGGGGTTGTTNTCCCAGGCTTCGGGAATCATCATCAANACGGCCTGTGGNAGCGAGCGGCCACCGAGGTGGAGCAGTTCCAGGACCTCGTCGAAGCTGGCNGAGTCGCTGGCNCCNGGGGTGCAGANCGGNGANAGGCGAGTGAGGTCGCCGGAGAGAACATCGCTGGTGAGCATGGCTTCGCGGGTGGTCATCCAGTTCCGATTTCCCGCCACNGTGTTGATCTCGCCGTTGTGAGCGATCAACCGGTACGGGTGCGCNAGCGGCCANGACGGGAAGGTGTTCGTGGANAAACGTGAATGCACCAGGGCCAAGGTCGANGCGATGTCGACTTCACTCAAGTCCGGGTAGAANGGTGTGAGTTGGTCCGTGGTCAACATGCCCTTGTAGACCATGGTGCGAGAAGACAGNGACGCGAAGTAGNCGCCCAANTCGTTCTCCACNCGCTTGCGCAACGCGTANACGCGCCGGTCGAGGTCGAGNCCCGAGGTNGCATTGCGGGCATCCACGGCGAAGATCTGCCAGAANTCCGGCATGCACTCTCGAGCCGTNACNCCGACCAGGGATGGATCTGTCGGCACANNNCGCCANCCGAGNATCNCGATNTCTTCGTCGCGGGCGATCTCGTCGATCTGCGCCATCAGCNAGTCGCGCGTAGGACCNNCNGTGGGNAAGAATCCGANACCCGTGGCGTANGCGCCGGGCTCGGGTAGTTCGATTCCGCTCACCCGNCGCAACAGNGCATCGGGCACCTGGATCANGATTCCCGCTCCGTCGCCGCTGTCGGGCTCNCTTCCCGACGCTCCCCGGTGTTCCAGATTCTCCAGTGCCGTCAGNGCCTGCTTGACGACGTCGNNNGAAGGGACACCNCTCANGGTCGCCACCAATGCGACACCGCAGGCNTCGCGCTCGAATTGCGGGTCNTACAAGCCTTGCCGGGCCGGAGTGGTGGCGTATCCGTCGAGGAGAGACACAGGCATTCCTTCGTCGTCGGTGATGAGACCACTCGCATCGAAGCAAGGAATGCCAGATACGCAGGTGGTGGTGTGGTGGTTCGGGACGACGTTGGCCCGGGCACAGAAGTCTACGGGGTTGTCGTCGCGGTGTCGTCTGGACCAGGCTCCGAAGTGTCCGACTTTTCCGATTTTTTCCCTATTTGTGGCATTTGACTCACGGGGGCCTGGTCGTCACAGGCATCGGAGGCATCGGAGACGCCGGCTTCATCGTGGTTCTCGTGGTTCTCGTGGTTCTCGTCGTACTGGTCGTCCGCGTCATTCGCACCGCTCGACGCCGCGCTGAGGTCCTCTCGCCCCGGCCGGGATCTCGCCGACAGCACCAGATACACGGCGGCGCCGATCCCCACGATGACCGACGTCCACACGTTCAACCGCAGCCCGGCCACGGTGTTAACCGGGTCGATTCTCAAGGTTTCGATCCAGGCCCGACCGATCGTGTAGAGCAGCACGTACAGGGCGAAGACGCGCCCGTGGCCCATCGTGAACCGGCGATCCGCCCAGATGACGATCAGGGCAACCCCGACCAGCCACAGCGACTCATACAAAAACGTGGGGTGGAAAGTTTCGAAGGCCTCGTAGCCCACCGGCCGGTTTTCCGGCGCGATCTCCAGCCCCCAGGGCAACGTCGTGGGTTGCCCGAACAGTTCCTGGTTGAACCAGTTGCCCCATCGACCGATTGCCTGGGCCAGCGCGATGCCGGGAGCGATCGCGTCTGCGATCGGAGGAAGGGCGACGTGTCGCCGTCGCGCACCGATCCACGCACCCAAGGCACCGAGAGCAACGGCGCCCCAGATTCCTAAGCCTCCATCCCAGATGCGAAAAGCCGCAGCTACTCCCCGCCCGTCCGTGCCGAAGTAGATCTGCCAGTCACTGGCAACGTGATAAAGACGCCCGCCGATGATGCCGAAGGGCACCGCCCACAGTGCGATGTCGGTGATCAGGCCTGGCTCTCCACCGCGAGCGACGTAGCGGCGATTACCGAACCAAATGGCAACGACGATGCCGGCGATGATCGCCAGCGCGTAGGCGCGTAGCGGTATCGGACCCAGGTACCACGTCCCCTGGTCGGGACTGGGAATCGACGCCACGACCTGCGTGGTGATCGTCGCTATCGCACTCCCGCTCATCGTTCCGTCACCGGCGCTAGCTGCCGGCGGCCTCGGTCAGCGCGGCGAGCAACGACGCTTGATCCGCCAACGACTGTGTGGGGATTTCCACTCCGTCGATCTTCCCGAAGGGGGTTCCCGCTACTCCTTGGTCGTAGAACTCCTGGGTCGAGTTCGCGGCCCAGACCCGGTAGGTCTCATCGTCGACGCACGCGGAGAAACTCTCGAGGGTGGCTCCACTCATGCCGATGTCTTCGGCTATCGAGACAAGTTCGGAGTTCGACCAACCGTCTCCCTCTTCCTCAGGTTGATTGGCGTAGACGGCGTCGTGGTACTCGCGCGTGAATCCCTCGTCGATCGCACAACCCCACGCGCCGATCGCACGGTTGGACGCGTCGTTTCCGAGGTTGCGGTCCAGGAACGCGGTAGGACGCCAAATAACCCGCGCGATGCCGGTCTCGGCTGCTTCGGCGATGCCCTCGCCGTTCGCTTCTTCGAGTGAGCCGCATGCAGGGCACTGGAAGTCTTCCCACAGTTCGAGAACGGGGGCGTCGTCCCCGGCAGTTCCGTAGGGAACCCCGTACGCCCATTCGCTGTCGGCTCCAAGGACACCGTCGGGAACGGGAGCGCTGGCGTCCGCTTCAATCACATCAATGGCGTTCGCGTTGTCGTCTGCATTGCGCGCGACGACGGCGACTCCGATGATTCCGGCGACAACGGCGAGGACGGCAACGGCCCCGATGATGCGCACGGTCCGCTCCCGGCGTTTCTCCCCCGCCTGAGCCTCCGCCCGAGCGGCAGCCGCCCGGTTGCGCCGTTCTCTACTTCCCGCTGCCATTACGTCTCCGTTCGTGACCACAAGGCGCCTCGTCGGGCACCGATCTCCAGAATAGTTTGCCTGTTCGNCGTGCTCANGCGTCGGGCTCGGACAGGTGNGTTGATCGCCCAACCCCCTCGNGGAGCTCCGCAGCGAATCGACCCACCTCGGCCGTNGCNTCGGCGCTTGATTCGGCATCNAGGACTCGCCGGATGAATGCCGAACCCACGATNACTCCATCCGCGTACCCGGCNATCGACGCTGCCTGTTCGGCAGANGAGACNCCNAAGCCGACACCGATCGGCTGNCNTGTGCGCTCGCGNACCCGACCCACGAGNTGCGGGGCTGCGTCACTNACCGTGTCGCGAGTCCCGGTTACTCCCATCGTGGATGCCGCNTAGACGAAACCGGTCGTCGCACCAGAGACGATGTCGATTCGCGCATCGGTCGATGACGGCGCNACGAGAAAGGTGCGGTCGATNCCCGCGGCCTCGGTCACCTCGATCCATGCATCGGCTTCTTCNGGTGTCAGGTCNGGTGTGATGACGCCGCTNCCGCCCGCCGCAGCAAGTTCNTCGGCGAACTNCTGCACTCCGAATCGCTCGATGGGATTCCAGTAGCTCATGACNTACACCGCTTGACCCTCCGCCGGNGTCANGCGGTCGACCACGCTCAGGACGTCAGCAGTCGTCACCCCACACTCGAGCGCGATTTCCACNGATTCCTGNATCGCGGGGCCGTCCATGAGTGGGTCGGANTACGGNAGACCGACCTCCAGCAGGTCGACACCGGAGTCGAGCATGGTTTGGAAGATCTCNACACTGTCATCGACNGTGGGGAACCCCGCCGGGAGNTAGCCGATGAGTGCTGATCGTTGCTGTGTCCGGGCGGCGTCGAATACGGCCGCGGTCCGCGGATTCACGTCGTGTCGATTCCAAACCAGCGAGCAGCAGTTTCCACGTCCTTGTCCCCTCGCCCGGACAGATTGATCACGATNACCGCGTCCGGACCGAGCTCTCGACCCAGNCGCATAGCCCCCGCGAGAGCATGCGCCGTTTCGATCGCCGGCAGTATCCCTTCGGTGCGACTCACGATCGAGAACGCTTCCATCGCTTCGGCGTCCGTCACCGGCTCGTAGGTNGCCCGACCCGAGTCGTGNAGCCACGCGTGCTCGGGACCCACGCCGGGGTAATCCAGTCCGGCACTNATCGAATGTGACGGGATGGTTTGGCCCCACTCATCTTGCATAACGTACGTGCGCGCACCGTGCAGAACGCCCGGCGCACCCATGGCGAATCGCGCCGCGTGACGNCCGGATTCCACGCCTTCCCCACCAGCCTCGTAGCCGACCAAGCGCACCNCGGGGTCATNGAGGAACGCNGAGAACAACCCCATCGCGTTGGACCCACCGCCGANACACGCCACTGCTGCATCCGGCAACCNNCCCTCGATCTCNAGAATTTGCTCCCGCGTTTCACGTCCGATGACGCTGTGGAAGTNCCGNACGATGCNCGGGAACGGTGATGGTCCCGTCACNGTTCCCAGCAGATAATGCGTTGTCGCGACNTTGGTGACCCAGTCACGCATCGCCTCGTTGATGGCNTCTTTGAGCGTCTGACTTCCNGTTTCAACCGGGACGACGGTNGCNCCGAGCAATTGCATACGCGCAACGTTCAGCGCCTGCCGCTGGGTGTCTTCCTTCCCCATGTAGACGACACATTCCAANCCCATCAGTGCCGCGGCTGTCGCCGACGCGACTCCGTGTTGCCCGGCACCAGTCTCGGCNATGATGCGCGTCTTGCCCATGCGNGCAGCCAANAGCGCNTGNCCGAGAACGTTGTTNATCTTGTGNGANCCNGTGTGGTTGAGGTCTTCNCNTTTGAAGTAGATGCGGGCNCCACCGCACTCNNGTTCAAAGCGNGCCGCTCGAGTCAACGGAGAGGGTCGNCCNGTGTAGTCCTTCTCNAGNNCCGCNAGTTCCCGGGCNAAGNNCGGATCGNNGCANGCNGCGTCGAAAGCTTCCTCCAACTGATCGAGGGCAGCCATCAATGCTTCGGGAACGAANCGACCCCCGTAGGGNCCGAAGTGTCCAGGAGANGCTGAGCGAGCACCNACCGTGTCCGCGGGNGCACTCACGACGTCATCCTCCTGCCGTGACGCAGCGCGGGGTGCGCTCCCGCCGTGACGAGATCGTGCACCGCGAGGCGAGGATCTTTGCCGGTGACCAAGCTTTCGCCGACCAAAACGGCGTCGGCTCCCGCCTCGGCGTAGGCGATCAAGTCATGAGGCTCCCGAACACCCGATTCTGCGATCTTTATGCAGGAATCCGGGATGAGATGCGCCACGCGTGCGAAGACACCCCTGTCGACTTCCAGCGTGGTCAGGTCTCGGGCATTCACGCCGATGATGTCTGCCCCTGCGTCCAGGGCACGGGCGATCTCCGTCTCATCGTGCACCTCGACCAGTGGCGTCAACCCCAGACTTCGGGAGCGCTCGACAAGTGACACGAGAGCGTCCTGTTCGAGCGCGGCCACGATCAGCAGAACGAGGTCCGCACCGTAGGCCCGAGCTTCCCAGAGTTGATAGCTCCCGATGATGAAGTCCTTGCGCAATACCGGCACGTCGACGGCGGCACGCACCGATGCGAGATCGTCCAGGCTCCCCCCGAAGCGACGTTCCTCGGTCAAGACGCTGATGCAGTGCGCTCCACCGGCTTCGTAGTCGCAAGCCAGAGCGGCCGGATCGGCGATCTCCGCCAGCGGTCCTCGACTCGGACTCTCTCGCTTGACTTCGGCGATGACGCACACATCCTCATCGGTGAACGTCGGGCGAGGATCTCTCGGTGCACTGGTCATGCTTGCGCGTTCTTTGACGTGCTCAAGGGGAACGCGCTGCATGCGCTGCGCTACGTCTTCGCGGACTCCGTCGAGGATGTCGTTGAGGACGTTCATGGCCCCACAGTACGCCCGACGCTCACGCCGGCAATCGGGGCTCTAACCCACCCCGGATCCCAGGTAGGGAACGAAGTTGCGCACCACACCAAAGATCAGCACGCCGATCAGCAGCCAGACCATGAGTCGAGATCGCCGNGCTTGCGTTGCAATATCNACGACCGGGCGCCGACCGGTCCACGATCGGTAGGCCCAGACGGCGAAGGCGANGATCACGACCGGCCAAAAAANGANCANCAGAATGTTGTGNTCAGCCATCCCCGAGAGGTCGCCNTAGAGCAGGTCGTAGGTGCCACGCATGCCCCCGCACCCCGGACAGTCCAAACCCAAGAAGATTTGGCTCGGGCACCCGGGGTAGTGCCCNGGAACNTTCGGGTCCACAGCGCGCAGGTANACGCCTGCNGCAAGAGCNGCAATTCCNGTGATGAACACCGGCAGNATCCGCCGGCGCCGNGGCCGCTCGTCNACCGNGACACGNNTCTGNTCNTCGAGCGTCTCCATCCGTGGATCGTACGCCGTCATCCGAGCCCAGNNGGNNCGNCGAGCCCTANGCCAGGGGGATTCTGATCCANAAGGACGAACCCACCCCTGGACTGCTGGTAACNGCAGCGGCNCCCCCCATGCGTGAGGCNAGTCGATCGACNAGCGCNAGGCCCAGTCCGGTGCCGACGGGNCGCACACCGCGATACCGCTCGTGCANCGCACCCGGCTCGAAGGCGACAGCAAGGTCGTCCTCGNTTAAACCNGGGCCGCTGTCCCGAACNTCGATGACGGCNAACGAGCCATCGGCGATCGCAGCGTCCGTATGGATCGCGAGATGNATCTGCGACCCCTGGGGAGAAACCCGCANNGCGTTCTCCANCAGNTTGTCGATGATTTGNCGAAGGCGCATCGCATCCACGTGCACGTNGANGGGCCGCGCTGCTTNCGCGAGCGTCAAGGTGACACCATCGCGATCGCATCGAGTNCGCCACACCTCTGCTGCCTCGGTGAGGATCTCCCGCACATCGACGTCGGCTGCATTGACATGAAAGTCNGCGGCACCNAGTCGNGCGAGGTCGAGAAGGTCGTGGACGAGTCGNTCCAAACGACTCGCCTCGTGACCGATGGTCGCACCGACACTNGTCAGTTGCTCGGGGTCNAGGATGTCGTCGTTGAGGGCTTCNGCGTAACCCCTGATCGCCGTGAGTGGCGTNCGCAGNTCGTGAGAGACNGACAGTAAGAACTCTCGTTGGCGACCTTCGGACNTNGCNAGGGCTGCGTTCAGNGCATTCAACGCCTNGGCGATNTCNGCGACCTCCGCTGGCCCCCGCGGNGTGAGGCGCTCATCNCNTTCTCCNCCTGCCATGCGATGGGCGACNCCTTGNGCNTCGCGCAAAGGACGGGAGAGCCGTCGCGCGACAANGTAGGCAATGCCGACGGAGATAACCAAGCCCAGCGCCANAGCCGCCGCNATTCTTGCGAGGAATTTCGTGCCGAGCTCTCCGGCGACATCGACCGACTGCGTCAGGATCACTGCACCGCCGGTGACCGGCCGACCCTCGATCAATATGCGACCTCCNCGGCCATCTCGACCGCGAGACGAGATNGACTCACCGGCGAGNAGGGCGTTGAATTCATCNTCGCTGATCCCCGACCCCTGCAACGCCGGCGGAAGACCGCCCTCGCGAGAGACCAGGTATCCGGTGACNCCCTCCCGACGCAAGATCCGCTCCAGNGGTCGTGCGATGAGTCGATCCGGNGGCCGNCGGCCATCGGATCGCTCCACNTACGCGGCNGTCAGATCCGCNAGTCGCTCGAGNGCTCCGGANGCTTCTGCNACGGCCGCGCTGCGAACGAANGGCGCNACCGCGATACCAGCAANGACAACNGCAATGGTCGCGATCGACGTGATCAACAGGACCGTTTGCGTAACGATCCCCCACCGCTTGCGGGGCTGCAGAGTCGAGGGGGAAGACGTCGTTGCCGACTCTTCACTCATCGCCGGACACTTCCGCGGAGTAGCCCACGCCGCGCACNGTTCGNATCGGACTGTCATCACCGAGTTTGGCNCGCAGTTGGGCNACGTGNACGTCGACGGTGCGGCTGCCCACTACNGACGCGTACCCCCACACTTCCGCGAGNAGTTGATCTCGACTGAACACCCGACCNGGCTCGGAAACCAGATGCGCGAGCAGATCGAATTCCGTCGCGGTCAAGTCGACNGGCTCGTCACCGACCCACACCCGGCGACGGATCGTGTCNATCGATACGGCTCCGACCGATACAGGTTCACTCGAACTCCGGCTCACCCGCGAACGCCGCACGAGGGACTTGACGCGCGCAACCATCTCCCGGGGGCTGAAGGGCTTGGTCACGTAGTCGTCCGCCCCCAGTTCCAAACCAAGCACGCGATCGACTTCNTCGTCTCGNGCGGTGCAGAAGATGACCGGNACCCAGTTNTCTTCGGCGCGCAACTGNCGACAGACCTCGGTTCCATCCATACCGGGCAGGCCCACGTCGAGCACNATCGCNACCGGATGCCGAGTGCGGGCNGCNGTCAGTCCGCCGACACCGTCGAATTCGGCGTGCACNCCGAACCNCTCACGGGTCANGTAGAGGCGAAGGAGGTCCGATATCGGTNTCTCATCTTCGACGACGAGAACCAGCCCACGGTCGGTCATGTCCTAAGGGTGTCAGACGGACACGCAATTTCGNGNTGNCGCCGGTTACGAAAAGGTACCCAGAAGGTTCGAGAACAGTGAAGATGCGCNGATAGCAGNAGATGGACTACTGATTCGNNGGTTTCGCNGCCTTGNCGTGCTTCCCGAGACCTACGGCCTGCATGACCTTTCCGACGATNGCNCCNAGGACAACCAGGCCAACGCTGATCCAGAACAAGGGCCAGTTACCCAGAATGATCGCNAGGGTGCCGAGGGTGAAGGCGAGCGTGACGATGACGACGGCCGTCCANGCNGCCGGCGTCGATCCGTGCGNGTCATGATCGGGCNCGATGNCATCCCCCGATCCGGGAACCGANGGANCNGGGCTCATCGATGCGGAGGAACTCATGNCGGTATCCAATCACTNNTACTCATCGCTCNGGTTCAGGCTCCGNCCGTTTCGNGGTGCTGGTGTCGGTATCGCNCCCNAGGCCGCCTTCTTCGTCCACCGTCGGATCCAATCCNGCGTCGAGTGCCTCCCACGCATCGCGCGGTTGGGCACTCTTTCGCTCATAGCCCGCACCGAGGGTCGGCCATNGGTGACCGACGGCGGNGGTGAGCAGTCCGCCGNCAAGCAACAGCAGACCCGCAACNATGGCNACGNCCGGCCACNCCGTTGAAACNGTCACCACGTTCTGATCGCCACTTCCACCGACTCCCCCGGGGATCGGCGAGCCGACCGCCATCGAGGACAGGAAGCGCACGGCCGATACACACAGCGCGATCCCCGCAATCGCGACAACCACGCCAACGACGCGTCGTAGCCACCCACGCGATCCGATGACGCCCGCCAGGCCGGCGAAACCGATGATCGGCGCCGCAGCCGCAATCGATACGACACTGCCACCGGACTCAGCAAGGAGACCCACGGCTTGGACATCCGTCATCTCTGAGGACGTGGAATCTCCTAACAGAGACCTCTCCACGAGAACCCACGTCGCAGAAGCCGACCACCACGCCAGCGCGGAGCCCACCAGCATCGAACTCAACCCCACGATGTAGCCGCGCCTATCGGTAAGAAAGGGGCGAACCGTCGAGGCCACCTAGTCCCCTGCACCTTCGCCGGGCGCGTCGACCGGCGCCAACGATTGCGCGACATCCAGCGCCGCGAGCACCGCACCCGCCTTGTTCACGCATTCCTGGGCTTCCGCTTCAGGATCAGAATCAGCAACGATCCCGGCGCCCGCCTGAACGTGCGCGACTCCGTCTTGAATAACAGCCGTTCGAATCGCGATTGCCATATCCAGGTTCCCGCGAAAATCCACATAGCCGACCACGCCGCCATACAGGCCACGCCGATCCGGCTCTAGTTCGTCGATGATCTCCATCGCCCTGACTTTGGGTGCACCACTGAGCGTGCCGGCAGGAAACGTTGCTCGCAGCGCGTCAAGGGCAGACGAATCTTCCTTCAATCGACCAATGACGGACGAAACGATGTGCATGACGTGCGAATAGCGCTCGATCTCCATGAACTCGGTCACGTCCACCGACCCCGGTTCACACACGCGACCTAGATCGTTTCGCGCAAGATCAACGAGCATGACGTGCTCCGCGCGCTCTTTGTGATCCGCGAGAAGGTCGAGCGCCAATGCACGATCTTCCTGTGCGTCTCGTCCACGCTGGCGGGTACCGGCTATCGGATGCACGGTGCACTGGCGATCTTCCACCGTGACGAGCGCTTCGGGAGACGACCCGACCACGTCGAAGACGCTGATGTCGCTCATCTGCCCGCCACCATCCTCGGTCGACTCCCTGGGAATCCGAATGAGATACATGTATGGGCTCGGATTTGAGGAACGAAGTACTCGGTAGACGTCAAGGGCGCGAGCCGTTATCGGAGTCGAGTAGCGCTGAGAAAGAACGATCTGAAAAGCATCACCTTCACGAATGTATTTCTGGGCTCTATCGACGGCCTCTCGATACTCGTCGTTTGTGGTGTGAGATCGAGTTCTTCCCGTGCCTGCTGTTGGCACCGATGCCGCCCGCGAGACATTCACTCCGACGGGATTGGCCAGGGCGGTTTGCATCGCATCGAGCCGAGACATCGCGTCGTGCCAGGCCTCGTCCACTCGCTCGTCGGTGGCATCGAAGTTGATCGCCGCCGCGATCAGGGTCACCGTGCCTCGAAAGTGATCAAGGACCGCAAGATCGGTGGCCAGCAGAAAGGCCAGATCCGGAATATCCACCTCAGACGGGTTGTCGTCGGGCAACTTCTCGAACAAGCGCACTGCGTCATAGGCGAGGCAGCCGACAAAACCAGACGTGAATCGAGGGCCGCTGTCGTTGTGCTGCCCATGGGATTCCGGGCTATCCGGGCCATCCAGGCCATTCAAGTTGCTCGAACTGTTCAGAATTGTCACGGAGTCGCGAAGAACTGACCAAGCATCACCGGTGGTGGGCAGACCCACCGGCACCTTTCCCAACCAACGCGCTTGTCCACCTTGCTCAGTCAACATCGCGGCCGCGCGAACTCCGACGAAGGAATAGCGAGACCACGAACGACCAGCCTCAGCTGATTCAAGAAGGAAAGTGCCAGCGCGGTCTGTGCAGAGGGTTTCGAAGAGTCCGATGGCCGTCAATCCATCGGCTAGGAGCGTTCGCGACACTGGGATAACCCGATGGGATGCCGCGCGCTCTCGAAAGTCCTCGAGGTGCGGCTCACTCTTACCGAACATCGGCGCCGCCGACATCGAAGCAACTCTGCTCACCCGTGTGGCACGCCGACCCTTGCTGTTCGACCAGCAAAAGAACGGCATCACCGTCGCAATCGAGGCGCAACTGCACAACCTGCTGCGAGTTTCCCGACGTCTCGCCCTTCACCCACAGCCTCTGTCGACTTCGGGAGAAGTACGTGGCGCGTCGCGTCGTCATGGTTGCGCGAAAGGCTTCTTCATTCATCCACGCAAGCATCAGAACCTGCCGCGATGTGGAGTCTTGGGCAATGGCGGGCACGAGACCCGCTGAATCGAATCGCACACGGGCGAGAATTTCGTCGGGAGACAGGGCCAGAAGGTCTCCTGCGTCATCACCCATAGNNGACATTGTGCCGACGGACCGGCAGCCCTGCGCTNTCGAGTGCCGATTTCACGTCGGGGATCGTGAGNTGGCCGAAGTGAAAAACGCTNGCCGCCAGCACAGCGTCGGCTCCCGCCTCNACCGCACGAGGGAAATCGTCGACGACCCCCGCCCCACCGCTCGCNATCAGGGGAACGTCGANNTGGCGTCTGACGAGCTCNATGAGTTCGGTNTCGAATCCCTGGGTTGTCCCNTCNGCGTCCATCGAATTCAGCANGATCTCACCNGCACCGCGCTGCGCNGCCTCNTCGGCCCATGCGATCGCGTCCACTCCTGTGCCACGNCGACCNCCGTGGGTGGTCACCTCGAATCCNCTCGGGGTCGTGACGTCGCCGANNCATCGCCGCGCNTCAACNCTGAGAACAACGCACTGNGAACCNAAGCGCTCGCTTGCCTNGGNGATCAANGACGGNTCNGCGATCGCGGCCGTATTGACGCCGACCTTGTCCGCCCCCGCCCGCANNANACGATCGAAGTCCTNGACCGTTCGGACACCNCCACCGACNNTGAGCGGAATNAAGACGCTCTCNGCGGTGCGNTNAACAACGTCNTANGTNGTNTCNCTNCTCGCCGANGACGCNGTGATGTCCAAGAAGACGAGNTCGTCGGCGCCCTGGTCTCCGTAGGCAGCGGCAAGCTCGACCGGATCTCCTGCATCGCGCAGGTCAACGAAGTTGACTCCCTTCACGACCCGACCGGCATCGACGTCGAGGCAAGGAATCACCCGAACGGCCAGACTCATGGTCGGGGCGGCCCCCACTCGTACGGGTCGTAGCGCGCTTCCACCGCGGCGATGGCTTCCGCCAATGTGAAGGCTCCCTCGTACAGCGCGCGCCCGATGATCGCACCCTCGATGCCCTGCCCGGTCATGTCCGCNAGCGTGTGGAGGTCTTCGAGGCGACTGATCCCNCCGGACGCCACGATCGCAGCNTCGGTGGCCGAGCACACGTCGCGCANNAGGTGGATNTTGGGACCTTTCATCGTCCCGTCCTTATGAACNTCNGTGACGACGTATCGGGAGCACCCTGCCGCATCAAGACGACCCAANGTCTCCCACAGNTTGCCNCCTTCGGTCGTCCACCCTCGCGCGGCCAACGTGTGTCCGCGAACATCGAGTCCGACGGCTATCCGATCACCGTGNNCAGCGATCACCTGNTCCGTCCAGTCAGGNTTCTCAAGCGCNGCGGTTCCAAGATTGACCCNNGTGCANCCCGTNGCCANCGCCGCCGCCAGNGACNCATCGTCGCGGATTCCTCCNGATAGCTCTATCCGTACCTGACCNTTNAGTTCATTGACCACCTCACCGATGGTGGTGGCATTGGATCCGCGCGAGAAAGCGGCGTCCAAATCGACCAGGTGGATCCACTCGGCTCCCTGTTCGACCCACGACCGAGCCGCNTCNATGGGGCGTCCGTAGACGGTCTCCGATCCGGCCTTTCCTTGAACNAGCCGTACNGCTTGACNATCGGCTACGTCGACAGCCGGGAGNAGTTGNAGNGCGGGTCCGNNTTNTTNNGNNTGNNTCACNNCGCAAGCCTAGGTCACCCAGGCAACNCTGGATCGCNNGCTTTCACCTCTCATCACCCTCGCAGACGTGTCACCNTCGGCGATCANCGAAGGGTGGCGANCCAATTCTCCAAAATGTAGGCACCNGCATCCCCGGACTTCTCCGGGTGGAATTGCGTCGCAACGAGAGGACCGTNNTCNANNGCTGCNACGAAGCGATCGGTGTANGNGCACCAGGAAGCCACCGGTGGCTTCATCNCCGATCGANCNTCCTCGGGNAAGTCCCAGGACACAACCCCGTATGAATGAACGAAGTAGAAGCGCTCNGACTCCACGCCAGNGAAGANAGTGGACNCCTCACCGACGTCAATGGTGTTCCAGCCCATGTGCGGGAGTACCGGCGCCGAGAGGCGCTCCACCGTCCCGGGCCATTGTCCGAGACCGGCGGTGCGCGTGCCGTGNTCGACTCCCGCGGAGAACAGNATTTGCAGACCCACNCAAATTCCGAGGACCGGTCGTCCTCCCGCGAGTCGNGCGTCGATGATGGANTCTCCGCGGACAGCAGTGAGCCCCGCCATGCAGGACGNGTACGCACCNACTCCTGGAACGACCAGNGCGTCGCACGACGCAGCCGNNGNNGCGTCGCTGGTNATCTCGACGTTCGCGCCGACCCGCTCGAGGGCGCGTTGNACCGAGCGCAGATTTCCACTGCCGTAGTCCANCACCACGACGGACGGCCTCAACGATGTGCTCATCGACGAGGTGCGTTCATCGGAAGAAGAAGTGTCCGGGTGTCGGTCAGGACGCCGTGAGCGTGCCCTTGGTCGAGGGGACACCCACGACCCGTGAGTCGATCGCCACTGCATCGCGCAGGGAACGAGCAACCGATTTGAATTGCGCTTCCACGACGTGGTGGGCGTTGCGCCCGCTGAGGACCTTGACGTGCAGCGTTATCTGGCTGGTCGCCACGATAGATTCCCAAATNTGNCGGGTNAGGGTGGTGTCGTAGGACCCGATCAGTTCGACCAGATCGGGTTCCTCGTGCACAAGGTAGGGGCGCCCCGACAAATCGACAGCAGACTGCACGAGGCACTCGTCCAAGGGCACCAGCGCATCTCCGTACCGGCGCAGACCCGCACGGTCACCAAGAGCCTCGTTGAGCGCTTGGCCGAGGGCTAATGACGTGTCCTCGACGGTGTGGTGTGCATCCACCTCGAGGTCACCTTTGGTCCGCACGGTGAGATCGAGGCCACCGTGTTTGGCGAGTTGCGCGAGCATGTGGTCGAAGAAGGGGACGCCTGTCTCGATGGAACTTACCCCGGTCCCGTCGAGTTCTACCTCGACGAGAACNTCGCTCTCCTTCGTCGATCTCTCGACGCGGGCCTGCCTACTCATGTCGNTCCACCATCTCCGTCAGACATCAGGTCACTGTCCACCACAACCTCATCCAAGGCCTCNATAAATCTAGCGTTCTCCTGGGGTGTTCCTACGGAGACCCGCAACCACTGGTCGGGGCCGGTNTCTCGGATCAGGACACCNCGATCGACGAGTCCCTCCCACACGCGTCGTCGATCGCGGAAGCGACCGAAGAAACAGAAGTTGGCGTCACTGTCGGCCACCACGAATCCTCGAGACTCCANGTCCCGGCGCATTCGATCTCGTTCGTCACGCAGGAGTTGCAGGTTCGACTGCAATTCCTCNACGAAGGCCAAGGCAGTGCACGCGACGGACTGNGTNACGGCCGANAGGTGGTANGGNAGTCGAACGACGCGCAAGGNGTCGATNACACTCGGGGCGGCTGCGGCGTATCCCACGCGGGCACCCGCCATCGCGAACGCCTTGCTCATCGTCCTGGTCACGATCATGTTGGGATGATCAGCAAGGCTGGCCACGGAGCTCGGCTGACCCGGTCGGCGGAACTCCGCGTAGGCCTCATCAACGACGAGCATCCCCCCAACATCTGCCGTGGCCTGTGCCAGGGCAGCAATGTCGTCCGCGCTCACGGCGGTTCCGGTGGGGTTGTTGGGCGAGGCGAGAAGCACGACCGAGGGGCGCTGGTCCTCGATGGCGGCGGTGCTGGCTGCCATGTCGATCTGAAAATCAGTCGTCCGCGGGACGGACACCAAGGTGGTGAAGGACTCTCGCGCGTATTCCGGATACATGGAGTACGTGGGAGGAAAGGTGAGCGCCACCCGCCCTGGTCCACCGAAGGCGGCCATGATGTGGGACATCACTTCGTTTGATCCGTTGGCCACCCAGATGGATTCGACAGCACACTCTGCGTTCGACTCCTGAGACAGATAGTCGGCGAGGGCTTGCCGCAACTCCACGCACTCTCGATCGGGGTACCGGTTCAACGTCTGCGCAGCTTCAGTGACGGACGCGCCCAGCGCACGCGCCAACTCCGGCGAGGGGGCGAAAGGGTTCTCGTTGACGTTGAGGCGAACATCGACATCGAGTTGTGGCGCTCCGTAGGGCACCAGGCCCCGCAAATCCTCCCGAACCGGCGGCTGAAACTCAGCCATCGTCGGCGTCGTGGAAACGAATGGTCACGGCGTCTCCGTGACCCGGCAGATCTTCGGCCTGCGCCAGGGCAACGACATCGTCGGCAACGTCGGCCAGCGACGAGCGGTCGTACTCGATGACGTGGATCCCGCGCAGAAATGTCTGCACGGATAGACCTGAGGAGTGGCGCGCAGCACCCATCGTCGGAAGCACGTGATTGGAACCCGCGCAGTAGTCGCCGAGGGACACGGGCGCCCACGGTCCAACAAATATGGCGCCGGCGTTGCGTACCCGCATGGCGACCTGGCGAGGCTCGTTGGTGTGGATTTCCAGATGTTCAGCGGCGTAAGCGTCGACGACGGCCACACCCTGGTCAACGTCTCGAACCAGAATGATCGCGCTCTGCACTCCGGTCAGCGCTTCAGTGATGCGCTCGACATGCTTGGTGCTGGCAACCTGCGCCGCGACTTCCCGTTCGACCTCGTTGGCCAGACGCTCACTCGACGTGACGAGGACGGCCGCGGCGATCACATCGTGCTCGGCCTGACTGATCAGGTCTGCGGCCACGTACCGAGCGTCGGCGGAGTCATCGGCCAGGATCGCCACCTCAGTGGGTCCAGCCTCGGAGTCGATCCCGATGATTCCTTGCAATGCTCGCTTGGCGGCCGTGACGTAGATGTTCCCGGGTCCGGTCACCAGATCCACCGGCTCGCATGTGTCACCGCCGGGAAGGTCAATGCCGTAGGCCAACATCGCGACCGCCTGGGCGCCTCCCACCGCGTAGATCTCCTCGACTCCCAACAGCGCGCAGGCGGCCAGCACCGTGGGGTGGGGCCACCCATCGCAGTCCTTTTGAGGAGGACTGACGACAGCGAGCGAGGGAACTCCCGCCTCCTGCGCGGGGACCACATTCATCACCACGCTGCTTGGATAGACGGCCCGCCCACCCGGGACATATAGGCCCACGCGAGAGACCGGAAGCCACCGCTCGGTCACCGTGCCCCCGGGAACGACCTCGGTTTCCACATCCACGCGCCGTTGGTCTTGATGGACCCTCCGGGCGCGCTCGATAGACACTTCCAGGGCCCGCCGCACCGACGGATCGAGACCGGCCAGTGCATCGGCGANCACCGAGGCGGGCACCCGTANTTGGTCAGGGCGGACCGAGTCGAAGCGTTCACACGCATCNAGAACCGCATCGGCACCCCTGACCCGGACGTCCTCGAGCACCGGTCGGATCNCATCGCCTGCATCCGTCAGATCCATCGCNGCGCGCGGGACAACCGACCGNGGGTCGGCCGACGATTCACGCAAGTCGATGAGACGCAACANCCNACGNAGTCTACGCTCNNTNAATGNANGAGTCCCTGCCGCTNTTTCCNCTNACAACGGCGCTCGTGCCNGGGTTGGTCCTCCCTCTTCACATTTTCGAGCCTCGNTANCGGNTGATGGTGGAGGAACTGCTCGACAAGCCCGAGNACGAACGNGAGTTCGGCATCGTNGCCTTTCGGGAATCNCACNCNTTGNCGCCGAAGCAGNCCTCNCCCNGTGNTGGGCCGGATCATGNCNCATCGCCNAGCGANCCTNNGGCNGNNGACGCCGAGCTTTACCCGGTGGGTGTGAGCGCGGTNATCCGCCAGGCAGAACGCCGCGACGATGGCCGCTACGACATTGTCACGATCGGATCNCGGCGCTTTCGGCTCGACAACGTGGATCGTTCGGCTCCCCTCNTGCGCGCCTCGGTGACCTTCCTTCCCGAGCCAGAGGTCGATTCCGNTGATCCGCGGGTGATGTCGGNNGTNCAGTCGGCGATGCAGGCATTCGANAAGTACCGNTCCATTTTGGGCGGTCGGTTGAACGAGGCNGATGACGATAGCGATGCCGACGACGATCAGGTCCCNACNGATCCTGCTGTCCTCAGTTACTTGATCACCGCCGCCCTCGTCGTCGATGGGTCCACGCGACAAGAACTACTTGCGNCTCCCGACGCCGTNTCCCGGCTCCGACTCGGCACCCGGATTCTTTNNTCGGAATCCGCCTTGATCTCCGCCTTCGGCGCGATACCGGCGCTCGANTTACTCAACACGACTCCGTCGGAGAACTAAGTGGCGAACAANCCCCACCACTCGGCAGCAGCAACNCCGGCGTTGGGACTGTTGACCGANCGNGGCATTCCNCACGGCGTNCACACNTTCGATCACGNNNNTTNGTCNCNNNGCGACCATCCGGACTNNGCNATGGANGCNGCNCGACTTCTCGGCGTNCCAGCCGAGGCCGTCTTCAAGTCCCTCGTGTGGTCGGTGGATNCNCGTNNGGTGCTCGCTCTGGTCCCNGCGACGACAACGGTGTCTGCCAAACGTCTCGCGCNCGCCGTNGGCGGNAANAAGGCCCACCTCGNGGACATCGCGTCGGCCGAACGCGTCAGCNGATCTGTCNCAGGAGCGATCAGNCCTCTCGGGCTGCGGCAGGAATTGCCGGTCGTCATCGACGAGNAGGTNCTGCTGCACTCTGTCGTCTATGTCAGCGCGGGACGGCGGGGCCTCGAGATCTCCCTTGACCCCCAGGACCTCATCGCCGCCACGGGTGCACNGGTAGCCGCGCTCAGCGCNNCGNCTGGNAACTAATCCGCGTGNGGTGACCGTCGAGCCACAAGCCAGTCGGCAATGGCGAGNANCAACACCACCGTGGCCGCGCTGATCGACCACACCAGGTAGACGCCGGGCATCGTCACCTCGAGAGGTGCATCGGTGACGAATTCCTCNCTGGTCGTCGCGATGAGACCTTCGATATCGACAGAGCCCAGCCGCGTTCCGACCTGCCACATGGCGAGCGTGCCGACCGCGCTGGCCAGGAGTCCGGCCACCAAGACTCCGAGGAGGTGACGACGGCGCATCGCTGCGAGGGCGACGGTGAGGACGAGCCCGGCGACCAGCGCCAGGGCCGCGAACGAGACGTCTGCGGCGAGGTACTCCTCTGGCTGGTACCCCTGGGGTCTCGCGCCGTCTGGACGTACTGCCACCGTCGCCCGTGGCGCCAANCNCCACCANAGCACGCCGAGGGCAGCACCGCTCAACAGACCCGACACNACTCCCGCGATGACCAGCGACCATTCCGACCACTCGGGNCGCCGTGACCGGACGATCGGTGTNTCCGGCGCGCTATCCGGTGGCGCTCCATGGGAGGTCATCGTGAAACCGTACGGCACGTCACGACAAGCAGTTCGCTCCCAGCAGTGCTTTGAGATCCCCGTACAGNGCGGCCGAGGGCGTCACGCGCAAGGCNTCGTCGATTCTCAGGACTGTTGTTTGCGTTCCNCCCGTCAGGTGCAGGTGNACTTCGGTGGTGCCNGNATGTTGNCGGAGCACCTCNTTGAGTCGCTCGACGAGCGGTGGNACGCATCGACTCGCCGCGATNGACAANCGCANCGGCCCACTTTNNGCNTCNGACAANTCGGGGGATTCCACGTCCATGGCGATGACCCGCAGGCCGTCTTCATCCGTGCGCTCCACTCGCGCCCGAATGGCCACGATGGAATCTTCGATGAGCGTTGTNGANACNGACGCGTACGTCTGCGGAAAGACCATCGCNTCGACGGATCCGTCCAGATCCTCCACCGTCGCGATGGCCCAGGCCGACCCCTTCTTGGTGGTTTTGCGNTGCACACTCGTCAGCANGCCCGCAACGGTGACGACCGTCGACTCCAACGATTCGTCGGCAATAAGGGATGCGATCGAGATNTCGGAGATGTTNGCGAGTGCATGATCGAGACCATTCANGGGGTGATCCGACACGTACAAGCCCAACATGTCTCTCTCGTGCGCCANNAGGACGGCNTTNTCCCACTCGCCCACCGGAACGGGGGTCTGTTCCGCGAGNCCGGTCGTTTCCCCTTCNCCCGNGAGACCTCCGAANAAGTCGTACTGGCCNGCTGCTTCTGCTCTNTTGATATCCACTGCTGAGTCGATGACCAGTTCATGGACCGCTGCGAGGCCTTTGCGTGTNTGGCCCAGAGAGTCGAATGCGCCCGCCTTGATGAGCGACTCGACGACACGTCGATTGCATACGTGCACCTCGACCTTCGCCACGAANTCATGGAAGTCCGTAAATCNGCCCCGCGAGCGCCGNGTCTCACTGATGGATANAACGACNCCTTCNCCGACATTGCGAATCGCCGACAATCCGAATCGAATGTCGCTTCCGCGCGCNGTNTANGCNGAGTCGGANTCATTGACNTCCGGGGGCAACACNTTGATGCCCATCCGTCGACACTCGCCGAGGTAGATGGCGCTCTTGTCCTTNTCGTCTTGGACGCTCGTCAGAAGCGCNGCCATGTANTCCGCGGGGTAATTCGCNTTNANGTAAGCCGTCCAGTACGACACCAGGCCATAGCCAGCCGTGTGGGCCTTGTTGAAGGCGTAGTCCGAGAACGGGACCAGGATCTCCCACAGNGTGTCGATCGCCGAATCGCTNTATCCCTTNGAGCGCATCCCCTCCTGGAAAGGAGTGAANTCCTTNTTCAGNATCTCCTTCTTCTTCTTGCCCATCGCGCGACGCAAGAGGTCGGCTTTACCAAGTGAGTAACCGGCCAACTCTTGCGCGATGGCCATGACCTGCTCTTGGTAGACGATCAATCCATACGTGTCACCGAGAATCTCCGACAAGGGCTCTGCCAGTTCCGGATGAATGGGAACGACCGGCTTCCGGCCGTTCTTTCGATCCGCGTAGTCATTGTGTGCATTGGCACCCATGGGTCCGGGTCGGTAGAGGGCCAGGACAGCGGAAATATCTTCGAAGCTGTCCGGTTGCATGGAGCGCAAGAGTGAGCGCATGGGTCCGCCNTCGAGNTGGAAGACGCCGAGTGTGTCCCCACGTGACAGCAACTCNTATGTGGTCNGGTCGTCCAGCGTCAANTCCTCGAGTANCAGCCGGTCTCCGGTGTTCTTNTCGATGTTGTCGAGGCAATCTTCGAGCACCGTCAGGTTGCGAAGACCGAGGAAATCCATCTTCAACAGGCCGAGCGTCTCGCAGGCACCCATATCGAATTGGGTGATGATCGCGCCGTCTTGTTCACGTCGCCANACNGGAATGACNTCCATCAGNGCCTCGCGGGAAAGNATCACTCCGGCAGCNTGAACTCCCGGCTGACGCTTGAGCCCCTCGAGACCTTTGGCTGTGTCNATGANTTGNCGGGCCTCGGCGTCGGATTCATACAGCGACCGGAAGTCCTTNGCTTCCGCATAGCGATCNTCTGTCGCGTCGAAGGCGCCAGCGAGGGAAATNTCCTTGCCCATGACCGACGGTGGCATCGCCTTGGTGATGCGTTCTCCCACGGCATACGGGAATCCCAGAACGCGCGCACTGTCTTTGATGGCNGCCTTNGCCTTGATGGAGGCNTAGGTNACGATCTGNGCNACTCGCTCTTCGCCGTATTTCTCCGTGGCGTANCGGATCATGTCCGAGCGTCGNCGTTCGTCGAAATCGATGTCGATATCCGGCATCGAGATGCGTTCNGGATTCAAGAATCTCTCGAAGAGCAATCCGTGTTTGATCGGATCGAGTTCGGTGATTCCCAGCGCGTAGGCNATCATGGCGCCGGCGGCTGATCCTCGNCCTGGGCCGACCCGGATCTTGTTTTCNCGGGCGTAGCGCACGAGATCAGCAACCACCAGGAAGTAGCCGGGNAATCCCATNTGAGAGACGACGCNGAGCTCATACTCNGACTGCTGGCGGACGTCGTCGGGAACCGAGCCCTGGTAACGAGCCTCCAGGCCACGCTCTACCTCGGCACGCAACCACGTCTCTTCGGTGTNCCCGTCGGGCACGGGAAATTGCGGCATCAGNTTGGCTCCCTCGTCGAAGGAAACCTCGCANCGCTCCGCNATNAGCAATGTGTNGTCGCATGCNTCGGGGAGTTCGGACCACACCGAACGCATCTCGGCAGCGGACTTCAGGTAGAAGTCCCGGGCGTCAAATCGAAACCGCTTGGGNTCGTCCANCGTNGTCCGCGTNCCGACGCACAACANCACCTCGTGGGTNTCCGCATCNGACTCGTGCACGTANTGCAGATCATTGGTGGCCACCAACGGCAACTTCANGTCCCGTGCGATGCGNATNAGGTCTTCTCGAAACCTCCGCTCGATCGCCAGCCCGTGGTCCATGACNTCGCAGAAGTAGTTTTCCGGGCCGAGAATGTCGCGAAAATCGGCCGCGGCAGCACGCGCCTTCTCGTACTGACCCGCCTGCAGCCAGCGATTGACCTCCCCGCTGGGGCACCCGGTCGTACCGATCAACCCGGCACCGAACCGATCGAGCAACTCTCGGTCGAAGCGCGGCTTGTGGTAATGCCCTTCGAGGCTGGCCAAAGACGACAAGCGGAAGAGGTTGTGCATGCCCAGGGTGGATTCCGCCCANACCGTCATGTGGGTGTAANTGTGTTTGCCTCGGCCGGCGCCTGGATCCTCCGGCGTTCCNTCGTCGAANCCNCCGNCGAAATCAAAAGGTNTGCGTTCGGCTCGACCCTGGGGNGCGTAATANCCCTCNAGGCCGATGATCGGCTTGAGTCCGGCACCCCGGGCCTTCGTATAGAAGTCGTACGCNCCGAANAGGTTTCCGTGGTCGGTCATNGCGATGGCCGACATACCGAGNCGNCTGGCNTCGGNCATCANATCGTCNAGTCGNGCNGCACCNTCNAGCATCGAGTACTCGGTNTGNACGTGNAGATGGACGAANTCGTCCGACGTCATTCCGATCCCCCACCGGTCACCGNGAACGGTGACTNATNTCGGCAGNGGGACANNGNCCAACTCTATGCCCGAACCNGCTGCCCGCTCAGCCCGACAAGCCGACCTGCAGNCGCGCCAGGGCNTGCTCAAGATCTATCGGNTACGGGCTGTCGAACGACACGTACTCCCCCGTATGCGGATGCTCAAATCCCAGTNGTCTCGCGTGCAACCACTGTCTCGTGAGTCCCAATTCTTTCGCCACTGTCGGATCCGCGCCGTAGGTCACATCCCCGANACACGGATGGCGCATCGCTGCCATATGGACCCGAATCTGATGCGTACGCCCTGTTTCGAGATGCACCTTGACGAGCGACGCCCGGGGCCACGCTTCGAGCGTTTCGTAGTGGGTCACGCTCTCCCGTCCGCCAGCAACGACGGCCCACTTGTAATCCTTGGATGGATGTCTATCGATGGGGGCATCGATCGTCCCCACCAGCGGATCGAGGAGCCCATGCACGACCGCGTGGTACTGCTTGTCCACCGTCCGTTCCTTGAACTGCCGCTTCAGTGAGGTGTATGCCGCCGCGCTCTTGGCCACAACCATCGCCCCCGTCGTCCCAACATCGAGCCGGTGCACCACGCCCTCGCGCTCCGCCGCTCCGGCCGTCGCCAGAGCATGCCCGGCGGCGGACAGGGAATCGGTCACCGTGGGCCCCGACCAACCCGGGCTCGGATGAGCGGCAACCCCTGCCGGCTTGTCGATCACGACAACGTCGTCGTCCTCCCACAAAATCGGGATCTCCACCGAGGGTGCATTGGTCGGCGGGCCCGCGAACGGCCCGCCGTCAGACGAATCACTCATCTCGCGAATTTCGCGAATTTGGATCGTCTCGCCCGGAGCAAGACGATGCGACTTGGCGACCACACGGTTTCCGACCTGGACGGCACCGCCTTCCACGAGTGCACTCGAACGTGCCCGCGACAACCCCAGCATCGTCGCGAGCGCGACGTCGATCCGTTCCCCCTCAAGCCCCTCAGGCACCGGGAGGATCCGACTCATGGGCCGCTCCCGGCCGCGGGTGTGTCGTCATGACGTAACTCGTCTTCTTGACTCGGCTCGTCCGTGGATATCGGCGCTTGCGATGCAGACTCCTTTGATCTCGGGTCATTCGAGCTGGAGTCTGCCGAGTTCGAGTCGTCCGAGCTTGAGCCGTCCGGTTCCGACTCTGATAGCGGGATGCCGCGCCACGCCAGGATGATCATCGCCACCGCCGAACAGGTGATCGCCATATCGGCCACGTTGAAGACAGGGAAGTTTGGAAGGCCGATGAAGTCGACCACCGAACCCAACCCCGGGCCCGGAGGTCGCGTGAGTCGATCGATCAAGTTTCCGAGCAACCCACCGAGCAACCCACCGAGTGCCAGGGCCCACGCACGGGAAGTAATTGTTCGCGCGAACCGAACGATGACGACTCCCACCACGACGGCAACGATGGTGAATATCCAGGTGTATCCGGCTCCCATTCCCCATGCCGCTCCCGTGTTCTCGACATACGTCAAGCGCAGGAGCGGATCGATGATGTAGATAGGCCCTTCGCCACTCTCGATGCGCGGCCGGAGATATGTCACAGCCCACGCCTTAGTCACCTGGTCAATCAGAACGATGCCCACGGCGGTGCCGGCAAGCACCGCCAGTACGGATCGATGGGCGCCTCGAAACATTTCGCCAGCCTACGTCCGCGGCCGCCGGTGACTAGAACCGCTCTTCGGCTTCCTTGCACGTTCGACACAACGTGGCACGGGGGAAGGCCTGAAGTCGGTACTTGCCGATCGGCTTGCCACAGTTCTCGCACACCCCATAGGAGCCATCCGCGATGCGAGCCGACGCCTTATCCACCTGCTCGAGCATGTCGCGAGCGTTGTTGGCCAAGGACATCTCGTGCTCCCGCTCGAAGGTCTTGCTCCCTGCGTCAGCTTGATCGTCACCTGCCCCGTCTCCGGAATCGCGAATCAGGTCGGCGAGACCCTCTTCGGTGGTGGCGATTTCCTCCAGGAGTCGCTCGCGTTCGCTGTGCAATTCGGTGCGCACCTCGGCGAGCTCGGAGTCCGTCCACGGTGACTCGTCCTCACGAACAACGGGGCGCTTCTTTGCCGACCTCTTTATGGTCGCTTTCTTCGGAGCGGCTTTCGGATCGGCAGCTTTCTTCGCAGCTGCCTTCGTAGGGGTTGCCTTCTTCACGGCCGACTTCTTCACGGCCGACTTCTTCACGGCCGACTTCTTCACGGCCGACTTCTTCACGGCCGACTTCTTC
>NZLD01000040.1 GCA_002694095.1 Micrococcales bacterium | reverse complement strand
GTCGAGTTCAAGGGCCGCTTCACGCAGTCGGACCTCGACGCGCTCGGCCGCAGGCAGATGGGATATGAAGCCTGACGCCGTTCAAGGTTTCNCACAGCGGATCAGAGGAAGGGCAGATANTAGTCCCGGNTCTGGTCGATATGGCCGTTCTTCAGCNGTTTNGCCTCGTCTCTNTTGAGGACNAGAAAGGCTTCCACGAGAAGCGNGTTAAGCGCTTCGATGAGNCGCCTGTCCTTTTCCAGCCTGTCCAGCGCCCGNGTCAGCGTGGGCGGCGTNTGNCGCTCGGCCCTGACATGCTCGATGCCGTCCAGATCCTCCGGNNTGCCNGGNGCAAGCNTGTCGANCACGCCGAGACNCGCNGCCTNCAGCACNNTCGCCACCGCGACATAGGGNTTGGCACCGCCATCCGACATGCGNTGCTCCAGCCGTGCCGACTTCGGTGACTTGCGGCTCGAGCGGATGGTGGTCAGCCGATGGTCCTCGCCCCAGTTCGCCCAATATCCGGAAAGGCTCGCCGGCGTCAGCCTCGCATAGGAATTCACCGTCGGCGCCAGCAGCGCCGCCATCGACTCATGGTGTCTCANCAGCCCGCCGATNCAGTGGTTGGCGAGATCGGACAACNCGCCATCCGGCGCNATGACGTTGGCGCCGTCCTGATCCGTGAAGCTGAAATTGACATGCAGGCCGGAGCCACCGCGTTCNGGCATGGGTTTCGGCATGAAGGTCAGCAGATATCCNCTGCGNTATGCCAGTTCGCGCGCCATCATCCGGAACAGCATGGCNTCGTCGCAGGCCTTCAGCGCGTCATCGAAACACAGGGTCATCTCGAACTGGCCGTTGTCGTATTCGCCATTCATCGACTCGACNGGAAGACCGCATTCATCAGCTGTCTTCCAGATCATGTCGACAAGCCNGGCCGGGTCATTTTCCGGACCNGTGCCATAGACAAAGGCCCCCGGCGTGTCATAGGGACGCCAGACACCATCCGNATCGCGCTGGAAGACAAAGGCTTCAAGCTCCAGCCCNACCATCGGCGTCAGGCCNGACTGCTTCCAGTTGTCCACCGTCTTCATCAGCAGCGACCTCGGGCACAGATCGAAGGGCTTGCCGTCGACCTCCANCCGTCCGAGCGCGATCTCGGTATCCATCTGCCATCCCGTGCGGCGCTCCTTGTCGAGCACCATTTCCATGTCGGGAAGCCCCTCATAGAAGCCCGTTCCCGGAACGCTCAGCAATTCGCGGTCATAGGACACGGCAAAGGCGCCACGCGCAAATCCGATGCTGCCGCCGTCGGCCATCGACGCCGGCACATATTTGCCACGCGGCAAATTCATCAGATCGCAGAAGACGGCGCGCACGCGCTTTGCCTTATCCCCTCTGGCAGNGCCCATCATGCGGCTCCAGATCGCAGATGAACCCTCACNGGAAGCCGCTTCACCCCGCAGATGAAGTTGGACCTTGTCCAGCTCGGCTCCTCCAGCATGTCGAGGCGTTCCACCCGCTGGCACAGCAGCTCGAGAACAATGCGGATTTCCATGCGCGCCAGCCACATGCCNAGGCAGAAATGCGGCCCGCCCTGGCCAAAGGCGGTGTTGGGATTGGGCGACCTGTCGATCACGGCATCATGCGGCCTGTCGAACACACTCTCGTCGCGGCTTCCCGATACGAACCACAGAACGACCTTGTCACCCTTNCTGATGGNCTGGCCGCCAAGCTCGGTATCGCAGGTGGCNGTACGGCGGAAATGCATGGTCGGCGAGGCGAGGCGAATGAACTCGTCCGCCGCGGTCTCCCAGCATTGATCTGCGGCGAGCTGGTCCAGCAGCGCCGGATCGCGGGCCAGGCGATACAGGCTCATCGCGATGGAATAGCGGGTCGTGTCGTTGCCGGCGGCGATCAGCAGGCAGAAGAAATTCTTGAAATCGGCGGCGCTCATCCCGGGCTCGGCACTGCCAAGCACCCGCGCAAGCACGCCCTCGCTGCTGACCTTTGTCTCGCCGGACATGACCTTGTCCGCATAATCATAGAGGTCGGCGCCGGCGGGGCTGCGGAACGGCATGAAGCGATAGGCGTCGCTGTCGATCTTGTCGATCACGAAATCGGTGAAATCGGGGTCGGAATTGCCGATCAGCGCGTCACCCTTCTGCACGAGCCAGTCGAGATCCTCGCGCGGCAGGCCNAGGATCTGTCCCAGCATCAGCATNGGCAGCTGCTTGGCGATGGTCTCNACACCGTCGATCTCGGGATGNGCCAGCGCCTCATCTAGAACTTCGGCCGCCATCTCGCGGACGAGCGACTCATATTTTAGCATCGCCGGGCGCGAAAAGGCCGGATTCACCATCTTGCGGGTGATGCGGTGTTCCGGCGGGTCGGTTTCCTGAAAGGTGCGGCGCGCCAGATATTCCTCGTGGGTCTGGTCCTCGATCCTGATCCCCTGCGCCGAACTGAAAACATCCGGGNTACCGTTGGCGGCGAGGATATCGGCGTGGCGCGTTACCGACCAGAATCCGCGCATGCCGTCGGTGGGTTCGGTCCAGGACACCGGATCCTCGCGGCGCAGCCGCTCGAATGTCTTGTGCGGCACGCCATTCGCGAAGCTGTCATGGTCACCGACATTGAGGAACCCGTCATCAATCATGGCCGTCCACCTCCCGCGTAAAACGCCTGCGCCCATCTGGCAAAGGCAGCGCCATCCGTCCCTTGCGACAGGCTGGCCCTCGCCGCCTTCAGCAGCGGAGTTTCAGAGCCACCCGCC
Source organism: Micrococcales bacterium (assembly GCA_002694095.1). GTDB lineage: Bacteria > Actinomycetota > Actinomycetes > S36-B12 > S36-B12 > S36-B12. Next base: position 3,675 of record NZLD01000040.1, on the reverse strand, counting down.
ATCTGGTCGAGCAAGGCATTCATGAAATCATTATTAAATTCGGGATGCGCCTGCAGCGTCAGGATGTGGGCATCCTTGCNGAAGCCGGCGATCNCGCATCCGGCCGTGCGCGCCATNAGCCGGCANCCGGGCGGCAGAGCGGCCACCTCGTCCTCATGAAACATGTGAAAGGCCGGCATCTCGGGACGNCTGTCGAGGCCGGGCGGCACCTCCACGAATTCATGCGGCTCNACGCCGATGTTATATCCACCTTCGCGTTTCACCAGCCTGCCGCCAAGCGCCCTTGCAATGGCCTGATGGCCGAAGCAGGCACCGATCATCGGCACCTTCGCCCGGTCGCATTCACGGATGAAATCCATCAGCCCGGCAAGCCATGGCAAGCTNTCATCCAGCGCGCTGAGCGGACTGCCGGTGATCAGAAATCCGTCCTGCTCGTCGNGAGATTCCGGCAGCTCGCCGCCGATCGTCATATAGACACGGTAGCGGAACCTCGTATCCAGCTCGTCGAACAGGTCACGGAACCTGTGCGAATCATCGGGAAAGCGGTCACCGATGTCCTCGCTCTTGTCGTGGTTCACCTGAAGGATGCCGATGCGCAGGGGTGCCATCTCTAGACTTGCCGGTAAAATTGCCTGAAAGCGGGACGGGATGGGGCATGCCCCATCCCGTCCTTGTAGGTCCGGATCCGCTGGGTCCGGCCCTAGTTGATCATGGCCGCGATTTCGGCCGCCTTGCGGCGGTCCTCGTCGATCCGTGCCATGGACTCGGCCATGCCCTGCCAGTAGACACGCGCGCCGGTTTCCTTCATCAGCTGCTGTGCCTCGTCGCTGGCCATGGTGGCTTCACCGATCTCGGCGAGCTTGTCGATGACGTCCTGCGGGGTNCCCTTGGTCACGAACAGGCCGTTCCAAAGCTCNAGATCATTGATGNCGGCCTGTGCGGCAAGTGTCTGCACGCCGGGCAGCTTGCCGATCGGCTCGCTGCCAATATTGGCAAGGACATTGATTTCGCCGAGGCAGGGTTCGATCAGCGCCAGTGTGGTGTTGATCACATCAGCATCGCCGGACGACAGGGTGTTGCAGTCGAGCATGTCGAACGCACTGTCATCGGCAAAGGAGAAGCCCATCTTCGCGGCAGCGGCGAAACTTGCCTGGGTCGGCGTCAGGCCGGCGCCGAAATGGCCCAGCACGACGTCATTGCCCTTCGCATGCGCCGCAAGCTCNGCCATGTTGCTGTAGGGCGCATCACCNCTGGCGGCAAGGACGAACGGATAGGTCAGGAAAATCCCGACCGGCACGAAGCTGTCCTCGGCAATGCCGATGTCGATCTTCGGTCCGACGACCGGCACACCGATCACGAAGGATCCAACAACCGAGCCGTCAGACGGGGCCTCGAGCACCTCCAGCGCGCCGGGGAACGGGCCGTCGCCGCCACCCGGGCGGTTGACGACGCTGGCGGACACGCCTGTCGCTTCCTGCATGTTCTTTGCGATCATGCGGGTCAGGATGTCCTCGAAGTCACCCGGAGGCCACGGAACGATGAATTGAACGGGGCCCGTCGGATAGTCGGCGCGCACCGGATTTGTAACGATCAGGCTGAACATGCAGAGCATTACTGCTGCGAGAATTCTTTTCATGGTCTTCCTCCCAATATTCGTGACATCGGTGACCTGAACCGGATGTCAAACGTTCCTGAAACGCTGCCACACGGTTGAGCCCAGCGCAAAGACAATTACGACGACGATCANAGCCGCCAGCAGNCCCGAAACCGGCCTGTTGACGAGATCGGCCAGCCGCAGGATCTGGCTCGCCCCGGCCGTCAGCCGCTCGACCATGATCGATCCCAGCACCAGGCCCAGTACCAGCGGCACAAGGGGCCAATCCAGCCGCCGGAAGATCAACCCCAGAAAACCGAACGCGGCGGCGAACAGGCAGTCGGCAAAACTGTTGCGGATGGAAAANACGCCGACNAAGGACAGCACCAGAATGACACCGCCCAGAAACTTGTTCGGCACATGCACCAGCTTGGCGATCCATTTGGTGCTGGCCATCAGGAACATCACGACGATGACATTTATCAGCAGCAGGGCGATGAACAGGCTGAACAGGAAATCGGCCGATTTCTCAAAGATATCCGGCCCTGGCTTCACCCCGGCGTCAAAGAAGACCACCATCATCATCGCCGTCAGCGCCTCGCCCGGAACGCCAAGCGCCAGCAGCGGGATCATTGCCGATGCCGGAACGGCATTGTTCGCCGTCTCGGAGGCGATCAGCCCTTCTGGCGATCCGTGGCCGAAACGGTTCGGATCCTTGGACAGGCCGCGCGCGGTCGCATAGCTGAAGAACTGCGCAACGAATTCCCCGACCCCGGGGATGATCCCCATCACCGTGCCGTAGCAGGCCGACAGGAAAGCCACCACCTTGAACCGCCGCAATTCGCCAAGCCCCCTGAACAGCTTCCTGTCCACATACGCCGCAGGCGGATCCTCATCCTTGCCGGTCATCAGCTTCAGCGCCTGCGAGATGGCAAAGATGCCGACAATGACGACAATCAGGTTGAAACCGGCATAGAGATATTCGACATCAAACGTGTAGCGGTCGATCCGCTTCAGCGACTGCCGGCCAACAAGCGCGATCATAAAACCGAAGCTGAACAGCAATGTGGCAATCACCATGGTTCGCCGGTGCGCAACGATCAGCAGCACGGCGCCGAGAAGCGCCGCCATGAAAATGTCGCGCTGGCCGAACAGGGCGCCAAGATCGCGAAGATAGGGGCCGAACAGGATCAGCGAGCCGAGCGCGACAAGGATCGAGAAGCTGCCGCCAAAAAACGAGGCGGAATAGGCGAGCGACAGCGCCCGTGTCGCCTCGCCCCGCTGTGTCATTGCATGGCCGTCATAAGTTGTGAGCGCGTTGACCGGCGTGCCCGGCGTGTTGATCAGGATCGCCGGAATGGCCCCGCCATACATGCTCGACCCGTAGACCCCCAGTAGCAGAACCAGCGACACCAGATCGTCGAGGAACACCGTCGCCGGCAGAAGGATAGCAATGGCGATGGCCGGGCCGATGCCTGGAATGGCGCCGATCACCAAGCCGCCGATGGCCCCGATCACCAGCGCCATCGACACCTGCGGCTCGACAATGTTGGCCAGTCCCTGGAAAAAGGCGTCCATGCCCTGCACCGCCTCAGAACCAGGTTTTCATGAAGATGCCGACAGCGTCGGGAAGCTGGTTGTACAGCCAGATATTCACCGGCGTCTTGATCTGCAGCGCGGTGCGGAACAGCAGCACGATGGCAAAGGCGACAAGGCCCGAGATGCGAAGCCAGTACCAGCTGCGATAGCCGAGCCGGAACGTCAGGAACGGCAGCAGGATCATTGTCGAAAGGAGGTAGCCGAGCACCGGCACGGCCAGCGTATAGAGCGCGAAATAGCCGATAAACTCCAGTGCTCGTGCCCACTGCGCGACCTCATACCGCCAGCGTGGCGGCATCTGCTGGCGCTTCCATTTGCGGGTCGCCCGCCATGAGGCGGCAAGGTTAAGCGCCGCCGAGGGCAGCATCACGACAAGGCACATCATCGGCGCGAACCACCCCTGTTTCAGGATGGTGCCGAGACGGGCCACCCGCCCCTCGGCGTCGAGCAGACCGAGCTGAATGCCGATGTACTGCCCCATG
>NZLD01000039.1 GCA_002694095.1 Micrococcales bacterium | reverse complement strand
TCTGGCCCGTGTCGTTCAGGTGATGCGGGCCTCGCTATCCACAGACGGACCTCGCCCCTAGCGCTGATCCATCTCCGGTTTCTACCGTCTAATGGTGGATGCACACGTCGGGCAGATGGCTACGACGATTGTTCTGTGGTTGTGGTTCATCGGATGGGCCATCGCGCTTGCCCGGCTCGATATTCGAGAGCATCGGCTTCCTAATCGAATGGTCGCCATCTGTTTCGCCGGATGCGTTCTCGCGACCCTCGTGCATGCCGTCGTCGTCGCGAACGTCACCGCGCTAGTGACGCCTGCCATCGCGAGCCTCGCCGCGGCGACCTGTTTCCTCATCGGGCACGTGACCGGCGGCATCGGGATGGGAGATGTCAAGTTCGCTCTCGTCACCGGCTGGATGCTGGGCACGATCAGCTGGGGCGCAGTGTGGTGGGGGCATGTGGCCGCGTTTGTCCTCGCCGGAGTCGTTGTCACCGGTGGGTGGCTGCTGCGCGGGTGGCGGCGCGAGCATCGCGTCCCGTTCGGACCCTTCATGGGCCTCGGTGTGATCGTCGCCGGTGCTGCGGCGCTCGGATCGGTCGGCTGAGTGCGCGCCGGACGAGGTGCAGGTGAGGGCGACGCCTGATACCTGACAGACTTCCACCATGGTCCGATGGCTAACGGCGGGTGAATCGCACGGGCAGGCCCTCACGGCGATCGTGGAGGGAATCCCGGCGCATGTCGAGGTGTCCAGTAGCGACATCGAGCATGACCTCGCCCGGCGTCGACTCGGCGCGGGCCGTGGCGCACGCATGAAGTTCGAGGCCGACGCCGTGCGAATCCTCGGCGGTGTGCGGCATGGACAGACCCTCGGCGCTCCCATCGCCATTGAGGTCGGCAACTCCGAGTGGCCGAAGTGGGAGAAGATCATGTCGGCCGATCCGGTACCTGCGGAGGAGATCGCCGACCTGGCACGTAACGCGCCCCTGACGCGACCACGGCCAGGGCACGCAGACCTGGTGGGAATGCAGAAGTACGGCTTCGACGACGCGCGCCCCGTCCTAGAACGTGCCAGCGCCCGAGAAACAGCCGCCCGAGTTGCCCTCGGAGCGGTAGCCCGAGCCATGCTGCGCCAGGTAGCAGGCGTGCAGGTCCTCAGCCACGTTGTGCGCATCGGAACGGTGGAGGCGCCCGGGTCGAGTGTTCCGGGACCGGCAGATTCCGACACCATCGACGCCGATCCTGTTCGCTGCCTCGACGAAGCGGCATCGGCGGCGATGCAAGAGGAGATCGCTCAAGCACACAAGGACGGCGACACTCTCGGTGGCGTGGTCGAAGTCGTCGTGCACGGACTACCCCCGGGCCTGGGATCACATGTGCACTGGGACCGTCGCATCGATGCACGGCTGGCCGCAGCGCTGATGGGAATTCAGGCAATCAAGGGTGTCGAGGTCGGAGATGGCTTCACCTTGGCGGCCACTCGTGGATCCAAGGCGCAAGACGAAATTGTGAACGACGGTGCCCTGACCCGGACATCGGGGCGTTCGGGTGGTACCGAAGGGGGCATGACGACGGGCGAGGTGCTGCGCGTGCGCGCCGCGATGAAGCCCATCTCCACCATTCCCCGAGCACTGGCGACCGTCGACGTGTCCACCGGGGAAGCTGCGCAGGCGATCAATCAACGATCCGACGTGTGCGCCGTGCCGGCCGCCGGCGTGGTGGCCGAGGCCATGGTGTTGCTCACCCTCGCGAACGCCTTCGCGGAGAAGTTCGGTGGGGACAGCACCGATGAAATGGCGCGGAACGTCCGGGGTTATCTGGACAACTTGGCGATCCGCTGATGGCACCCCGAGCGATCATCATTGGAGCACCCGGGGCAGGCAAGACGAGCGTGGGGCGACGGGTAGCCGAGCGGCTAGGCGTGGAATTCCGCGACAGCGATGCTGCCATCGAGAAGCGGGCCGGCAAGCCTGTGTCCGACATCTTTCTCTCGGACGGAGAGACCGCGTTTCGGCGTCTCGAACGCGAAGTCATCGCCGAGTCCCTAGAGGAGGTCGATGGTGTTCTGTCGGTGGGCGGCGGAGCCGTCCTCGACCCGGACACCCGGGAAGCCTTTTCCCACCACACGGTTGTCTGGCTCGAAGTGGACCTCGGCACCGCCACGAAAAGGGTCGGCATGAATAGCGCACGTCCACTCCTGATGGGGAACGTTCGCGGGACCATGACGACGATGCTCAATGAGCGCACCCCCCTCTATCGAGAGGTAGCGACCGTCACTGTCGACACCAGTGAACGTCCGTTGAAGGACGTCGTCAGTGACGTGGTCGCGGAGCTGAAGCGCGTCGGGACACCGTCGTGACGGCGTCGTACACGATCCCCGTGACCGCGGAGCACGAGTACCCGGTCATCATCGGTCGGGGGCTGCTCGGTGAATTGCCGCACTTGTGTGTAGGGGCTCAGCGAGTCGCCATCATCCACTCCGCAGTCCTGTCAACGTCCGCGGAGGCTATCCGTGATGACCTTCACGATGGCGGCTTCGAGTGCTTCTTGATCGAAGTGCCGGCTGGTGAGGACGCCAAGACGGCACCGGTCGCCTCGTTTGCGTGGGAGACGCTTGGCACCTGCGGTTTTACTCGGTCCGACGTCATCGTCGGACTGGGTGGCGGTGCGACGACGGACCTGGCGGGATTCGTTGCTGCGACCTGGCTGCGCGGCGTGAAGGTGATTCAGATTCCCACGACCGTGCTCGCCATGGTGGACGCCGCCGTCGGCGGCAAGACGGGTATCAACTCCGATGCGGGCAAGAACCTCATCGGGTCGTTCCACAGCCCGCACGGAGTGTTGTGCGACATGAATGCCCTCGAATCCGTACCACCACACGATCTACTGTCCGGATTCGCTGAGGTAATCAAGGTCGGCTTCACCCACGACGCGTCCATCCTGACCGACATCGAGGAACGCGGAGAGGCCTGTGTCGATCCGGGTGGAGACCTCCTAGCAGACCTCGTCAGGCGTGCGGTCCAGGTGAAGGCGGACGTTGTAGCAGTGGATTTCAAAGAGGCCGGCGAAGGTGGCGGAGTCGGACGGGCGGCGTTGAACTACGGACACACCTTCGGACACGCGATCGAGCGGGTGGAGAGTTATCGCTGGCGTCATGGTGCCGCGATCAGCGTTGGCATGGTGTACGTGGCCGAGCTCGCCAGACTCGGGGGAAAGCTCACCGAATCAGACGTCCAGCGCCACCGAGATTTGCTCGAGCAACTTGGCTTGCCGACGACCTACCCGGGGGATCGCTGGGATCAACTGCTGTCCGCCATGCAGGTCGATAAGAAGGCACGCGGCAGTGTTCTTCGTTTCGTCATCTTGAATGGTTTGCAGAATCCGGTCTTCTGGGAAGGGCCCGACCCAGCTCTCTTGCACGCCGCTTACAGCGCCGTGACCGCGTAGAATTACGTTCATGTCCGATAGCCAGCATCCGGTGTGGGTGCTCAACGGCCCGAACCTGAATCGTCTGGGCACCCGCGAGCCAGACATCTATGGCGAAAGGGACTACGACAGCGTCGTCGAGGACATTGAGCGCGAGGCATCCGCCCTTGGTTTCACGGCGGTTGTCCGACAAACGAACGATGAAGCCGAATTGATCGCTTGGTTGCACGATGCAGCCGATCAGTCAGTGCCGGTGATCATAAATCCGGCGGCCTTTACCCACTACTCCTACGCGGTGCGTGACGCCTGCGCCTTACTGACGGCGCCCTTGATTGAGGTCCACCTGAGCAACCCGCTTGCTCGGGAGCAATTTCGGCACACCTCGGTGGTCGGCGGTGTCGCCAACGGAACGATCTCTGGTTTCGGGCTGGATTCCTACCGGCTGGCGCTCCGGGCGCTTGCCGGCCTGCAGTCCTCGCCGTGACCGTTCACCATCAGCGACGCTCTCGTTTGCGAGAAGCGTTGTCGGAAGATGTACGTGGCGTATTCGTCACCCGGGACCTGGCGTCCGTCCGCTACTTGACCGGCTTCTCCGGGAGCAACGCCGCCGTGGTCATCGGCACCGATGAAGCGCACCTGATCACCGACGGCCGCTACCGCGAGCAGGCACATCACGAAAGTCCAGATGTAGCCGCCGTCATTGATCGCGACGTTGTTGGGGCGCTGCGTGGCCTGAGCGCAGGACGAAAGATTGCCCTCGATGACAGAACTCCGGTTGGGATGGCGCAGCAGTTGACCGAGGCCGGCCTGGCAGTTCGTGCCGTGGCCGACCCTGTGGCGCCATTGCGGATGGTCAAAGACACCCAGGAGCTCGATGCGCTGTCACGGGCCGGTGGCATCTCCGCTCGGGCCCTGGAGCAGGTTGCCGACACCATCGCCGTCGGTGATCGCGAGGCGGACATTGCTCGTCGACTTGAGGCAGCCTTCGCCGAATGGGGGGCAGACGATCGAGCCTTCGCCACCATCGTCGCGAGCGGAGAGAACTCCGCGCTGCCGCATCACCGCGCCGGTGACCGCCCACTGGCCACGGGTGATCTGCTTGTCATCGACTGCGGTGCGAAAGTTGACGGGTATCACGCAGATATGACCCGCACCTTTGTCGTCGGGGCCGAGCCGAGCGAGTGGCAGCACGAGATCCACTCGCTGGTGCTTCAAGCCCAGCAAGCCGCCCGCGACGCGGTGGCGCCGGAGGTCGTCGCGGGAGATATCGACGCCGCCGCGCGAGAGCCCATCACCCACGCGGGCTTTGGTGAAGCGTTTGCGCACGGGACCGGTCATGGCGTAGGTCTTGAGATTCATGAGCAACCGATGCTGTCTGCCCGCAGCTCAGCAGTGCTGCCTGAGCACGCGGTCGTCACGGTCGAACCGGGGATCTACCTGCCCGGTAGGGGAGGAGTGCGCATCGAGGACACTGTGGTGGTCGCCCACGCGCCGCAGGTGTTGACCGAGATGCAACGCGGACTGACTAGAGTCGGCTAACCGCAGGGGCGTCCGAGGGTGTCGGTGACACCAGAAGGATGAACGCGGGATCGATAAATGCGGGAATGTAGAGACGCGAGAGTGGAGAGCGTGGCGTGGCGACGACAAACGACTTGAAAAATGGATTGGTGCTGAACCTCGACGGCCAGCTGTGGACGGTGGTGGAGTTCCAGCACGTCAAGCCCGGTAAGGGCGGAGCTTTCGTGCGCACGAAGCTGAAGAACGTCATGTCCGGCAAGGTGGTAGACAAGACGTTCAATGCTGGCGTGAAGGTAGAGACAGCCACGGTGGACCGTCGCGACATGCAGTACCTGTACCGAGACGGAGATGACTTCGTCTTTATGGATAGCTCTACGTACGAGCAGCTACCCGTCCCCTCCGCCGTCGTTGGTGAAGCAGAGAAGTACTTGTTGGAGAACAACAGCGCCAACGTCTCGGTGCACGAGGGCAATCCGATCATCGTGGAGCTGCCGGCGTCGGTCGAGTTGATGCTCACGTACACCGAGCCGGGCGTCCAAGGAGATCGCTCCACGGGGGGAACCAAACCTGCGACGCTCGAGACGGGTGCGGAGATTCAGGTGCCCTTGTTCATTGAGCCTGATACCAAGGTCAAGGTCGACACCCGCGATGGTTCGTACCTCGGCCGCGTGAACGACTAAGTGGCGGCACGCGGCAAGGCTCGTAAGCGGGCCTTGGACATCCTGTTTGAGGCTGATGCTCGCGCGGTCCCCGTGGGAACGGTGCTGGCCGAACAGGTGCGTCGCCGTGAGGCTGCGGGCGAGGATCCGCTCCACGAATACACCGTCACGATCGTCGAGGGTGTACGCGCACACCAGGCGGAGATCGATGCCACTCTCGTCGCGTCCTCACACGGTTGGACATTGGAGCGGATGCCCCTGGTAGATCGGGCGATCCTCCAAGTGGCCGCCTTTGAGATTGCCTTCGCCGAAGACGTTCCCGATGCGGTCGCCATCTCTGAGGCCGTTCGCTTAGCCACAGACTTGTCGACGGATGAATCGCCGCAGTTCGTGAATGGGGTTCTGGCTGCTGTCGCGGCCTCGTCGCACCAGTCGTCGTAGACGTGCCCCGGGTGGGATTCGAACCCACACTGGACGGTGTTTGAGACCGCTTCCTCTACCGGTTGGGATACCGGGGCGACGGCCACACAGTAGCGCCGCGCATTGTGCGTTGCGCCGAAGACCCGCGAGGTTGCCAGGCAGAGATGGATCCGATGTGAAGTGCGTAGTGTGTGACCGTGAGTGAGGCCACCACCCGAGTCATCGTCGCCGAGGATGAGGCCGTCATCCGGATGGACTTGGTGGAGATGTTGAAGGAACTCGGTTACGACGTCGTCGCCGAAGCCTTCAACGGTGAGCGTGCCGTAGAACTCGTCCGAGAGCACCGACCGGATCTTGCCTTTTTGGATATTGCGATGCCGATTCGCGATGGACTGTCGGCAGCCGAGGAAATCTCTCGAGACAACTTGTGCGCCGTTGTCATGGTGACCGCCTTTAGTCAGCGAGACGTGGCGATGAAGGCTGCCGAAGCCGGAGCGGTCGGATACGTGGTGAAACCCTTCACCATGGCCGACCTCGAGCCGAGCATTGCGTTAGCCCTCGCTCGATGGCGCCAGATCCAAGATCTGCAGGGGAAGGTAGAAGCCTTGGGAGATCGTGCCAAGGCTCGGGAAGAAGTCGAGCGCGCCAAGGCGGTCCTGCAGGAGAGATTCGGATTGTCTGAACCTGAGGCCTTCTCCTGGCTTCGCAAAGCAGCGATGGATCGCCGCGTCACCCTGTCGGAGGCCGCGACTGCCCTGCTGTCGGGCCAAGTGACGCCCTAAGGGCCGCCACGGAGCCTGGCGGGACGTCCAGGGGCACCTGCTGAACGACGCTGGTGCGGCCCGGCAGGGGGTCGTGCGTGGGGGACCCGCCTGGGGGACACGCCTGGGGGACACCCTGGGGGCCCCGGGNGGCTCACGAGGTGGCGGGAAGGTCTCGCTAGGTCACATTCCGGTCACGAATGGGCTTAGGAGAGGACCTCGATTACCACTCCGATAAGCCCCACGCCTACTGTTGTCCCACTGCGACGGTGATCGCCGTTGTTTCGTATGTCCAAGGAGAACTGCATGAAGCGCACTATGGCTCTCAAGGCCGTCGCTGTGCTCGGCGCCGCCTCCCTCGCACTCGCTGCTTGCAGCAGCGGTGACGACGAGGCCGCTCCGGCAGAGACGACTGCTGAAGAGACTGCAGCCGAGGNACCCACGGAGGAAGAGGCTCCTGAAGAAGAGGCTCCCGAGGAGACCGCGGCTGAGGAAACAGAAGAAGAAGCCACTTGCCAGAACGACACCCTGATCGTTGGATCGATGTTGCCGGCTACCGGTGACCTTGCGTTCCTCGGGCCGCCCGAGTTCGCTGGTGTTGAGAAGGCCATCATGGAGGTCGACGCCGGTGGCGGAGTCCTCGGAAACCCGATCACCTACATTGAGGGTGACTCTGGCGACACCACCACGGACATCGCCAGCCAGACCGTCGACTCGCACCTGTCCCAGGGCGTTCAGGCGATCATCGGCGCGGCATCCTCGGGTGTTTCGCTGACCGTCATCGACAAGATCACCTCCAATGGTGTGGTCCACTTCTCGCCGGCCAACACGGCGCCTGCTCTGACCACNTACCCGGACAACGGCCTCTACTTCCGTGTTGCGCCGTCTGACGTCCTNCAGGGTGCGGTCATCGCAGCTGACGCGATCAACAACGGCGTGGAGTCCATGGCCGTCATTGCNCGTCAGGATCCGTACGGTGAAGGCCTGAAGGACGCTGTGGTCAAGGACTTCAGCGCCGCTGGTGGAACCGTCACCGCTGATCTGCTGTACGACCCCGCTGCTCCGTCCTTCGAGGCTGAGGTAGCCGAGATTGTGGCTAGCGGACCGCAGGCAGTTACCGTGATCGGCTTCGAAGAGTCGGTCAAGCTCCTGCAGGAGATGATCAAGCAGGGCGCTGGCCCGCAGGACATCCAGATCTACCTGGTGGACGGCAACATCTCGACCACCGCGTACGAGGATTTCCCGGCTGGCACCATGAACGGAACTCGGGCGACCGTGCCTTCAGGCGAGGCCGACTTGACGGCGTTCAACGACAGCCTGCTTGAGGTCGATCCCGACCTCACGGACTTCGCCTACGGCGCACAGTCCTACGACGCCGCCATGCTCATCGCCCTGGCCGCAGAGGCCGCAGGATGCGCCGACGGCGTGTCCATCGCAACCGCGCTGCCTGAGGTCGCCGGTAACGGTGGCGAGGCGTGTGACAACTGGGCGGACTGCAAGGCACTGCTCGATGCTGGAACTGATATCGACTTCCAGGGTGTAACTGGCCCGGTCGACTTCAACGAGTACGGCGATCTCGCGCAGGGCACCATTGAGGTGAACGAGTACACCTCGAACACTGAGTTCGAGTCACTGGGCAAGATCACCGCTGACGTGCCGCTGCCGTAGCAGCAAGTCACCACGTGTGTGGGCCCCGCCTCCTCCGGGAGGCGGGGCCCACCGCTTTGCTCGGTTGACCTGCCCCCAAGAACGCGACATCACGGCCTGGGAGAGTGAATGGGCCGGCTGATCACGTGTGCCCAGCTGCGTAACTCCAGATCCACAGGTTGCCCCGAGACACCTGTAGGGGCCGGTATCCGTTGTCAAGCTCTACGCGTCTCCTGGGCCATCGGTGCGTACGTCGTTAGCCCTTGTGTTGCACACGAGAGTGCTCAGACCGCCGCTGTGGAAGTTCGGGCGGCTGCGGTGGGAGTTCGGTCCGATTCGATGGCGGGAGGTCGGCTGTGTGCCATCCCGGAGCGATGGGCGATCTGCGATCAGGGATAAGCGATCGGCCATCAATGATCGGCCGGTTGCGGAATGTTGTGCTTGCGTGGCGCCCGCTGGCGGTCAGGCCTGGGCGAGTGTGCCGAGGTACAGCTCGATGA
>NZLD01000038.1 GCA_002694095.1 Micrococcales bacterium | reverse complement strand
ACATGCGATGACTCGAGGTCGAAGTTGTCATTCGGGCCGTAGAGATTCGTCGGCATCGCGGAGATCCAGCGCTTCCCGTATTGCGTGCGAAACGCCTCGATGTAGTAGATGCCCGAGATCTTCGCCATGGCGTACGCCTGATTCGTCGGTTCCAGTGGCCCGGTCATCAGTGACGACTCTCTGATCGGTTGCGTCGCGTGCCGCGGGTAGATGCACGAGGAGCCGAGAAACAAGAACCGATCCACATCCGCTTGATGCGCCGCATCCATCACATTCGTCTGGATCAGCATGTTGTCTTGCAGGAAGTCCACCGGGTAGGTGGAGTTCGCCATAATCCCGCCTACGCGTGCGGCGGCGTCAATGACCACGTCTGGCTTGGCTTCGTTGATGGCGTCGAAGGTGGCCGCCCGGTCGCGAAGATCGAGTTCCGAGGACCGCCATCCGAGGACCTTGCCCGCGCCGGCCCTTTCGAGCGCTCGCACGAGCGCCGATCCGACGAGTCCATGATGGCCAGCCACGTAGACCGTCTTGTTTGACCAGTCGATGGGCACACCAACATCCTGCCACAAAACGTTGCCACTGCCGTTGGCTGCGGAGGGGATCCAAATCGGCAAGAGTGAGGAAATAACCTGAGACAGTCATGGCGTTGCGACCGGGCGATTACTCCAGCCATTCACCTCATCTAGGGTTCTCGTGTGACACTTCTTCGCAAGAAGACACCGTTGCCGCCAGGCAAGTACCGGATGGGCGGCAAGCATTTCAAAAACGATGATGCCTTCATCCGCACGGCCGTACGAGATGTGAAACGCCTCGAGCGCCTCGCTGGTCTAACGGCAGAGTCTCGATTGCTCGATTGGGGCTGCGGTGCTGGTCGCCTTGCGGTGGGCGTGCGCGAACACTTTTCCAACAGACGGATCGCGGACTATCACGGCGTGGATGTCCAACCAGACTTGATCAGTTGGGCGCGGGAGAACCTCACGGCTCCGGGTTTTCGTTTCACGTGCGTCGACGTTGCCAATGAGCGTTACAACCCCGCCGGGCTACCCGACAGAACACTCGCGGCAGACCCGGAGTCGGTGGACGTCTTCCACGCCTATTCAGTGTTCTCCCACATGAACGACGACGACACTGCCGCCTACCTGCACTTGATCGCTGAGGCTCTCAGTCCGGGTGGGAAAGCCTTTGTTACCAGTTTCGTGGAGGAGGGTGTGCCGGACTGGGAGGAGAACCCGGAGGGCTACGGGCCTCTGGAGTGGAAGGGACGTCTGCACTGCACCCGATTCGCCAGAAGCCACTTCGAGAACCTGGCCTCGGAAGCGGGGATGGCTGTTGATCGCTTTGTGTACGGCAGGGAAANNGACGGCCAAAGCCTGTACGTCCTGCGGCGAGCCCANTAGNTGTATCGGCACGNTGGAGCCCTGGAGGGGTCNNTACCTCATTTCCCTCTATGCAAATGTCGCTCACTGGTCTTCGGTAGGCCCCGGGTTAGCATGCGGGCACACCTGTTCGGCAATACATGGATCGTGAATGGAAGGGCTTCTTCGATGCGACGAATGATTACGGCCGCACTCACGAGCGCGGCGCTACTCGGTTCGACAGTGGCGGTGGCACCCATGGCCGTCGCTGCCAACCCAATACCGGACGTCGCATTTGGGATGCACGTGCCACAAATCGCCAACGGCGAAAAACCGAATGCGAATATCGGAAGCATTCGTCTCTGGGATGCNGGTGTTGCGTGGGGCCAGGTCCAGCAGAAGAAGAAGACCTTCTGGTGGAACGGAATGGACGCGGCGATTGCCAGCGCCAATGCGCAGGGCATGTCCATCACNTACGTCCTCGGCTCCACACCCAAGTGGGCCCAAAAGAACCCGCCAAAGGGCAACTACCCATACGGAGGCACCGGNTCNGCNAACCCGGATATGGACGTGTGGAAGAAGTGGGTAAAGACNGTCGTGCAGCGCTATGGAGCGAGCATTGATGCGTATCAAATTTGGAACGAAGCGAACCTCTCCGACTTTTACGACGGTACTCCCAAGCAGATGGCGAAANTGACCAAAGAGGCATACAAGATCATCCGCAAGTATGACCCAAGCGCCAAGGTGGTGGCGGCAAGTAGCACGGTTCGCCTGACCAAGTCGTACAACCGTTTCTTCCCGGAATACATGAAGCAACTGAAGAAGCAGAAGTGGCCGGTCGACGCGATTGCCGTTCACACGTACCCGCCGGGTAAGGACACCCCNGGAGACAGACTNAAATATCTCGACAAGGTCGTNAAGGACATGAAGAAGGGGAAGGTCCCTTCACGGATNGAACTNTGGGATACCGAGGTCAATTACGGCATCAAGGGCCCTGGTAAGACCAAGGGNCAAAAGATCACCGGCCAACAAGCAGCTGACTGGACGTCAAGCACGTTCCTGGANTCGATNCTCANGGGGGTGGATCGCACCTACTGGTACTACTGGTACCGCCCAGATGGCCGGCTNGGGATCATNCTNGATAACGCTGCCGANGGNGACTTNGGACGNCTTGGNTATCAAACAGCGTATGACTGGATGANNGGCTCGTTCTATTCGTGCACCCGNGGCNGCAAGAAGCAACCGAATGTGTGCCANCTAGGTGATGCGATCAATCCTGAGGTCGTTGTGTGGAGCAACGAAGGGGTNGGTACTTACACTGTTCCNCAGGGAGCCACGTGGCAGTGCAACTCACTGAANCANTGCTCCCCGACCGCGGCAGGAACACAACTCGCGATTGGTGGTAGNCCTNTATGGTTCGGAAGCCAAGCCAACTACGANAAATTGTTGGTGAAGCAGCAGGCAAGCGCAGCGGCTCGCGCCGCNGTGCAAGCGCNGCCGTAGCTTCNNTCGGGGCAGCGGTANTACTCCTTGCGGGCTGCGGTGGGAGTGAGCAAGACACCAACGATGCTGCGGATACNCCTGCGCCGGAAAGCCCGACGTCCGAGGAAGTGACCGAGGACCCCAACGCCATTCAGCGCTCACTTGTGGGGTTGCATATTGAGGGGGCTGAGGGAGGAGCCTGGGCCTCCGCACCCTTCGGCGCGCTGCGCCTGTGGGACAACGGCACCGGCTGGTCTCAGATTGAACTGGAGAAGGGCGAGTTTAAGTGGGACAACCTCGAGGGTGTGCTCGAGAACGCTGCGAGCAAGGGCATGGAGGACATTCTCTATGTGCTGGGCACGACACCGGAGTGGGCGGCACAGGAGGTAAACGATGCGGATTACCCCCAGCCGGGTGCTGCGAGCGCACCCGCAGATCTCGACGATTGGGATAACTGGGTAACCGAAGTTGTCACACGTTTCGGTGATCGCATCGACAACTACCAGATCTGGAACGAAGCGAATCTGGTCAATTTTTATCGCGGAACTCCAGCCGAAATGGCGGAGATGACGAAGAGGGCTTACGACATCATCAAGGCCAACGATCCAGAAGCGTTGGTGGTCGCCCCGTCACCGTCCACCCGTTTGACGGCATCCTTTGATCGTTTCTTCCCGGAGTACCTCACTGAACTGGAGAAGCTGGGCTGGCCCGTGGATGTGTGGGCCGTGCACACGTACCCAAATGGCCAAGGCACACCGAGTGAACGCGCACTGCTGATCGAAAAGTTCACCGACACCTTGGCAGCCGCAGGTGCTCCGGAACTTCCCATCTGGGATACGGAAGTGAACTATGGAATCGCGGGCCCGGGTGACATTGACGGTCGTGAGATCACCGGAAGCGACGCTGCTGGTTATGTCGTACGAACGTACGTTGATGATCTTCGTCTAGGTGTGGAGCGGTCTTATTGGTACATCTGGTCGCTTGCCCCACTGGAGTTTCTCGGCATTCAAGCCTTCGCTGGCTCAGATGCGGAGCAGGGTTTCTTCGCCCTGGACAACTGGGTGATCGGTGCAAGCTTTGACGGGTGCAGCGAGAACGCAGGGGCAGTTGCTTGCGACTTCAGTCGGGATGGCACCCAATGGGTGGTTGCCTGGGCCAGTGACGGAGAGGCGACCTACACCACTCCAGAAAACTCCCAGTTGATCTGTGACCCGCTTGCGAACTGCGAGGAAGCGGGGCCGAGCACGGACATCACACTCACCCAGACACCCATCCGCGTGTATCTGCAGTAGGGCGAAATAGGGGCATTAGCACCTCGAAAGAGCCCGACAACAGCGGGTCTGGCGACCCCGCTGGTACCTTCGTGGAGGCATGGCGGAGTAAGACCCATTCTGGAGGTGACCAATGGCGTTAAGTGACGATCTTGGCTCACCGAAGGCGGGAGAAGGGGAAGAGGCGGACGAAC
>NZLD01000037.1 GCA_002694095.1 Micrococcales bacterium | reverse complement strand
GTTCCATTCGCTTTCGCCGTGACGCAGCAAAATCAGCGTGGAGGTGTTCGTCGTCATGGCGCAATCTTGCCCGATGGTCCCAGAACGCCTGCTCCGCCTCGTCCGGCTGGGCGCGCTAGTAGTCCTGGTCTGGCTCGTCTGACTGGTCCGGGTCGCCTGACTGGTCCGGGTCGGCCAGGTGGGCGAAGGCTGCGAGGTTGTCCGTTGGGAGGCCGGCCTTGGTTCGCCACTGCCACTCCCGGCGTATGGCCGTCACGAAACCGAGCTCGAGCAGTGAGTTGAAGGCTCCGTCGGCGTACTCGCTGATGGATCCGAAGATGCGGTCCAGCTCGGCGTCGGTAATGGCGTCCAGGGGGAACCGTCCGGTCAAATAGATGTCGCCGTGGTGATCGATGCTGTANGCCAAGCCGTACATNCGACGATTGCGCTCCAAGAGCCATCGNTAGACCGCGAGATCGTTTTCGTCCGGGTGCCGGATNACAAAGGCGTTGACGGTGACAGTCGTGTCACCGAAAGCGAAAGACGCTGTCGTGGTGAGTTTCTTNTCCCCAGGAACGACGANCGCGANNGTGGNNTCGTTGANTTNTTCGAAGTCGAGTTCGTGGGCGTGCAGAAACTTCTCNAGATGCGCGCGACCAGAGTGANGATCAGTCATGGGATCCGTGGGTNGCGGCGAGATCAATCCCNGTGAAGTGCTCCCGNGCCGCCCGGTACGTGTCGAGAAGACCNGCGGTGGTGTGNTNCCACCCGAACGTGCTGGCGTGNGCNACCGCGCCATGCGAAAGCTCGCGCAACCGAATTCGATCGTCTGCNAGNCGGGCCATTACCCGGGCGTAGTCGTCTGGNTTGTGACCCTCAACCAGAACGCCACTGACCTGGTCGGCGANCGCNGTNCGCANNCCNCCGACGTTGGCAGCCACNACGGGNGTTCCACACGCCTGGGATTCCACCGCAACGAGCCCGAACGATTCCGAGTACGAGGGGACAACCGTGAGGTCNGCGGCACGGAAGAGATCCGCCAGGTGCTCCCGAGACGTCGGCGTGAGGAAAGTGACTTTGTCGAGAACNCCGAGATCGCGNGCGAGGTCCTCNAGCGCNGTNGGCCGNTCCAGNCCNGAGCCGGACGGACCNCCGCACACAACGGCGCGTACCGGTAGGTCTGGACGGTCGGTCCGNAGTGACGCCAGGGCGCGAATCAGCAGATCCGGAGCCTTCAGGGGCTGGATNCGACCGACGAACAGCAGCACGAACTCNTCGTGGCCGATNCCCGCNTCGACCCGGACCGAACCACGGTCACGGGTGGTNGGGTGCGGTGAGAAGACGTCGAGATCTACTCCCGGATGAACGACGTCCACCCGTGCCGGATCGGCTCCGTACAGCTCGATGAGTTGGCGGGCCTCGTCATCGGTGTTGGCGGTGAGCCGGCTCGCGGCATCGACGACCTGCTGCTCTCCGATGATGCGGATGTTCGGTTCGGGTGTGTCTCCCTCGGCGAGTTCGAGGTTCTTCACCTTGGCCATCGTGTGCATGGAGTGCACGAGAGGGATGCGCCAGCGCTCGGACGCGAGCCACCCCACCTGGCCGCTGAGCCAGTAGTGCGAGTGGATGAGGTCGTACCAGCCTTCGGGTCGGCTCGCCTCGACCCNCATNACGCCGGAAGTCATGGCACACAGCTGNCCCGGGAGGTCTTGNTTGACCAATCCCTCGAAAGGNCCTGCCGTGATGTGTCGGACGAGAACCCCNGGGGCCAGCTCNACAGTTGANGGNAGANCCGANGACGTTCCTCGGGNGAAGATCTCGACTTCCGTACCTGCCTCGGCGAGACGCCGTGCCGTTTCNACGACGTAGACGTTCATGCCACCGGCATCACCGGTGCCGGGCTGGTCGAGNGGGGANGTGTGGGCGGANANCATNGCCACNCGTCGTGGGTTGGGCGTATCGCNGTGCCCGCTTTTCACCGCGCGGTCGGATGACCGCANGGGGTGGACGGAAGCCATGNCCGAAGTCTCCCGCACCCGTGCNCGGAAGGCTACGTGTGGCCCTACGCCCCCGCCTGATCCTCCAGGGAGACCGCCACGTACGGCTCACCNGTGACGATCGTGACGACCCGCTTGGACACCGACACGGCGTGATCCGCGTAACGCTCGTAGTAGCGGGAGAGCAAGGTGACGTCGATCGCTTCCTCGACGCCGTGTTTCCACGTCTGCGANAGNACNATGGTGAACAGTTCCCGGTGCAGACNGTCCATTCGCTCGTCGTGCACNGCGATGTCGGCGCANAGGGCGACGTCCTTCGTCGCGATAACCGAACCCGTCTTNGCNACGATGACCTCNGCCAGAGANCCCATTTCCGCGAAAGTCGCGCGGAGTTCTTGTGGCACGGCCACTTTGGGAAAGCGCATGCGGGCCTGCTTGGCCACGTGCTCGGCGAGGTCACCCATCCGCTCNAGAGAGCTGGCGATGCGAAGCGCTCCGATGACGACACGNAGGTCGGTCGCTACCGGCTGCTGCAGNGCGACGAGCTCGAAGCAGCGCTCCTCGACGTCACTNGCCAGCGTGTCCACCTTGGCNTCNAAATCGATGACNGCTTCAGCGAGNNGNAGATCNGCATCGAGGAGCGCTTGGGTCGCTCGGTTCATCGCCGAACCCACGAGCCGGGTCATCTCGACGAGGTCGTCGTTGATCTGGTCAAGTTGCTCGTAATANGCGGCGCGCATAGGGGTCCTGAATCGTCGTCGGATAAGGGAACGGCTAGTCGGTGCTAAGGGTACGCCCGCGACCGGTAATCGCTCGTCCACAACGTGAACGTGTCATTGACTGAAGGTGAACTGTCGGTTTCCCAGGTGAACGGTTAGCCAATCATGGGCTGTGGGACCCTCGCGGGGAGTTCTGTCCCGTCAGGCGGCTCTATTGTGCGGTTGTGGCCATTCGACGGCGTGGTAGCGAGGANGTAATCGACGCCTCGGAACTNCGACCGGCTGTTCCGGACGAAGTNATACGGGTGCTGTCTGTCTTGCCATCNGCCTCGATNGTCGCGGCACNGGATGGAGCGGTTCTGCGGGCAAGTGCGCGGGCCTTGTCGCTCGGGCTCGTGAACAGAAGTTCCATGACGGTGGCAGACATTGTTCGCTTAGTGGACAAGGTGGCCGANGATGGCCACGCACGTGAACAGGAGATGCGGGTTCGACGTCCACCGCTCGGCAGAGAACTTCTCGAGTTGCGNGTGCGCGTGGCNCCACTGGGAACGGGTGTGCTGCTGATCCTCGTCGACGATTTGGCGGAAGAGCGACGAGTAGATGCCGTGCGCCGCGATTTCGTTGCCAATGTCAGCCATGAACTCAAGACGCCGGTCGGCGCCCTGTCGCTGCTGGCAGAAACAGTCCTTTCGGCCGCAGATGACCCGGAACAAGTGCGCCATTTTGCCGAAAAGATGCAAACGGAAGCGGCCCGACTGGCNTCNCTNATTCAGGACGTCATNGACCTTTCTCGNNTGCAAAGNGATGATCCGATGACCAGAGCNGAAATCGTCGATGTGGACGAACTCGTCACCNGTGCGTCGGATGAAGTCCGCACCTTGGCCGTGAGCCGAGAAATNGAACTCGTGCGGAGTGAAGACGCATCCGTAGAGATCTATGGAGANCGNGGTCAGTTNCTNACCGCCGTGCGAAATCTGCTGTCGAATGCGATCCACTACTCACCCCCNGCCACNNGAGTCGCAGTATCGGTTCGCGCCAGCGANGGCATCGCAGAGATCGTCATCAAGGATCANGGGATCGGGATTCCNGGACATGANCTCGANCGNATCTTCGAGCGCTTNTATCGNGTCGACCAAGCCCGATCGCGTAGTACGGGGGGAACNGGATTGGGTCTGTCGATCGTCAAGCACGTGTGCCAAAACCACGGAGGCGAGTGCACCGTTTGGTCNGANGTGGGAACTGGATCGACGTTTACTCTGCGACTNCCGGTCTACGANCCGCAAACGNATATGCAGCGGCAGGCCCANGAGTTGGACATNGATGTCGTGACGACTCCGGAGCAGGGAGGATCTTNGTGACACGAGTGCTGGTNGTCGANGACGAAGAGTCGTTCTCCGATGCNTTGACCTTCATGCTGGAACGNGANGGCTACGAGGTGGCNGTCGCGGCAGACGGNAATGNGGCATTNGAGGANTTCGANAANTCGGGGGCCGACATCCTCCTGCTCGATTTGATGNTGCCCGGTCTGCCTGGCACCGAAGTGTGTCGACAGATTCGAACACGCTCACAGGTGCCGATCATCATGCTCACNGCGAAGGANGGCGAGGTCGACAAAGTGGTCGGACTCGAATTGGGNGCCGACGACTACGTCACCAAGCCCTTCTCGTCNCGAGAGTTACTNGCGCGAATTCGAGCNGTNCTGCGACGCAACGGAGAGTTGGAAGAGTTGCTGCCNGNAGCCNTCGAAGCNGGACCGGTGCGGATGGANGTCGANAGGCACGTGGTCACGGTTCGTGGTGAGCAGGTNTCCATGCCCTTGAANGAGTTCGACCTACTGGAAATCCTGGTGCGCAATTCCGGGCGAGTNCTCACTCGCGCGCAACTCATCGACCGNGTGTGGGGGTCGGACTACGTCGGGGACACCAAGACGCTGGACGTTCACATCAAACGNCTNCGGGCCAAAGTGGAAANCGATCCTGCGCACCCCGTNCACNTGGTCACCGTNCGNGGNCTCGGNTANAAGTACGACGCGTGAGGTNGGCNCNGNGNTACATCGCNGGTGGAACCGGCTCGATTCCCTCGTAGTAGCCGGTCGGGGGCACGACGAGCACNTTCGCCTCAACAATCCCGGANCGCTCGAATTGAAGAGCGACGGGGACGTACGTACTGGGAGNGGCGTCGAACTCNTAAGAGTTGATCCANCGGTCGGATTCATACCCGAANCCCACNGATTGGTTGGGGAGTAGTTCNACCACATCGCCNGTGATGAAGGCGGGGACACCGTCGATCAGAGCAGCCAGGAGATTGTCCGCTTCCAGATCTTGATTGGTCACGCGCATGATCAAGGTTGCGCTGGCCGAGCCGTCGGGCCCCGCGACAAGCGTCAGGTTCTCNGCGCGAATNTCGCCGGCCTGNACTTGGACGCCGTTCCCCGTCAACTGCACTGATTGCATGTTGGTGGAGGCGTTCGGNCCGTTGNANCAACCGGTCAANGTCAACGTGAGAGCGGCAAGAGNGCTGGTCATGACGAGTGCTGTGGAGTGACGNTTGTTCACGACCGCAGAGTATCGGTCGATTGTGCGGTGGTAGAATCAGCGTTCCGGAAAGGGGATCCTCTCAATGGCTTTTAATGTCGGAGACACTGTTGTCTACCCGCACCATGGCGCNGCAGTCATCGAATCGGTGGAGATGCGCAAGATCAAGGGAGAGGATCGGGAATACCTCGTTCTTCGCGTGGCGCAAGGAGATTTGACGGTTCGAGTNCCCGCGGACAACGTCGACTTGGTCGGGGTTCGTGANGTTGTGAACGCAGAGGGTCTGGACAANGTGTTCACNGTCCTGCGTCAGCCGTACACCGAGGAGCCCACCAANTGGTCGCGNCGATACAAGGCNAATTTGGAGAAGCTGGCATCCGGTGACGTCATCAAGGTNGCCGANGTNGTCCGGGACCTGTTCCGTCGAGAGCANGAGCGTGGCTTGTCGGCGGGAGANAAGCGCATGCTNGCCAAGGCGCGCCAGATCCTGG
Source organism: Micrococcales bacterium (assembly GCA_002694095.1). GTDB lineage: Bacteria > Actinomycetota > Actinomycetes > S36-B12 > S36-B12 > S36-B12. The sequence continues at coordinate 66,683 of NZLD01000037.1, read as the reverse complement.
TNAGCGAGNTGGCGCTCGCAGAGAAGACCGACGAGGACAAGGCCGAGGCCATCCTCGACGAGGTCCTGGCTTCCTGATCAGTTCGTCGTGAGCGACGACGTTGGCTACGGGCGCGTCGCCGCCCTNGTTCCNGCTGCAGGCAGGGGTGAACGCCTCGGNCCNGGAGCCCCNAAAGCCATTCGAGAAATCGCCGGCACCCCGATGCTGGTCTANGCGGTGAAGGCACTCGCCGCCAGTCCCGTNGTCGACGTTGTGGTCGTNGCCGCTCCATCNGATTACCGAGAAGACGTGGGTTCGTTGCTTCAACCCCAAGAGTTCTCCGCCGAGGTNTTCGTTGTGGCGGGNGGAGAATCTCGATCGGAATCTGTNGCCCGGGCANTGATCGNACTGCCNGATGANGTNGATGTNGTTCTCGTTCATGACGCCGCGCGTCCGCTNGTCCCNCCNGAGGTAATCACCAATGTGGTGGCCGCNGTCAGGNACGGCCACGCAGCCGTCGTTCCCGTCGTNNCGCTNGTCGACACGATNAGAACGGTGAGTGGNGATGCCTCNTTGGNGGCAACGGTGTCGCGAGANTCTTTGCGGGCCGTGCAGACACCGCAAGGCTTCACCCGCGACGTTCTTCAGCGTGCNCACGCGGANGTCGACGCTCCCGTCACCGATGANGCCGGAATGGTGGAGCGNCTCGGCNTTGCCGTCCACGCGGTTGATGGCCACGANGACGCCTTCAAGGTGACGCGNCCGTTGGACGTTGTCCTNGCNGANGCCCTGATNGAGCATCGGAGNACNCGGTGACATCNCAGATGCGGGTCGGGATCGGGACGGACGTGCACGCGTTCGCCGNAGGCCGTCCNATGTGGCTCGCCGGNTTGGTGTGGGAGGACCAGGACGGCCTCGAAGGGCATTCCGATGCGGACGTCGCCTCGCACGCGATCTGCGACGCCGTCNTGTCGGCNGCAGGCCTGGGAGATCTCGGTTCCTTGGTGGGAACGAATGATCCGGAGTGGTCAGACGCCTCGGGTGTCAGNCTGGTGGCNCATGCAGCGGCTGCTGTTCGTGGCTCGGGCTTCACGNTTGTNAACGTCTCCGTGCANGTCATCGGCAACCGGCCTCGCNTAGGCGAGCGGCGNCGAGAAGCCCAGGATGTNCTGTCGGCCGCGTTGGGTGCCCCNGTGAGCGTCTCGGGAACNACCACCGATGGGTTGGGGTTGACCGGCCGGGGCGAAGGNGTCGCNGCAATNGCTGTCGCTCTCGTCGAGGATCGNCAGCAGGGNTGACACACTCANNCCATGGTTGCNATTCCCGAAGAAGTCCTGCCTTGGTTNGATGCCCCTGAATTCGCCGTTATCGCNACCATCTTGCCNAGCGGACGCCCNCACCAAGCNGTCGTCTGGGTGACCCGAGACGGTAACNATNTGCTGGTTTCGACCGTCAAGGGTCGTCGCAAGCACCTGAATGTGGAAGCNGATCCTCGATGCAGCGTCATCGTGTACCCGAAAGACAACCCCTACTCCTACGTTGAAGTTCGAGGCANNGCCGAAGTCGANNNCGAGGGNGCTCGCGAGTTGATCGATNGCCTATGTCAGGAGTACACCGGTAACGATCGGTACACCGCCGACGATGGCANGGACAATGTGCGAATCATCCTGCGTATTCANCCGGAGAAGGTCGTCACGCTCATTCGNTAGGCCGCACCGCTACTGTCTCACCGTGGTTCTTCGCCTGCACGACACCTGTACTCGAACGGTACGTGAGTTCGCCTCGATCGAACCCGGTCGAGTGGGAATGTACGTATGCGGCGCCACCGTCCAGGGGCCGCCGCACGTGGGGCACATTCGCAGTGGAGTGGCTTTCGACATCGTCAGGCGCTGGTTGGGCGCCCGCGGCTACGACGTCACGTACGTCCGCAACGTGACCGATATCGACGACAAGATCCTGCACAACGCCGGTCATGAAGACGTCCCTTATTGGGTGGTGGCGATGCGCAACGAGCGGGCATTCACCGAGGCGTACGACGTTCTTGGTTGCCTACGCCCAACGTACGAGCCACGAGCAACCGGGCACATCCCCGAGATGGTCGACTTGATGCAGCGACTCATGGACGCAGGTGTCGGCTACGCAGCGAACGGCGACGTGTATTTCGACGTCCGTGCGTATGCGGACTACGGCTCGTTGAGTGGCCAGAAGGTCGACGACATGCTCGCAGCGGATGACGCCGAGGCTCGGTCCAAGAGAGATCCCCGGGATTTCGCCATGTGGAAGGGCGCCAAAGAGGGCGAACCTTCGTGGGAAACGCCGTGGGGTCCGGGGCGTCCCGGGTGGCACATCGAATGCTCGGCGATGGCGCGCAAGTACCTGGGCTCGACTTTCGACATTCACGGCGGCGGACTGGACCTCGTCTTTCCGCACCATGAGAACGAGATCGCGCAGTCTCGATGTGTAGGAGACGGGTTCGCCAATTACTGGCTGCATAACGCGTGGGTGACGACGGCTGGGGAAAAGATGAGCAAGTCACTGGGTAACTCGCTCCTCGTCTCGGAGGTCGTTCAACGGGTGCGCCCCATCGAGCTTCGCTATTACCTGGCGGGTGCTCACTACCGCTCGATGTTGGAGTTCTCCGATGCGATGGTCACGGACGCCGGTCAAGGCTTCCAGCGAATCGAGGGTTTCCTGACGAGAGCCGCGGAAGTGATCGGTGACGCTTTCGACGTCGATGCGGACGACAGGCATCCTGATTTCGACGAGGCGATGGATGATGACATCAATACCCCGCAGGCCATCGCCGTCATCCATGGTGTGGTGCGTGAGGGCAATGCAGCCATCGCACGTGGAGATGTCGAGACGGTCAGAGCCAGAGCCCAATCTGTCGTGGCCATGCTGGATGTTCTCGGGCTGAACCCGTCGGATTGGCGGCGCGGTGACGCGGGTGGACGGTTGGAGGGCGCGGTGGATGCGCTCGTTGCCGTTGCGCTGGAGCAACGGCAAGCCGCGCGGGAACGCAAAGACTTCGCCAGTGCCGATGCGATTCGTGACCAGTTGAAAGCGGCCGGCATCGAGATCGAAGACACCCCGGATGGTCCTCGGTGGTCCCTGAGTGACGACGGTGGGTCCAGCGATGGCGGGTAACTCACAGCGCCGTGGAGCGACCCGGAAAGGATCGAAGAAGGGGTCCTCCTCTGGATCGGGAGGTCAACGAAAGCAAGGCCTCGAAGGGAAAGGCCCCACACCGAAAGCCAAGGACCGTGCACATCATCCAGCGGCTCGACGCGCACGAAAGCACGCACCGTCCTCGACGCGGACCAGCCAGATTCATTCCGGTGATGTGGTCATCGGGCGTAACCCGGTTCTCGAGGCCCTTCGCGCGGGCGTCCCAGCAACCGGCTTGTATCTGCAGGTGCGGGCAGAGCCGGACGACCGTTGGCGTGAGTCGTTAGCCCTTGCGCACGAGTTGGGAATACCCGTCTTCGAAGGAGCGCGGACAGACCTGGACGAGCTCTCCCATAACGGAAGTCATCAAGGACTGGTCCTGGCGATCAAAGACTACGAGTATGCGGATCTCGACACCGTGGCTACGGGAAACCTCGTGGTGTTGCTCGATGGAATCACCGACACCCACAACGTAGGAGCAATTGCTCGATCGGCCGCAGCCTTCGGTGCGAGCGGCCTGATCTTGCCGTCGCGAAGATCCGCGGGGATTACAGCGTCTGCGTGGAAAGCGTCCGCAGGAGCGCTCTCACGCCTCCCGGTCGCGCGGGTCACCAATCTTCGGTCGACCATCGAGACACTCCACGGCGACGGATGGATGTCGATCGGGTTGGACGCCCGGGCTGAGACGAGTATCAGCGACATCAACGATGACGTGGTTGGTGACCGAGTGGCCCTCGTGTTGGGCTCCGAAGGACAGGGCCTGTCACGTCTGGTTGCCGAAACATGCGACTTCTTGATCGGAATCCCGATGGTCGACGGGCAGGAGTCGCTGAACGCTTCCGTCGCCGCGGGTATCACGCTGAACGCAATTTTCGATCGGCGTCAACAGTCATAGGCGTTGATGGAGCCCCCGGTCAGGATTGAACTGACGACCTACCGCTTACAAGGCGGTTGCTCTACCACTGAGCTACAGGGGCGTAGGCGAAGGAGTCTAAAGGAGACCCGTGACGCTGTTGGTCGTCAGAGGGAAACAAGTAGCCTCGTGGTGACCCTTGATGTGTGTCGACGATGCTGACGCGAAACTGTGGGCTGGATCGCACGCCGGGCGCGCGATTGAGGGAACGCGACAGAGGGAACGCGACAGAGGGAACGTGATCGAGTGATCGGTTGGCACGTCCCGGAGTACCAACCGGGACTTCCATGGTGGCCGTTGGTGGTCGTCATCGTCGCGATCGTTGTCATCAACATCGTCAACAACCGTCTCGCGCCGCAATCGCACTACCTCCTGTGGTCGTTTGCGAGTTCCGTCGTCTTAATCGCCATCGGTCTTTTGGATGGAAACTCCTTCACCGACATGGGGCTCGGTTGGTGGTTCTATCTGTCAGGTTTCATCTGGGCTGTCGCCTCGATCGGAGTTGTCACCGCCTTCTACGTCGTTGTCAGCCTGTTCAAGAAGACCCGCCAGGCCTTCAAGGACGACAGCATCGGCTCCTTGTCGGCAGGGAAGTTGGCGTTCCAGGCACTTGTCGAGGTTCCGTTCGGAACAGTTTTGCTGGAGGAGATCGCCTTCCGAGCTGTGCTGTTTTCGATGCTGGCACGACGGTTCGGTGTCGTATGGGCGATCGTGATTTCATCCCTCATGTTCGGGATCTGGCATGTGCTCCCCAGCATCGGGACACACGAACGCAATCCCGCCTTGGGTTCGGTCGTCGGGAAGGGCTTGCGGGCCAACATCCTGACCGTCGTGGGTAGCGTTCTTGTGACTGCTGTTGCCGGTGTGCTTTTTGCATTGATGCGCATCGTGTCCGGCAGCGTCATCGCCCCCATGGGGCTGCACTGGGCAACCAACGGTCTGGGCTATGGATTCAGTTGGGTCATCCTTCGAGGTCGCGGGAGACGCCGTTCCCCGTAGTCTGGGATCGAACAGTGGAAATGCGCACGCCGGCGTGGGGGTGAATGACACGAATGGCATTTAGGTCCTACGATGACGCCTATCTTCCTCTCGGTGGCGAACAATCCGTCGCCGATGAACAGCCCGAAACACACGGCGCGGTTCACCCTGGATCAGGGTTGACCACAAAGGAGTGCCCCATGGATGCTGTCCGCCTCGACAACGAAGCGGCAGGGAGCAGCTTGAGTCAGCGTGATCGTCAGATTCTCGAGTTCGAGCGTCAGTGGTGGAAGTACGCGGGGGCCAAAGAGCAGGCAATCCGTGAACTCTTCGACATGAGCGCCACGCGTTACTACCAAATCATCAATGCGCTGATCGACAACCCCGACGCCCTGGCATTCGATCCGATGCTGGTCAAGCGCTTGCGCCGGATGCGCGCTGCCCGTCAACGGGCCCGCTCGGCTCGCAGGCTCGGTATCGAGGTCACCGGCCGCTAGAGGCGCCTTCGCGTGACGTGGGTGTAGGGGCTGTGGGTGTCCCTGAACCCCGGTAAGGAATTTGCACTCTCCAGGGGTGAGTGCTAACTTTGACTTAGCACTCGACACCTGAGAGTGACAACTTTCCACGCGGACGTTCCGGAGGAACAGACCCCTATGTCAAAAATGATTGCATTCGACGAGGAGGCCCGGCGGTCGCTCGAGCGCGGCATGAACGTGCTCGCCGACGCCGTGAAGGTCACCCTGGGCCCGAAGGGCCGCAACGTCGTTCTCGAGAAGAAGTGGGGAGCCCCCACGATCACGAACGATGGTGTATCCATCGCCAAGGAGATCGATCTCGAGGATCCCTACGAGAAGATCGGTGCCGAGCTCGTTAAAGAGGTCGCCAAGAAGACTGACGATGTCGCTGGCGACGGCACCACAACCGCAACCGTGCTTGCCCAGGCACTCGTTCGCGAAGGCCTGCGCAACGTCGCTGCCGGCGCGAACCCCATGGGTCTCAAGCGCGGCATCGAGAAGGCGACCGATGTCGTCGCCGACGAACTCCTCGCTATGGCAAAGGACGTCGAGACAAAAGAGCAGATCGCATCCACCGCTGCCATTTCGGCCGGTGGCGATGCCGAGGTCGGCGAGCTCATCGCTGAGGCGATGGACAAGGTCGGCAAAGAGGGCGTCATCACGGTGGAGGAGAGCCAGACCTTCGGCCTCGAGCTCGAGCTCACCGAGGGTATGCGTTTCGACAAGGGCTACATCTCGCCCTACTTCGTCACCGATGCAGAGCGCATGGAGACCGAGCTCGAAGACCCGTACGTGCTCATCGTGAACTCGAAGATCTCTTCGGTGAAGGACCTCGTTCCCGTTCTGGAGAAGGTCATGCAGTCCGGCAAGCCGCTGGCGATCATCGCTGAGGATCTCGAGGGTGAAGCCCTCGCGACCCTCGTCGTGAACAAGATTCGCGGAACCTTCCGCTCGGTCGCCGTCAAGGCTCCGGGCTTCGGCGATCGCCGTAAGGCCATGCTGCAGGACATCGCGATCCTCACCGGTGGTCAGGTCATCAGCGAAGAGGTCGGCCTGAAGTTGGAGAACGCAACCCTCGACCTCCTCGGTCGCGCTCGCAAGGTGGTCGTCACTAAGGATGAGACGACCATCGTTGAGGGTGCGGGTGACGCGGAGCAGATTCAGGGCCGCGTGAACCAGATCCGGACTGAGATCGACAACTCCGATAGCGACTACGACCGTGAGAAGCTGCAAGAGCGCCTGGCCAAGTTGGCCGGCGGCGTCGCCGTCATCAAGGTCGGCGCAGCCACGGAGGTCGAACTCAAGGAGCGTAAGCACCGCATCGAGGACGCCGTCCGTAACGCGAAGGCGGCCGTCGAAGAGGGCATCGTGCCCGGCGGTGGCGTTGCCTTGATTCAGGCGATGAAGGCGGCTGACTCGAAGATCGACGCCCTCGGCCTCGTCGACGAGCAGGCCGTGGGAGCGAACATCGTTCGACTGTCGGTGTCCGCTCCGCTCAAGCAGATCGCCGAGAACGCCGGCCTCGAGGGCGGTGTCGTGGTGGAGAAGGTGCGCGAGCTTTCCGCGGGCGAGGGCCTGAATGCAGCCAACGGAGAGTACGTCGACATGGTTGCCCAGGGCATCATCGATCCGGCGAAGGTGACTCGCTCTGCTCTGCAGAACGCGGCATCGATCGCGGGCCTGTTCCTCACCACTGAGGCTGTAGTGGCGGACAAGCCCGAGCCTGCACCGGCGATGCCGGCAGGCGGCGGCGACATGGGTGGTATGGACTTCTAAGGGTCTGACTTCCTTTAGTTCGCCTCACGAATACCTCGCTGGGGGCGGTTCCTTCGGGAGCTGCCCCCAGCGCTTTTTTCAGTTGTCGTCCGGAGCGTAGATGTGCAGGTCGCCATCTGACCGAGCCGTCAAGAAGATGACCAGCACTATGACGGTTTCGATTGTCCACACGGCGAGAGCCAAACGAGGATCGAGTTGGGCGGTGATGGCGGCCACGACAGCAACAATCGGCACCCACACCAGATGATGAATCGTGCCTTGGGTCCAGCCCTGCGCGTCTGGCTCGCTTCGCCCGAGTGCTCGCTGATCGTTTCGAACGCTGCTCATGAACCACCCGAGAAAGATCGACACCAGGCCGATGAGCAACGAGAAGATCTGCAGCACCATCGGCTGCGCCAGTTCGAAGGTACTCACCAAGTGGGCGCTGAAAGGGATGAGAGACACCGTCGCGAGAAAGACGAAGTTGATGGCGATGGAACGCGAACTGACAAATCGAGCCGACGCTGCGGCGTGATGCTGGAACATCCACAGTCGGGCGAGGATGACGAAGCTGATCAGCCACCCGGCGAACGCCTCCCAATCGTTGATCAAGACCTGGACGACGTCCGTGCCGGGGGCTGGGTCCTCGGGGATTTTTAGCTCAAGTACGAGCAACGTGAGCACAATGGCGAACAGACCATCGGTCAGAGCGCCAAGGCGCTCGGATCTGTAGAAGGTGCGCTGTTTGCTCATCAGGGCATTAAACCGTCGGTCATGAGGTGTTGCGGGGACATCCGTATCTGTTTGGCACAGTTGTCCCGTGGAGCGATCCTGGAGCATCCGACAAATCGATGGCGCCGACGTTCGGCTGCGCAGTTCTCAATCGTCTGGCCGCGTGGACGTCGATGTGAGCGCTCCGGTTCGAGCGGGAGACTTGTGGATCCAGGACACCGACATTCGGATGAACCTGACGATTGCTCTCGACCGGATAAAGACGGGCAACTTCCTCACGGACGGTGCAGTCCGGGCCTTTATTTCCGGCTACCGAGCACACGATCTTGTCTATGCGGGGGCGGGTAGCACCGCGGGTGAGGCCGCGGAGATCTCGGGACAGGCAAGCGCCGGGACCATCGACACCCAGATAGTGCTCGCCGTCTCACCGGTGGGAACCGACTGGCAATCGATGAATGAGATAGAGATCATCGGCACCGCCGAGTTCGGGCGCGTGCACATTCCGCTGCCGGGGGTTGGAACAGTCGATGATCTCGTGGTCGACATCAACGCGCGCCTTGCGGTGCTGCCGGCGTAGGGCTCAGCCAACGCGAGCCTCGATCTATACCCCGTCCCAGCGCCCTGCGTGCACGTCATCCGCGTCCACAATGCGATAGCCGTAGCCCTGTTCTGCGAGGAAGCGTTGCCGGTGCTGAGCGAAATCGGCGTCGACGGTGTCGCGCGTCACGATTGAGTAGAAGTGCGCCGTCCGCCCGTCCACCTTGGGTCGCAGGACCCGACCGAGTCGCTGTGCTTCTTCCTGACGTGACCCGAAGGTCCCGGAGATCTGAATAGCGACCGCGGCTTCGGGTAGGTCGATAGAGAAGTTCGCAACCTTGCTGACGACCAGGACCTTCATCTCGCCCTCGCGAAACGATTGAAACAGTCGTTCGCGCTCTTTAACCGAGGTGTCCCCGGTGATCACGGGTGCATCGAGATGAGCGCTTACCTCCGCCAGTTGATCGAGGTACTGACCAATGACCAGCACCTGCTCGCCGGAGTGGTGGGCGATGATCTCATCGATCAGACGATTCTTCTCGGGTGTGCAGGCGGCAAGCCGATACTTGTCTTCCGGCTCCGCCATCGCGTAGACCATTCGATCCGGCTCAGGCATATCGACGCGGATTTCGACGCAATCGGCTGGAGCGATGTAGCCCTGGGACTCGATCTCACGCCACGGTGCGTCGTAGCGCTTCGGGCCGATCAGGGAGAAGACATCCGACTCACGGCCGTCCTCACGAACGAGCGTGGCTGTGAGTCCGAGACGACGTCGACTCTGAATGTCCGCCGTGAATCGAAAAATGGGAGCGGGCAGCAGGTGGACCTCGTCGTAGATGATCAGCCCCCAATCACGGGTGTCGAAGACCTCGAGGTGCGGGTAGATCCCTTTCCGCTTGACGGTCAATACTTGATACGTCGCAATCGTCACGGGGCGGATTTCCTTCTTGGATCCGGAGTACTCACCTATCTCGTCCGCCGTGAGCTCGGTACGACGAAGGAGTTCGTCCCGCCACTGTCGGGCTGCAACGGTGTTCGTCACCAGAATCAGGGTCGTTGCTTGGGCCAGAGACATGGCGAGAGCACCCACGATGGTCTTGCCGGCCCCGCACGGCAGCACCACCACTCCCGATCCGCCGTACCAGAATCCGTCGGCTGCCTCGATCTGATAGTCGCGTGGTTGCCATTCGGCCGTGTCCAGTGCGATGGCGTGACGCTCGCCGTCGACGTATCCCGCGACGTCTTCGGCCGGCCACCCGAGTTTGACGAGGGCTTGTTTTAGATGGCCACGTTCACTGGGGTGCACCATCACGGTCGTTTCATCGAGCCGCGTCCCGAGCAGCGGTGCGATCTTCTTGCTGCGGAGAACTTCTTCGAGAACAGCAACATCGATGGCCTGAAGGACGAGTCCGTGGGCAGGGTCGTTGGCCAACTGCAGGCGGCCATAGCGCGCCATCGTTTCCGCAACGTCGATAAGGAGCGCATGGGGAACCGGATAGCGCGAGTAACGAATGAGTGTGTCGATGACCTGCTCGGCGTCGTGACCGGCTGCTCGCGCGTTCCACAATCCGAGCGGAGTCAACCGGTAGGTGTGGATGTGCTCCGGTGCCCGTTCGAGTTCAGCGAAGGGCGCTATCGCCTTGCGGCAATCGTCGGCGTCGCTGTGCTCGACTTCCAGGAGAAGTGTCTTGTCGCTTTGGACGATGAGTGGTCCGTCCGTCACGCGGCACCTCCGATGGCGGAGAGCAGTCCCGCGAGCAGTCGGGCACGTTCGTCCATGCCGGACACTGATGCCCATTCGTGGTCGGCGTGCGCACCGTCACCGATGGCGCCGAGTCCGTCGAGCGTCGGTACGCCTGCAGCGGCCGTCAAGTTTCCGTCACTTGCNCCACCGACCGCCCGAGATGACAGTTCCGGCAGCCCCATGTCGCGAGCCACGCGCTGAGCGCNNGCGAACAGGTCNGCGGACANCGCAGACTCCAGNGCGGATCGGTCGANGCCNCCNCCGATGGACCACGNGGCCTCGGGGTGTCGCAGTTCCCAGGAACGAACGCTCGCATCGACTCGCTCTTGCTCGGNGCGAGTCCAGGCTCGNACATCGACGGTNAACGCAGCCTCNGCGGGGACGGTGTTGGAGGTGGTGCCNGANGTCATCACGGTGGGGGTCACCGATGTGCCGAGGGAGCGGTCCNCCCAGGTGACNGCTTCGGTGATGAAGTGCGCNGCTTCGACGGATGCGTTTATCCCACGCTCGGGGTCCAGGCCTGCGTGCGCTGCTCGGCCGGTGAAGGTCAGGTGATACCAAGACGTGCCCTTGCGTTCGGTCTTCAACGCCCCGTCGGCCGATGGCTCGAGAACGAAGACGGCCTCNGCGTTGGTAATGGCTTCNGCGATCAGGTCGCGGGANGCCATGGACCCTGTTTCCTCATCGGTTGTCAGCAGCATTCCGCAGGAACCNTCCGGGTGAGCGGNCACCATGGACAACGCGGCCCAGCCCTGGACAACCCCCGCCTTCATNTCGAAAACCCCNGGCCCCGTCATTCGATCCCCGTCCACCGCGAACGGGATNCGCTCCAGGGTTCCCANCGGCCACACCGTGTCCAGATGCCCGAGAAGAAGTACCCGAGGGCTCGANGGTCCCCAGCGCCAGACAGGTCGGNCACCGTGCCTCTCGATACGGCCTGGCTNGGACAACCACGCGCGCGACANCTCATGGGCNGCCTCGACCACCTCCGCACAGGCGGNGAGATCGTCGGTGGGGGATTCGACGGTCACCAGTTGGCGGGTCGCGTCNACGAGATCGTCNANGCNTAGGTGACCGTCCATCGAGTGAGCCTCGTTCCTCTCGCTACCGTGCTGCCGTGAGCGTTGTCGATGATGCCTGGCGGGCTGCCGCGCGAGCCGAAGAGGCTGCGGGGGTATCCATCCGGACCTTGGACGACCCTAATGACCANGGCATCGCCGTGCGAATCTTCGATGAGGTCTGGCCTCCGGAATCCGGGGCAACCCACGTGAAGTCGAATCTNCTGCGAGCNCTGGTCCACTCCGGAGGCTACGTCGCCGCTGCGTTCGACGACTCCCAACCGGTGGGTGCAGCNCTCGCCGTCGTCGGGCGGCACCGCGTATCGGGACACGANTCTGAGAGNGNATCACCGGAAGATGCGTCNTCGTGGCACGCACATCTGCACTCGCANATGGCCGGNGTNGTGGATGNGTATCGAAATCGACACGTCGGCACGGCGATNAAGTTGCACCAGCGAGCGTGGGCGCTTTCCTGCGGNATAGACACNGTGGTGTGGAGCTTCGATCCTCTCGTGCGTCGCAATGCGCGACTGAATGTGCAGAAACTCGGNACCCACGTGCGGGACTACATGCCCAACTTCTACGGCAATATGGACGACGCCATCAACGCCGGGGATCCGTCGGACCGTGTCTTCGCGTGGTGGATTCTCGATNGTGCGTCTGCGATNAGTGCGGCCCGTGCCCCTATCGCCGATGTCGACCCAGCGGACNTTGANGAGGCCCGCGTCATNGCCATCCCGGACGACATCGTGAGCCTGCGNACGACCGATCCNGANCAGGCGCGTGAGTGGCGGATGAGAGTCCGGGAGCAGTTTCTCGATGCGTTGGAGGGTGNCTTTTCNGTGGTGGGGCTTGATTCGCACGGGTCGTATGTCCTGGCGAAAGGCTCGACCTCATGACTNTCGACGCGTTACGCCTGCACTCNTTGCAGATGCCACTGGTGCGGCCTTTCCGCACGAGTTTCGGNACCCANCANGTGCGTGACGTGATGCTGGTCGAGGCCATCGACAGTGACGGCGTCCAGGGTTGGGGTGAGTGCGTCACGNTGGGTTGGCCGGGCTACAACGCCGAATACACCGCCGGGGCAATACGGGTGATCAAGGAGTACCTCGCNCCGATTGTTNTGGGCAAGGACTGGACTCCCGACAGCGTTCATGCCGCCATGAAGGTGGTNCGTGGGCACCACATTGCNCGGGCNTCCGTTGGTACCGCTGTGCTCGANGTGTGGTTGCGTCGCGCCNCNACCTCGCTCGGTGACTACCTCGGAGCGACGCGTNCGGAAGTCGATTGCGGCGTGAGCGTGGGGATTCCNACATCGGAAAGCACCGAGGAACTCCTCGAAGAAGTGGGTATGTATGTGGATGNGGGCTACCGGCGCATCAAGNTGAAGATCGAACCCGGGTGGGACATCGAGCCGGTCGCCGCGGTGCGTGAGCGCTGGCCGACGATTCCGCTTCAGGTCGATGCCAACCAGGCCTATTCGCGGGAGCACGCCCACCACCTAGCCAGGCTGGATGAATTCGATCTCTTGCTGATCGAGCAGCCGTTGGAAGAAGAGGATTGGTGGGGTCACACGCTCATCGCTCGTGCATGCTCTACCCCGATCTGCCTGGACGAATCAATTCTGTCGACGGAGTCGGCCGAGTCGGCGATCGAGTTCGGGGCCGCGTCGAACATCAACATCAAGCCGGGCCGGGTGGCCGGGTTTCTCGAAGCCAAGAAGATTCATGATCTGTGCCTGAGTCGAGAAGTCCCCGTGTGGTGCGGAGGGATGTTGGAGACCGGCATAGGTCGAGCAGCGAATGTGGCTCTCGCGGCTCTGCCGGGATTCACGTTGCCGGGAGACACGAGCGCATCGAACAGGTACTACGCCGAAGATGTCACCGAGCCCTTCGTGCTTCGCGACGGCCGGCTTGCAGTACCGACCGGGTCGGGTATTGGTGTCGTACCTATTCCGGAAAATCTCCGGTCGATGAGTGTTGCGGTGGAGGAATTGACAAGTCCCTGAGATGTCAGGCGCTGATCTGAATCGCCACGACGCCGGAGATTCGAGAGACGGCGAGGGTGCGCACCTGTTCAGCGTGGTGGTCGTAGGCCGTGAGAGATCCACCGCCGAGACGAATGGGGTCAACCAGAAGAACGGCAGTCGACCCGTCTGACTCGGCGTGCGTCAGATGAACCGTCTCGTTGTGATCGATGGCGTACTTGANGCTGGCNACNACCGTCGAACTATCCATGCGCGGCACCTCGGAGATATCGATAGGCGCCTCGTCCNCCCGNTCCCGGAGTTCNTCTGCTCGGAGCACCCGCAGGGTCNTGTCCACGGTTGCTGCCGTTGCCCGCGTGCGGGGCCGNCGCCTNGGTGCNGGTGGGCAAGGNNCAACGAAGTCCGCGCGGACACCGGGNAAGGACCTGGCTGCGTCGGTGATCGCNTAGANGACCGGCTGCGGGACATCCTTGGAGCTGATGGTGCGGAGAAACTCGATCCAGGTGTGNGGATCGGCATCGACCGTGAGGGCGCGGCGCAGTGACGCCTTCGATATCCGCAGCACGCATCCGTGCCCGCGAGATTCGACGTCTGCCAGGTCGCGCAGAGGTCTGCCCACGGCGGGAGTCAGAGGACCGGCCGCCACGATGGTGTGGTCGGCTTGGATGAGAACGGTGTCGACCTCAGCGGCGAGATGAGCAGTGACAGCCTTCGCAAGTGCTGCAGAGTCCGAGGCGTCGGCCAACCTACAACCGGCGCTGCTGAGCCCCCCTCCGTTCACAATCCCGAGGACCTCGGCCTCGTGAAATAGTGTGCGCAGGACCGATGATCGTTTCGATCCACGGCGCCGAGGCCATCGGTAGTCGATGANTTCNAGCATNGTGTCGATGTCGCACNCACCNGAGGCCTCGTTGGCGACGGTCAGCAGATGATGTCGCCAGGTGGCGGTGAACGGATGCTCCTCGGTTACCAGCGGTTTGGCAGAGGTGACGCCNNGTCTGTCCCGCCATGTCTGTGCGAGGAGAGCCCAACGACGTCCGGGCGGGGTGCGACGCCAATCGTNGAAGGATTCAGTCGGCATCCATGCCACATCGGAGTCGGTCGCCCCGACAGCNAGCAGCCCCGCCGAATGCGCGATGTCGAGTGCGNAGGAAACGGCGAAGCGATCGGCNCCCAGGTGCGCGGCGAGAGTGTCGAGNGCNCGGGTGGACANNCCACCNGAACGAAGNACCGCACCCGGCTCCCGTCGCCACAGATCGCCGACTTCCTCGATGATCGAGATGGTGGAGCGCACGNGNGCCCCGGCTTGTTGATCGAGTGNGGTGTNTTCCTCTGNGCTACTGGGCGGNGCTGAGCACGNCGGNGGCGGCCAGGNNGGCGCGGGNGCCNGAGCAACCTGGTCTCGAACCGACGTCACAACGTGGGNGCGTTCCTGCNTCCCCCACAACAAGGCCGCTGTGTGCAGNGCATCGACNGCNTGATGNACNGATGATGCGAAATCGGTGGCGTCTGCCACGTCNACCCGGGCCACCACNTCGTCGATGAGCACGGGAANGGATGTNGGTTGCTCGGCGGTGAGTTCNCTCGCCACACGGAGAGTGAAGTGGTGAAGAACATCGACNTCGTCNAGGTAACGAGCGATGGATGGACTCGTCGATGCACGGGTCGTCAACGCCCGCATGTCNGAGGGAATGGGGTGCACGAGNTCGGGGCGTGCGTTCAACAGTGCGGNGAGTTGATCGTCACTGCGNGAGCGGAGNTCCTCGGCNAGTGTCCGNGGTTGGGGTGAANTCATGGCGCTATCGACGCACTTNCCGTCGGGCTCTCGATGAGCGCAGGAGACCGATGATNACGATCGCCAGGCCGACGCCCGTCAGCATCGACAAGAACCACCACACGCCGGACAGGCGAACCTCGGGAANGAACAANGGAGTCAAGGCCACCAGGGCGCANCCGAGGCCGATGATGGTGATGACGAGTCCTGNGCGCAGGAGCCGATCACCGTGGGGGGAGCCGCTNTTCACTCCACTAGCCTGCCATGCCCTGACAGTGANGGNGTGTCCAAGGCCGTAGGATCGGGCGCCAAGCACCCACGGGGTGATCGAGCGAGGAGCNACAGGTGCCGACAGGAATNGTNAAGTGGTACGACTCCGAGAAGGGGTTCGGCTTCATCACTGCCGANGACGGCGAGGACGTCTTCGTTCACGTATCGACGTTGCCGGACGGGGTNCNTGCATTGCGNCCTGGCACGAAGGTGGATTTCGGGATCGTCGATGGGCGTCGCGGAAAGCAGGCGCTATCGGTCACCATTTTGGAAACCCCGTCNGTTGCGAAGGGTTCGCGNAAGCCGGCCGATGACATGGCCGTNATCATCGAAGANGTCATCAAGCTGCTCGATGGNATGTCCGGACANTTGCGACGAGGGCGNTANCCCTCCGATGACATGGCGCGCAAGGGNGCGGCTGTCTTGCGGGCCGTNGCAGACGACCTGGACGTATAGCGCACCTGTCGACTCTGCCAGCGACGCANCGGGCAACGCAGTNAGCGNTANATCCNGCGCGAACCCCNNTGCAACGAGCGTGGNCTACGNGCGTTCGAGTCGGAANACCCANATGCCTTTCGCNGCATCACCACGGCCGGCGACTACNTGCAGGAGAANGCCATCGGGTGGAATTTCTTGTAAGTCCGGNTAGGTNAATCGGTAGTAGGTGGTTTCCAAAGGCGTNGACACCAAACGTTGCTGTCCGATCACCGGTGACCANCCNGAGTCGGCGACCACGGGATCGACNCTNATGCCGATNGTCTCTCCGGGAACCACGGGAATNCGCGGGACGTTGTCTCCGGTNCTGGCCTCGGCGATCAAGCTCTGGGCGCAGTCTCCGGGTTCGAGGGCNGGTGAATCGAACGCCCAGCANATTGCCTCTTGGAACTTCGTCGTGGTNCCGGCGAAAACGGACACNCCGGGCGCTGGCTTCTCGCANGCTGTCAGCGTCAANGCCGCGGCGGCGGCNATCACCACGATCGACGCGATTCGACGGCCCCGGCGTNCGGGGGACGGTGGNNNAGGCATGGTNGGACANTACCNGGNTGCCGTNCCGGCTTCCGGATGAGTGACCCACCGACGGTGNGGGGTCCCGCGTGGGTCACAATCGTCCTGTGCCGACCGATGTCAAGGAAGACGCTGTGCTGCGAGACGCCCAAGGTCTCGCGCACGACGCTGTCGTCGATGAAATGGGAGCTCGACTCGTGGGCTCGTACCTCGGTTTCGCCATGGAATCAGAGAGATTCGGAACCCACACCTTCGCCTGCGACGACCCGGCGTACGTCGGCTGGCAATGGGCCGTGAGCGTGTCACGTGTGCCGCGGGGGAAAGCCGCGACTATCTGCGAAATCGTCCTGCTGCCGGGGCCGGAGTCCCTGGTGGCTCCGGAGTGGGTGCCGTGGAGTGATCGCATCCGCCCGGGCGACCTCGGGGTAGGTGACGTTCTCCCCACACCTGCGGACGATGCCCGACTCGTCCCGGGCATGAGCGGATCAGACGAAATCGACGCGATCATCGATCGTGACGAGCCGCGAGGATGGACCGGTTGGGAAGCGGGCCTGGGTCGAGCGCGAGTGTTGTCGATCGCCGGTCGTGATCAGGCGGCGGACAGGTGGGATGACGGGGAGTTCGGTCCCACCTCGGAAATGGCCGAAGCGGCGTCGAAACAGTGCGCGACGTGTGGCTTCGTCGTCAGCGTCGCCGGTCCACTGTCACGCTCCTTCGGGGTGTGTTCCAACCAGTTCGCTCCAGCCGATGGTCGTTTGGTGTCTTTGGCGTACGGCTGCGGTGCCCATTCCGAGGTGCTCGAACCCGCCGCCGACGATCTGTGATCAACGCGCCTGTAGTCGAGACCGTCGCCACCGGAAAAACACGAGGCCAAGAGCGCCGGTGAGCGTCCCCGCTGCCGCGACCGCCCACCACCACACGCTCGATGCGCCTTGGTCGACTCCGGAGGTGATCGACAGGATCGCCCACGCGACGACCCAGAGAATCGTTCCGGTGGCCACCGCGGGAATGGCGGTCTCGTCAGGTGACAACGAAGAACGGGCCTGAGTCTTGTCGGTCATCATCTCCATTATGGCTGGCTCGTACGCGAGAAGTCGGTTGCGTTGGACGTGTGCAGTGACCGTGCGTACTGGATCGTAGGCTGATGCGTTGTGGACCCTCGGACTCGACGCATCATCACTCTCGCCGTGCTGGCGGTAGCGGTGGGTGCTGTGGTGCTCGCGGCCTTCATCGCCCGATGACGTTGATCGTGGGAGCGACACCGGGGAGAGTGGCTACGTCACGAGTGATCGCGNNCNTGNCNGTGGCNATNANGACGGCGCTATCTGTNGCCGCTCCAGCGTCCGCGCAGCAGGAACTGCCGTGGACCGAGGTGTGCCGATTCGATGATCGACGTTTGACGGAGATCAGCGGNATGGCCGCATCNTTGATGCACGAGAACGTCGTGTGGGTNCACAANGACTCCTCCGATGCCGCCCGNCTTTACGCTCTNGATCTCGAGACCTGNGACACCGTGTCGGAANTGCGTCTGCGGGGGGTGCAGGCCCGTGATTTCGAGGCGCTGGCNAGNACGAGNAATGCGCGTGGGCGAGCCGCCCTCTGGGTNGGAGANATCGGCGACAANCGTG
Source organism: Micrococcales bacterium (assembly GCA_002694095.1). Taxonomy (GTDB): domain Bacteria; phylum Actinomycetota; class Actinomycetes; order S36-B12; family S36-B12; genus S36-B12. The sequence continues at coordinate 48,640 of NZLD01000037.1, read as the reverse complement.
ACTCNTGGCCTTTCGTNNCGCTCCATCGAGTGTGGGAGCCGAAGACGCTGGGCACGCGGTCGCGTCGGGNGAAGTCCTGGGACTTCACCTATCCCGATCGNCCACANAANGCCGAGACCTTGATGGTCAGCGGTCGCTCGGTGTGGGTGGCGACGTGGCAACTCGCCACNGGCGGNNTGTATTCGGTCCCGTTGAGGCGCACCGTCGCCAGTGCTNNGCGACTCGACGATGTCGGTCCGTTGACCACGGATGGCTCGATTCACCCGGACGAACGGGGTTACGTCCTCAGGGACTACCTGGATGTCCACTTCTATGTGGGCCTNCCACCNGGAAGAAAAGTGGCCACNTTCGCATTGCCACGTCAAGTGCAGGGCGAAGCGATCACCTGGACGTCGGATGGAACCGGNCTNCTTATTGCGAGNGAGGAGGACGNTCGTCTGCTGCGGGTCGATCCGCCGTGGTGGGTTCTGGCGGCGATGCGCCCGCCGGATCATCTCTCGTGANNNGCNGTAGCNCGTNATCGTTCANCGGTNCNGGNNCNGGTGCNGGTNCGGNGNTAGTNACCGGNCTGATGAGNAGGAGTGCCAGTGCGGTCNCNAGGAGCNCCGGAACCGTGAGNAAGGCCANGTGGAAGCCGATCTGATCGGACAGNACACCNAGAACGAACGGTGCGATGCCTCCNGCNACCCCGGCNGCNACGGATGACAAGCCGGAGGCGCGATCGATCCTTCCCCCGGAGCTNGCGACAGCGCGCGAGACACCGATGGGCCAATGGACNGCAATCCCNAGGCCAACNACGAAGAGCGCCGTCACGATGACCCACGCGCGGGTGAANGTCCAGGCNANGAAGAAGGCGGAAAGCGTNAGCACGATGGAGGANANGAGCAGGCGATCNACGCTCCATNTTTGCGCNAGTCGGCTNCCGACGATGCGTCCAAGAAACATCCCGCCGGTCACGGCGGCGAGGCTGGCGGCAGCNGCAGCGGGNCCCAACCCTGCNCTCTCNCGCANGAGGTCCGCGCTCCACAGCGTCAAGGTGAATTCGGTTGCNAGGAGAAGACCGACNACGCCCAGAGACCACCAGAANCGTCGGGGCATCGGTGAGTGATCGTNTNCGGAGNNTCCNGCCGTGGTGGGGNNNTGTGGCCGGGGANCCTGCGCNAGNTGAAGANGCGGCGTNNGNGGCTGCCGGCTGCGAAGAAGCTCGGTCANCAGGAGGGCGACGATGAGAGCCCAAAGACCGGTGCGCCAGCCCCATGCCAGCGCGGTCGTGAGTCCGATGATGAGGGGGACNAGGAAACCGNANAGCGCNGCGAGGGCGTTCGCCTGCGTNAGCGCCGCGGGTCCAGCNGANCCCTGGTAGTCCAGAATGAAGGCNNTGGCNGTNGCCACCAACGANACCCCTCCGCANGANACCAGGGCTGTCCCGATCAGGCTCGCGGGNAGGCCGAAGGGTGCTGTGTAGACGGCNATTCCGAGGCTCATCACNATGACCGCGTACCGAATGACGCGACCGCGACCCCAGCGCTCCATCAGNCGAGGAATGAGNANCCCGGCGANCACGTTCGCTGCGGCGAAGACGATGGCGTGGAGCGANGCGATGGTGCGCGAGGTGCCNTGCTCGTCACGCAGNAGAGCCTGAGTGGCTCCNAACCCGTAGAGAAAGAANGCGAACAGCGACAATTGCAGATACGTGATCCACGTGATCCGATCGAGGTGNGGCCGACGCCCGGGAGNGGGCGACGNTGTCACGCGAGTTGTGAGATGACGTAGTCGAGGCAACCCGTCAGGGCGCGAACGTCATCGGGCTCNACGGCCGGGAAGACCGCAATCCTGAGNTGATTTCGGCCGAGCTTGCGGTAGGGCTCGGTATCGAGGATGCCGTTCGCGCGAAGAGCACCAGTGATAGCAGTGGCGTCGATGGCGTCGTCGATATCNATCGTCACGACGACCGAGGANCGATGCTCCGGCTCGCTCACGAAGGGGGTGGCGATGTCGGTGCTTTCTGCCCAGTCGTAGAGNACTCCGGANGACTCAGCTGTGCGACGTGTGCACCACGCNAGACCACCGTTGTCGTTGAACCAGTCAACCTGCTCGGCCATNAGGAAAATCGTCGCGAGTGCNGGCGTGTTGTACGTCTGGTCTTTGCGCGAGTTATCGACNGCGGTTTCNAGGTCGAGGAANTCNGGAATCCAGCGTCCGGANGCCTTGATGCGCTCCGACCGGGCTAAAGCCGCCGGGGACATCAGGGCGATCCAGAGNCCCCCGTCGGAGCCGAACGACTTTTGNGGAGCGAAGTAGTANACGTCGAACTCGGCNGCTTCGACATCAAGTCCGCCAGCCCCTGANGTCGCGTCGACNAGCATGAGCGCATCGGNGTCTGTCCCGGNGACTCGGCGTGGAGTCACGATNACTCCGGTCGAGGTCTCGTTGTGCGGAGAGCAGTACGCGTCGATNCCGGCTTCAGNCGTGAANGCCGGAGCGGTGCCGGGATCAGCGGTGATGATCGTCGGTTCGCCGAGGTGNGGNGCCTTCGCGGCGCCTGAGGCNAATTTCGCGCCGAATTCNCCGAACGAGAGAAACTGCGCNCGGTTGTCGAGCAGCCCGAACGTNGCNATGTCCCAAAACGCNGTCGAGCCGCCGTTTCCNAGGACCACNTCGTAGCCNTCGGGGAGCGCGAACAGATCTCNNAGGCCCGANCGCAGTCGNCCAACTTCNGATTTGACGGCCTTTTGACGGTGCGACGTCCCCAGGTAGGTCTGCCAGACNCCGGCAAGCGCGTCCACTTGGGCTTGGCGNACCTTGGAGGGGCCGGCNCCGAAGCGCCCATCGGCGGGCAGAAGTTCGGTNGGGATGCGAATGCCGTCAGACACTGGTCCTTCTTTCGAAAGTAGAGAGATGANGCGTAAGTATCCCGTGTTGCGTCTANGAGTCGTCGTNGGGGACCAGCCAGGATGGCCGCACCATGANGGGGTCCCAGCCNTCGACCTGGTCGGGCCGCCGGGGCTTGGGNCCNACATAGCGCGCNGATGGCCGAATCAGTCGTCCGGTTCTCTTCTGCTCNAGAATGTGGGCGCTCCAGCCGGCGATNCGGGCGCAGGTGAACATCGANGTGAACATCTCCGNCGGAACTTCGGCGAAATCCAAAATCACGGCGGACCAAAACTCCACGTTCGTCGCGAGTNCGCGGTCGGGCCGTCGCTCCCCGAGTTGCGCNAGAGCNTCGCGCTCGAGCGCCGCCGCGANCTCGTACCGAGGGGNCCCCAGGTCCCGNGCNACNTCGCGCAGGATTCGCGCGCGNGGATCCTCNGCGCGATACACGCGGTGNCCGAAGCCCATCAGACGCTTATCNGCGTCGAGGGTTTGTCGAACGAAGGTGGCGGCGTCATCACTGTTCTCGACTTCCTCGATCATCGAGAGCACGCGTGCCGGTGCNCCGCCGTGGAGTGGGCCGCTCATGGTTCCGATAGCTCCGGAAATNGCNGCCGCNACNTCGGCTCCGGTCGATGCGCTGACNCGGGCGGTGAGGGTGGAGGAGTTCAAGCCGTGCTCGGCGGCNACAACGAAGTACGAGTCGATNGCCTCGACATGACGGGGATCNGGNTCTCCCCGCCAACGGATCATGAATCGNTCGACGACNGTNTTCGCTTGATCGATNTCTGCTTGCGGGACCATCGGCTGCCCCAGACCNCGCGCAGACTGNGCNACNAANGACAGCGCCATCACCGANACGTGAGCGAGATTCTCNCGCGCGGTGTCGTCNTNGATATCCAGNATCGGTTGCAAACCCCAGGCGGGAGCGAGCATNGCGATAGCNGATTGAACATCCACGCGNACATCACCGGAATGAATCGGTATCGGGAATGGTTCCGCNGGCGGTATCCCCGGGTTGAACTCACCGTCNACCAGNAGNCCCCAGACATTGCCGAAGGACACCCGGCCNACGAGGTCGGCGACATCNACNCCGCGGTACCGCAGGGCGCCGCCCTCGCGATCNGGCTCGGCAATTTGTGTCTCGAAGGCNACGANACCCTCCAAGCCCGGGACGAACTCTCGCATTTCTTCCTCCTGANTNGAGGGCCCTATTCAACACTGACGATTCCATGATGGGATGCCCGTATGCAGGGATCACCNGATTCGCCGGTCAGCCCGGCGGANATGCGGGTTTCNTACACCGAAGGAACCCTCGACCTATCCGATCTGGCATCCACGCCACTGGAGCAATTTCAGGAATGGTTCGCCGCCGCCTCGCACGACGAGAGAGTCACCGAAGCGAACGCGATGGTGTTGGCGACAGCGGACGCCGATGCGGTTCCCAGTACTCGAACGGTGCTGNTAAAGGGGGTCGATGAGCGTGGGTTCGTGTTCTTCTCTAACTTGACCTCTCGAAAGTCTCGAGAGTTGCATGCCAACCCGAACGCGTCGGTGACCTTCCCCTGGTTCGCTCAGCACCGGCAGGTCGTTGTCTGCGGACGAGCAGAAGAGATTCCCCGAGAAGAAACGCTCGAGTACTTCACGTCACGTCCGCACGAATCGCAGTTGGGTGCGTGGGCGAGCAACCAGTCGACACCTATCGAGTCCCGCCGGGTGCTCGACGAGCAGTGGACGGCTCTGCACGAGAAATACCCTCCGGGCAGTGAGGTCCCCCTGCCCGAATCGTGGGGAGGCTGGCTGATTCGTCCGACGACGATCGAGTTCTGGCAGGGCCGCCCCTCGCGTCTGCACGATCGTCTGCGCTTCGTCGGCCAAGGATCTCTTGCCGAGGTAGCAAGCTGGCGGGTGGAGAGGCTCTCCCCGTAACGTGCTAGTCGGACCGGCGTCGAATCTCGTTCGCGAGAGCGATGGTGACGAATTCGTCGATGGATACTCCCGCACTCTTCGCGGACCGACGCAACTGTTTACGCAACTTCTTGGGGATGGTTGCCTGGATGGCTACCTTCCTGCCCTCGAGAATCGCATCGCCGGCATGGGTCGACGCGACGTGGGTCGTGGGATGAACGTTCGCGTCCGGCGCCTTGCGCAGTGCGGGCCGAGGTGCGGGATCGAAATTCGGACTCATCGCATTCCTCCTGGAAAGAGTCGATCGAGAAGAGTGTCGAAGCGTTCGGATAGTTCACGGCCGGCAGGCGAGTCCCACGCGTGAATAGGCATACCAGCTCCCCCTGCCTGAGCAATGGCGTTTCGCTCGGGAATCTCGACGTCACTGACCTGTCGATCAAAGTACGCGCGGAGCTCTTGCGCGCGATGACGGTGCTCGGCAACAGTTGATCGCATCCGATTCAGCACGATCGTCGGAGCCGCAAGAGTGCGATTGCTGGATTCACGCACCAGGTCGATCGCCTCGACGGCCTGTTGTGCTCCTCGGAGAGCGAAGTAACCAGGCTCGGTGACGACTAATGCCTGAGACGCAGCATGGAGTGCGTTTCGCGTCATCTCACCCAGGGACGGAGGGCAGTCGATCACAACGAGTTCGTAGCGGTGCCCGATCCCAGCAAGCACGGTGCGCAGGCGCTGTTCGGATCCCGGTGTAGCTTCGGCGACTCGGTGCTCGACGGCTGGCTCGGACGGTAAGACGTAGGTGCCTCGCCCCCAGGTGCTCGGCACGATGGCCTCCGCTGCGACACCCGGCCTGCCATCGGCGAGGGCGTCGCCCACGGTCAACGCCGGATCCATCAGCCCGACGCCCATCGACGCGTTGGCCTGCGGATCGAGGTCGACGATGAGTGTGCGCCAATGGCGGTTCCATGCAGCGCTGGCCAGTCCGAGGGCCAGGGTGGTTTTGCCCACCCCACCCTTCATCGACAGCACAGCGATCGTCGGCACGATGGAACCCTACGCGCCGAGGAGTATCGGCAGTCGCGTACCGAGCCTTAGCCCTTCTTGATTGCCGCAAAATCAGCGAGGGCGACTTCGCGCTCGGCCTTGTGATCGACGATCGGCTCGGGATAGCCGTGGTCGTGGCCCCCGAGAACATCCCACGGCTCGTGGGCTGTCTTGCCGGTGAGGTGGCGAAGTTCGGGAATGTATCGACGCACATAGTCGCCCTGCGGATCGAACTTCAAGCCCTGAGAGATCGGATTGAACACCCGATAGAAGGGGGACGCGTCGGTGCCACACCCGGCCGTCCACTGCCACCCATGGGTGTTGCTCGCGACGTCCCCATCGCGTAGCCAATGCATGAATTCAGCCGCGCCCCGTTGCCACGGTTGGTGAAGGTCTTTGACGAGAAAACTCGCCACCACCATGCGAACGCGGTTATGCATCCACCCTTCGGCCCGAAGTTGGCGCATACCGGCGTCGACGAACGGGAATCCTGTTCGCCCGTGCGCCCAGGCGTCGAAGGCCTCAACGTCGTCTACCCACCGCATAGACGAGTCGTAGCGCGCGTCCAACGATGCACGAACCGAGTCGGGCCGTTGATGCAGGACGTCGGCGTAGAACTCACGCCAACAGATCTCGCGACGAAAGCCGTCATCGGCGTCCGTCAGCTCGGCGAGGATCGAGCGCGGATGGATCTCCCCGTACTTGAGGTGGTGGCTCATGGCGCTAGTGCCGTCGAGATCGGGTCGGTTGCGGTCCTCGTCGTAGGTGGACAGGTGCCAGGCGTGGAAGTGCGCCCATCGTTTCCATGCCGCTTCCTCGCCCGCTTCGGGTAGGTCGATCCCGGTGCTCGCGACCGTCGGGTGCCCCTCACATTCCAGGGGCATCCACCAGTCGATGTCGCCGGGTGGTTCGGCTGCTGGTGCCCGCCAGCCGTGGGAGAGCCACGCTCGATAGAAGGGTGTGAAGACGCGGTAGGCGGTGCCGTCTTGTTTGGTCACGCGGCCGGGAGCGATCGCGTAGGGAGAACCGGTCCGGACGAGACGAACCCCGATGGCTTCCAGTGCGTTCTGGACGGCGGTGTCGCGGGCAGATCCGTAGGGGCCGTAGTCCGCGGCGATGTGGACGGTGTCTGCTCCCGCGGTGCGCGCAACGTGAGGGACGAGATCGACCGGGTCACCGTGCACGATGAGCAATTGACGCTCGATGGCGGCTCCGAGATGGTCCAGGGAGTCGACGAGGTATTCCTGGCGAACAGGCCCGGCGGGCTCCCACAGGTGCGGATCGACAACGAAAAGCGGGACGACCCGACCATCGCCAGCAGCTCGGGCGGACTCGACCGCCGCCAACATTGCGGGGTTGTCGAGCAACCGGAGGTCACGTCGAAACCACAGGACGGATGGCATCGTTTAACAGTAGGTGGTCACCGTCCCGATCGCAGGACGAGTGANTTCTANCCCGGTACGGTTGGGGNAACCCCTTCGGTGGGGCACCGGAGGANAACGCAGGGAGCAGCGTGAGCGACCTCATCGACACCACNGAGATGTATCTGCGCACCATCTNTGAGCTNCAAGAAGAAGGCATCACCCCNATGCGGGCCCGGATTGCCGAACGCCTNGGTCAAAGTGGCCCCACCGTCTCGCAGACGGTNGNGCGAATGNAGCGTGACGGGCTNGTCACNGTTGACCAGGATCGACATCTNGAANTGACGGGCACGGGCGAACANCAGGCNGTGCGTGTCATGAGNAANCATCGGCTTGCGGAATGCATGCTGGTGGAAATCCTCGCCATNCCCTGGGAGGACGTTCATGCGGAAGCCTGTCGTTGGGAGCACGTGATGAGCGACGCCGTGGAGCGGCGAATCCTCGACCTGCTCGNTCACCCATCGGTCAGCCCNTATGGAAATCCGATACCTGGCCTTGCGGAACTAGATCCANGCGCGAGCGACGNTGTGGNGGGNCTGCAGGGACTACTNCCGCTCCCTGATGCTGTGACCGAAGANCTGAAGCGGGTGCGGGTCCGACGGTTGGCGGAGACCNTGCAGACTGATGAGGGGTCGATGGCGAAGCTTCGACGGGTNGGTGCCATGCCGGGTGCCGATGTNAAGGCTCGTCGCCTCGAAGATTCGGTGACGATNGGGAGCGCAGGCGAGTACGTCGAACTGTCNGCCGAAGACGCGCGACACATTCTGGTTGANGCNNGAACGTGAACNATCTGCCCGAGGCGCTGNCCGTTNNCGGTCGNACGGCNTTGGTGACCGGCGGAGGGACNGGTATCGGACGAGCGTGTGCCCTCACNTTGAGTGCNCGGGGAGCGAAGGTCTANGTCCTCGGTCGGACGGAAGCCNCGCTTGAGCAGACGCAGAGCATGGCTGCNCCAGGATCANTCGAGACCGTTGTCGCCGACGTGCGCGAGAGCGATCAGGTAGATGATGCGTTGCAACGCATCCTGGNGGAAGGCCCGTTGGACATCNTGGTGAACAACGCGGGTGGTCAGTTCATCTCCGCAGCNGAGCAGATCACNCCCAAAGGCTTTCGAGCGGTGATGCGNTTGAATCTNGACGCCACCTGGTACCTGACAACACAAGNGGCGTCGCTGTCGATGCTTGCGNANGGCTACGGCAAAGTCGCGTGCATCACGATGACACCGAGCCGAGGAATGCCGGGCATGACTCACTCGAGTGCATCGNGGGCGGCTGTGGAGTCCCTGGTCCGCACCTGGGCTGCNGAATGGGCNTCACGCGGGGTCCGAACCGTCGCGNTCGCGCCGGGAATCGTTCACACAGAAGCCATGGAGCGNTACGGCATCGACCCGGCGCAGGTGGNAACCGTCGTNCCNGCGGGCCGCNTGCAAACACCCCAGGAGGTGGCGGAACTCGTGGCTTTCTGCGCNGCACCGGCNGGTGANTACATCACCGGAACGACACTGGTGGCCGACGGNGGNCTGAANNTGTCCGCNCCGTCACCGCTTCACGCCTANGGAAACGGCGGNCGCACGGACCCCTAGATGCCGGCGCCAGCCAGGCTTGCNGCGCGAGTGAAGTCAGGNCGAAGGGGCATACCGGANGATCCNCCGGGNCCCAANTTGACGCCGAGAGTTTGGTGNAGCTGGATGGTGTCGAGGTCNAAGCCGAGCCGCGAGGCTGCCATGTAGAGGCGCCAGACTCGTGCGGTANCCAATCCCGCTTCGGCGACGGCCTCGTCCCAGTGATCCTCCAGGTTCTCGCACCAATGTCGCAGGGTTATTGCGTAGTGCTCGCGCAGGTTCTCCTCATGCCGAATCTCGAANCCNGCNGAGTTCATTGCGCTCATGATGTAGCCGGGCCCCGACAGTTCTCCGTCCGGGAAGACGTACCGGTTGATGAAACTCGTCCGGTAGTGAGACGGNTCGTCGTTGTTGGGTCGAGTGATGGTGTGGTTCAGCATCCGACCCTCTTCACGAATCTTGCTGTAGAGGAAAGAGAAGTACGACGGATAGTTTGCGCGACCGATGTGTTCGGTGAGCCCGATGGACGAGACGGCGTCGAATTCTGATTCCGGCACNTCGCGGTAGTCGCTGAAGCGAATCTGGGCTTGCCCTTCGAGACCTGCATCGGCAATCGCCNNCTGACCCCACTCCGCTTGTTGNGCCGACAGAGTGACNCCGATCGCGTTGACCCCGTAGTTCTTGACCGCGTGCAGGACCATGCCTCCCCAGCCACAGCCCACNTCNAGCAGGCGCATCCCCGGACGGAGTCCGAGTTTGCGGCAGACGAGGTCGAACTTCTCCTCCTGCGCTACCTCGAGNGAGGCGTCGGCATCGGGGAACACCGCGCACGTGTACGCCATGGATGGCCCCAGGACCCAGCGGTAGAAGCGATTGGAGACGTCGTAGTGGTGATGAATCGCCTCCGCGTCGCGGCCCTTGGAGTGCCGGCGTCCTCGCAGTCGCCGCTCCTGGGGCGGCGGTGTGGGGCGTTTCACGGCCTGCGGACCGAANGCNTTGGCCAAGTCGAGCTTGTCCCGCCACGANAGGTGCGAGGTATCGAGGGGATACAGCCGGCTGAGGGCGGTGTAGGCGTCGCCGATGATCTCGAGATCGCCGCTGACGTAGGCGCGTGCGAGTCCGAGTTGTGAGGGAGCTCCGGCGAGGAATTGCACAGCGCGGGGACTACGGATCTCCAGGATGACGTCGTTGTCCTGGGGCCCCGCGCTCGATCCGTCGTATGCGCGAAAACTCACCCGTCGATCGGGGGTGATGATTTTCGAAAACGCGTCCGCAAGTTTCATCGCTGCTCCACCACCTTCTCGTAAAGACCCAACAGTCGCCCGTGGGGGTCGTACTCCTTCTTCAGGCGCTTGTACTCGTGTCCGCCGTAGATCGACCAGAAGGTGTCCTTGTCGTAGAAGGCCGTTGAATATAAGGACTTGCGTCCATCGAGTTCAATGACCTTCTGTTCGATTCGCCTGTTCACTCGACCGTCGCTTGGGTCGCCGCCATCGGAGAGTGGAACAGTGGACCAGAAGCCGACGTTCACGTAAAGCTTGCGCGGGTCAAACTCATACAACGGCCACTCAGCATCGGGGTCTCGTTGCCGCAAAGGACAAACCCAGATCGGCTCGATCCCTACTTCTTCGTGGAAGAAATCAAGAAACTCCGGCAGTGCGTCCACCGGAACCTCGATGTCCTGCACGACGTGCTCACGTGGCGGTCGCCCTCGGAGCGCATCGGTGCGCGATGAGAACTTGTACTTGCGATCGAGAGCGATGAACTTCCAATAGACATCACTGCGGAGTTTGGACTTCGGCCACCAACGTCGAATCGCTGGCTTCTGCGCACCAAATGCGCGCGAGCACCAGAACCAATCGGTGTCCCAACGCCACAGGTAATCGTGAATGGTGACGACGTCCTGTGACTTTTCTTGGATGGATCGGTAGTAGATGCCCATGCCGGTGTAGTCGCTGATCGACATTCCGGCGGGAAGTCGACTGACCATCTCGCCTAGAGTCAGATACTGCTCCGAGGGGGTGAAAACTGTGCCATCGAGAAAGTCGACTCGGATTCCCTCGTACTCCATGGCGGCGCTGATGGTGGTGATCGCCGCCGTCATCGCTTCCGCGGAATCGAACCTAAGGTGACGTAGGTGAACGAAGGGCTTGGTCGGCTCGAGTTCGATCTTCAGTCGGAGCGCGTATCCGAGTGATCCGTAGGAGTTGGGGAAGCCGAAGAAGAGGTTACGGTGGGGATCGTCGGCCTGGGGTGTGATGGTCAGTACGTCTCCGTCGCCGGTGAGGATGTCCATCTCGATCACAGACTCATGCGGCAGGCCGCTGCGGAAGCTCGCGCTTTCGATGCCGAGGCCGGTGACAGCTCCACCCAGAGTGATCGTCTTCAACTGCGGAACGCACAGGGGCATCAGGCCGTAGGGGAGCGTCGCCTGGACGAGGTGCTCGTAGGTGGTCATGCCGAGAACCTCGGCAGTATTCGTGTCGGGATCGACATGAAGAACCCCGTCGAACGCCGTCACGTCCAATCGGCNGGTCGCNGAATTCTNGCGAGGACGGAACAGGTTGGANGTGGATTTCGCGAGNCGTAGCGGCTGGCCGGGGGGAAGTGCCNAGAGTTGGCGCCTNANATCGANGACGAGCGCGTCGTAGCGCNCGCGCCATCCCAGGGAAGTTTCCACGCTCACGGCNCACAACCGTAATGCCCCGTCCTCCGGNCCGGGCATGAGTTAGATAACAAAGTGACGCACAATGGTNGATATGGAGGGCTATCGGGCACCTGAGCCGGCCACCGGGGNGGATTCGGCGNCNACNNCNGNGCACGAGTCGTGGATCCACCGACNGTGGGTTCCGTGGGCGGCAGGCGCCGTCGCCTTCACGCTCACGATCCTGGCCGGCATCGTGGTTTTCGCGGACGCGGTGTGGCGCAACGTCGAAATGCAGAACCTCCTCGANCGAGTCGAGGCCTCGGAGCAGGCCATGCAGGATCTCCAGGANGCGACCGCGGCCGCCTTCGAGGATCACNGTGGCGANGGCCAGCNGCAAAANCTCGACGCCGAACTTCGCGGCCTGGCCGCGGATGCAGAGCGAGACATCGCTGCNGCGGGAGCCGACGTNTCGNATCTGCCCNTNGCCATCTGGCACNCNGANATCGAACGTGCCCGGCAGGCATACCTTGACCACAACAATGCCTGGCAGGAGTACATGGCACGCGCCTCGGAGTCTGCCTCGGAATTCTTGGCCCCCCAGCCNCTGGTGAACCAAACGTTCTTCGATGCCGAGGAGCCGTTCTATCGCGCGGTACCGGTCCCCGATCTCTTCGGGCTCTCTGACCGGGTGGCGTTGATCTTCGCGGATGTTCAGGAGCAGGAGTCATCGGGCCAGTTGGTCTCTCGACTCGTGCACAAGACTCAAGCGACCGGCTGCGACTCCGGCTNATCGGTGNGCTGTTCGGCCCGCGCCAACGCGCTCGGCCACCACACTTTGCGGCCGATGTCGTAGGCCAGAGCCGGCACCAGGGTGGTCCTGACGATAAAGGCGTCGATCAATACGCCGAGGGCGACNGCGAAGCCCACTTGACGGAGGGCGACCAGCGGAAGAACTCCGAGAACCAGGAAAGTGGCGGCGAGAACGATGCCGGCGCTGGTGATGACTCCACCGGTCACGGTGAGTCCCCGCAGGATGCCGGGTCGTGTTCCGATCGTCTTTGACTCTTCGCGCACTCGNGTCATCAGGAAGATGTTGTAGTCGACGCCCAGGGCAACGAGGAAGACGAACGCGAAGAGCGGGAACGACGCATCGGCTCCGGGGAAGTTGAAGATGTGGTTGAAAGCGATAGCGCAGGCACCCAACGTCGCGAAGAANGACAGNATGACGGTGCCGATCAAGAGCAANGGAGCGACNAGGGANCGGAGCAAGATGATCAAAATGATGGAGATGACAAANAGGACCAGCGGAATGATGACGTTGCGATCGCGAAGGTTNGCCTGGTCGATGTCGTAGGCGACTGCNGTCGGTCCGCCGACGCGTGNGTCGGCNCCTGGAATNCCCGCNAGGTCCTCGCGNAGTTCNCCGATNAGGACCTCGGCTTCGTCTGAATCGGGAGGNGCGGTCAGGGTCGCTAGCAAGAGCACCCGGCCATCCACGACGGTGGGCTCGGCCATCATCTGCCCCGGAGCNCCCGGTGGTAGGTCGGTCTGCCACACGACGCTGTCGATTCCCTCCGTCGCCTCGACCGCTTCCAGGACGTCGACCGCAGCATCGGCGTTGGCGGTAATCAGCGTCTCGCTCCCGAGCCCAGCGGCGAAATTCTCGACCAGAATCTCCTGCCCGATGACGGAGTCCACTTCTTCNGCATTGACGAACGATTCCGAGGTGGCGACCCCGTCTGCTTTCAGCGTGGTGCTGAAGCCNGCGAGGAACAACAAGACCAGNGCTGTTGCAATCCAGGTGACTCGCGGTCGACGCCCCACGCTGCCGGCGATCTTCGCCCACAGACCGGACATTTTGATGTCCTCTTGCCCGAAACGTGGCGTGCGAGGCCAAAACGCCCAACTACCCGAAGGGAAGCGTTCACGAGTGAAGGGTCCCTTGCCCTTGACCCGAGCGATACCGAAGACNATCCAGCCNACGATCGTTANCGCAGCNAATAGTCCGCCGGCTGCCAGGAANGGNGTGANNGGAACATCGACNAGGAAGCCGATNGCGAGACCGATGATCGTGGGNACCAAGAACGCGAGNATCGGNAGCACGAAACTAGGAATCGNNAGAAGNGCNGGGAGAAAAGTAAGCATCACGNTCACCGCGGCNACAATGCCGATCGCNGCTACCGGCCCGGTCGACTTGTTGGAGTTCAACTCACTCAGCAGCAAGCACATGAGCCCGATGGACGTCGTTGCGCCCGACGCAACGATGGGCTCAACGGTGCCCCGAAGAGCGCGACGAATAGCGGTGGTGTGCAGTCGATGCCGATGTAGTTCTTCTCGATAGCGGCTGACGAGGAGGAGCGAATAGTCGGTCCCCGCGCCGAAGACGAGCACCGTCAAAATCCCTTGACTTTGGCCGTTNAGAACAACNACNTCGTTGTCGGCGAGGATGTAGACGAGCGCGCTCGCCGTCGACAGCGCGATACCCGCNGCAATGAGNGGAATGAGCCANAGGAAGGGACTGCGGTANACGAAGATGAGGATGATCGCGACCACGAGTGCGGTTGCGATGAGCAAGGTTGTGTCGATGGCNCCGAAAACTTCGATNAGATCNGCGAGGAAGCCACCCGGTCCNGTGACGTTNACCTGAAGGTCGGGATAGGCGGTGGCNGCTTCTCGAATCACNTCGACGATGCCGAGGAAAGCAATCTCACCGNTGTCNAGNAGNGCNGANCCGCGATCNCCGTTGACGGCGACGTTGATCAANACNGCGTCGCCATCCTCNGATGGAATCGGAATGAGCGGNACCGGATCGAGATACGCCGAGACCNGGTCTCCGTCGGGNACCTGCAGATCGGGAATNTGTTGNATNAGTTNGCCAATGGCNTGNTGNTCCGCCGCCGNNAANTGGCCGCCGTCTGGCTTGGACACCACGACCAGAAGCGGGATGGCCGTNCTGTCGGCGAACTGGGCCTGCTCCTCGGCGACGAGCGTTGACTCGGCGGANGAGGGAAGGAAGGCGGCGTTGTCGTTCTCCTGCACCTGGGACAGCTGTCCGGCCAGGGGNCCAGCCCAACTCGAAATCATNAACCAGCNGATNGCGACCNCGATCGCGAGCCACACACCCTTACGNGCGCNGGGGGTGCGGTCGNCGGGCGCAGCGTCNNTTTCCGGAGCCCGAGTACTCACGNGGGAATACTTCCCGACGTCGCGTCGAAGTGCCACTTGAGGGGTCGTTCCTCGCTAGCGTGCGGGTCATGGACGACGTTCGCTATATCAGAGGCGTATTGGCCGCCGGCGCACTCGTCTTCGCGTTTTCCTCGGTAGCGCTCCTGGTGCTTCCTGCGTGGTTCGCGGAGGCCCTGGGCATGCGCGCGTCGGTAGAAGCCGAGTGGGCTCTGCGGATGATGGGAGCCTGCTTGGTTGCTCTCGCCGGCCAGATGTGGTTGGTGCGGCGAGCCGATCGCCCGGGGATTCGCGGGGGAGCCGCGGTGATGATCCTCGGAGGCGGGCTGATGACNCTGCTCACNGTCTTCCTGCCNGCNGAGGAACAGTGGACCTTCATGCGATGGCTCTACCTGGCGTTTGGGTCGAGTTTCGTCATCGCCTACTCCGGGCTCTTGTATTGGGGCTTTCGGGAGCNTTAGTTCTGCCGCCGGNGNCCGGCCGTAGGCTGTGNCNTTGTGTCCTTGATTGTCCANAAGTACGGCGGNTCGTCGGTCGCCGACGCCACCAGCGTGAAGCGGGTGGCGCGNCGGATNGTGGACACCAANAAGTCCGGTGACGAGGTCGTCGTCGTGGTCTCCGCGATGGGGGACACCACGGACGAGTTGCTCGACCTCGCCAANGANGTCTCACCGNTGCCGCCGGGTCGNGAACTNGACATGCTCTTGACCGCTGGCGAGCGNATCTCCATGGCGGTGCTCGCAATGGCNATTTATGACCTAGGCGCNGAGGCGCGCAGTTANACCGGATCGCAAGCGGGGTTGATTACCGACTCGGCTCATGGTGCCGCGCGGATCATCGATGTTTCTCCCGGGCGGATCAGCGAGGCTCTTGCCGAGGGTGCTATCCCGATCGTGGCGGGCTTCCAGGGNGTNGCGCAAGATTCCAANGACATCACCACTCTCGGNCGAGGTGGCTCCGATACGACGGCGGTCGCGCTGGCAGCCGCNCTGAACGCTGATGTNTGCGAGATTTACACCGATGTCGANGGNGTCTTCAGCACCGACCCGCGAGTGGTGNCGGCTGCTCGNCGNGTCCCCNTCATCACGTACGAGGAGATGATGGAACTTGCAGCCGTGGGCGCNAAGGTNCTGCACCTGCGATGTGTCGAGTATGCCCGTCGATTNGATCTACCCATCCACGTTCGTTCGTCGTTTTCGTCGAAAGAAGGAACCTGGGTGATGTCGCCTGAAGCGATCACCCNCGCCATCNAAGAAGGAAGAGCTATGGAGCAGCCGATCATTTCCGGAGTTGCCGCAGATGTGAACGACGCNAANGTGACNGTCGTCGGTGTTCCTGACAAGCCGGGTCAGGCNTCCGCGATCTTTCGCNCTCTNGCCGACGCCANCATCAACATCGACATGATCGTTCAGAACGTGTCGGCGGCGGCNACGGGTCGAACGGATGTCACCTTCACCTGTCCGCAAGGGTCGGTGCAGCAGGCAATGGAGGCGATCAANGCTCGGCGAGAGGCGATCGAGTTNGAGTCGTTGACGGTCGACGAGCACATCGCGAAGGTCTCGNTGNTNGGTGCGGGNATGCGGTCACACCCCGGAGTCTCCGCCGATTTCTTCCAAGCTCTTGCNGAGNCGGGCATCAATGTCGAGATGATNTCGACATCGGAGATTCGTATNTCNGTTGTAACACGTGTAGACGATTCGNCGAAGGCGGTGCAGGCGNTGCANTCNGCATTCGGNCTGGACGCTGATGGGGAGGCGGTCGTGTACGCGGGTTCGGGGCGATGACNGTGAGNTCCGCGAAGGTNAACGTCGCTGTCGTCGGTGCCACNGGCCAGGTCGGCGGTGTGATGCGCACATTGCTCGCCGANCGAAAGTTCCCCGTCGNCACCATGCGNTTCCTTGCCAGCGCGCGGTCTGCGGGCACGANGNTCGACTGGNGTANTNAGGAGATCGTGGTCGAGGATCTCGCCNCGGCCGACTTNACCGGTNTCGACATCGCGCTNTTNTCCGCNGGTGGCTCCACGTCCAAGGAGTGGGCGCCGGCCTTCGCTCAGGCNGGCGCGATCGTGATCGACAACTCCTCCGCCTGGCGGATGGATCCNGANGTACCGCTGGTCGTCAGCGANGTNAATCCCGGTGCNANNGAGGCAANGNGNAAGGGAATCATCGCGAACCCGAACTGCACCACCATGGCNGCGATGCCGGTNCTCAAGCCGCTGCACGANGATGCTGGGCTGCGCCGGATGATCGCTACGACGTATCAAGCNGTGTCGGGAAGCGGGCTGGCGGGTGTNGAGGAGCTNGCNTCTCAGGTGCACTCGGNGTCCGGAANCGGCATNGAGGAACTCACNTANTCGGGCGATGCCGTGGAGTTCCCGGCGCCGAACAAGTACATCTCGCCGATCGCTTTCAACGTTGTGGCGCAGGCGGGCAGCTTCCTTGACGATGGTTCGGGGGAGACTGACGAAGAAGCCAAGCTGCGCAACGAGACACGCAAGATTCTGTCGATTCCCGATCTCGCGGTCAGTGGAACGTGCGTGCGAGTCCCGGTGTTCACCGGCCACTCCCTCGCTATCAACGCCGAATTCGCCGCCCCCTTGAGTGTCGAGCGGGCCGCTGAACTGTTGTCNNANNCCCCGGGAGTGGTNCTGACGNACGTGCCGTCACCGTTGATGGCTGCGGGGAGAGATCCGTCGTATGTCGGTCGCATCCGACAGGACCCCACNGTGTCGGNTGGGCGGGGCCTNGCCCTGTTTNTNAGCGGCGACAACCTNCGCAAGGGNGCGGCANTGAATGCGGTGCAGATCGCCGAGCTGCTGCTNGAGCGATTCTGACTAGTACCNGAAGGCNGAGTAGTCGGCTTCGTAGATGCGNGCGACCTTGGTCCGAAGNTCCGGNGTGAAGTACTCGTCCACCTTGGNCGAGGCTCCGGTGGAGTTCTTGCAGTAGAACGTNTCGTGAAGNTCCGGGATGCCCGTNAGGTCTGCCACCTGATCCCATGANGCATCGAGATNCTCGAGATGGATAGCAGCGGCGTAGTCGATGATTTCCCAGCCCAGATGGTNTGCNTGCCTTCGCCAATGCGGATCCTGCTCACGTGAAGGCTGCTCGTCGATCACGTCGAGAAATTGCTCGAAAGTTATNTCGGANGCTGGAATTCCNAACGTCGCGGCGATCGACTCNCTTTGCTTCAANCCTTGGTTGATNTTCTCNAGATAAGAAGACAACACGCGCGTAGCCGGGTCGCGNACAACCGTGAAGCGTCGGTAGGACGACGACGCGAGGGTTTCCTCCANCAGATCCGGTGGCAACTGNAANGGTTTGACGAAGGGCGTGGCGTTGATGCGGTTGTGCGGGGCTTCCTGCACNCGGNGCACCAGCCCGGGACCTTTGCGCGCGGCTTCGAGACCACCNAGAGTCGCCTTCATNGTCCCGCAGCCNGCCTTGGGNACCTCNACGTAGACGTAGGAGTGNACNAGCGAGATGTGGGTGTGCATGTTGACCGAGCGCCANCCCATGGCCTTGACGTACTCGCGAGTGACGGGCCCGAGGTCCGAGCGCGACGGCCGTCGGTCGGGAACGCTCACCGGGCCTCCTCGGGGAAACGACGGGAAATNGATGGGGCAGGTGCNANNGCACCTGCCCCANCCAGCGTCGGGGTGGCGGGATTTGAACCCACGACCTCTTCGTCCCGAACGAAGCGCGCTACCAAGCTGCGCCACACCCCGAGTGCCCTGGAAGGGCCACGCGAGTGTAGCCGAGCGTCCCGAACANACNTNGCCCGATCANNCCTCNCGCCACGATCNCGCCGAGCCCAGCCCTGNAAGGAGAAANTCAGGTCATGAGGTGAGNGTNAACAGCGTCGCNTCGGGCGGACAGGCGAAGCGGAACGGCGCGTACGGCGAGGTGCCCAACCCTGCGCTGACGTGCAACGCANTTCCTCGGTGCTCACTGAGGCCACGGGCGCGCCGNGTATCGAGATCGCAATTCGTCACCAGTGCGCCGTAGCCGGGGACGCGCAACTGACCGCCGTGTGTGTGGCCGGCCATNATCAGGTGTGCGCCGTCNGCCGCCATCGGGTCGAGCACCCGGCGGTAGGGGGCGTGGGCGACGGCGAGCGCTAGGTCGGCTCCGGGGTCGAAGGGGCCGGCAACCATGCCGTAGTCGTCCCGTCCAATATGCGGATCGTCGACGCCCCGGATGTCGATCTCTCGGCCATCGGCCTTGAGTCGCGATGCCGTGTTGGACAGGTCCAACCAGCCGCCGGCCGTAAGCCCGGCCACGAGGTCCTGCCACGGCAGCATTGGNCGATTGGGCTGCAANCCCGAGGGACCGGTCAGGTAGCGAGCNGGGTTGATCGGCTTNGGGGCGTAGTAGTCGTTGCTNCCNAGGACGAAAGCACCGGGAATGTCGAACAGCGGCTCAAGCACTTCGACAACTTCGCCGATCGCATCCCGATGCGAGAGAAAGTCACCGGTGGCGATCACGGCATCGGGGCGAAGTTCCACCAGGCTGGACACCCACGCCTTCTTTGTGGTTTGTCCCGGGACCAGGTGCAGATCCGACAGATGCAGTACGCGCAAATCCGGCTGCGGTGTNGTGAGGGCNCGAACGGTGGCGCGGCGCAGGGTGAAGCGCTCNGACTCCCAGCGNGCGTANGCCACGGCTCCGAGCCCNGCGACGAGGGCGGAGGTGAGCAGGCGGGTGCTGGTTGTCACGCGACCATGATGACACGGGCGGTTCGCGCCGGCGGTGGCAAGATGCCTCTATGGCCACCANCAAAGACCAACTTCAGTCGGACCTGTCCACAGCGATGAAGGCGCGTGACGACCTGCGCTCGGGAACGATCCGGATGGTTCTCGCGGCGATCACGAANGAGGAAGTNTCGGGCAAGCAGGCCCGCGAACTATCCGATGATGACGTGATGACGGTTCTCGGTCGCGAAGCCAAGAAGCGACGGGAAGCNGCCGAGGCCTATGACGACGCCGGACGTAGTGAGCTNGCAGATACCGAGCGCGCGGAACTGGCGGTTATCGAGGAGTACCTCCCCGAACAGATGTCTGATGACGAACTGAACGCGATCATCGACGCCGCCGTTGCGGAAGTTGCCGGCAGCGGTNCCGAGGGCGGGAAAGCGATGGGAGCGGTNATGAAGATCGTCCAGCCCCAGGTCAAGGGTCGCGCNNACGGAAGCGTGGTTGCGNNGCGCGTCAAGGCGGCGCTGGGAATGTAGAAGTGCGGGCNCGGTGTCGTTACGGCGCTGGNGCTGCCACTGCAGGATCCTCNACCGNNGGTGCAGCCGGANCACGTGCGGGCTGCGGCACTTCCGGCTGCGGGACGAGCGTCGGGGGCGTCGACACCGTCAAAAGGATNACGCTGCCCACTGGTGCCACCGTTCCGGCGGGAACGGATTGCTGCATGACGAGCCCGGGAGTCACCGTCGCGGTCTCGAGGAGAACGATCTCGGCCGTGTAGCCGGCCCGCTCCATGATGGTGGTGGCGTCTTGAACCGGCGCGCCACGACTTTCGGGAACGGTGTTCAACCCAGTGGAAACGACGATGTCCACAGCTGTCTCAGGGACGGCGGGACCACCCGGCTCCGGGGTTTGGGCGACAACGGTGCCGGCGGGTTCTGGAGAGTCCTCCTCGCTCATCTCGCCGAGCTCGAGGTTGACCTTGGTAAGGGCTGCGAATATCTCCTCCGGTGTCGCCATCCCGGTGAGGTCGGGAATCTCGTTCACGTCAAAGACGGACGTGGGTAGATCGGTGCTTAAGACGAACCCTTCGATCGGCTTGTCCGCCAGGGCTGCTTCCATGCTGGCCTTCCAGATGGGGCCAGCGAGGGTGCCTCCGAAGACCTGTTCGTAGTAGGTGCCGTTGATGGTGATGTCCTTCAACGGGTGGGCGAAGCCGCCGCGTGGGTCCCCGATCCAGACGGCCGCCGCCACATGCGGGGTGTAGCCGGCAAACCAGACCGCAGCCGACTCGTTGGTCGTTCCCGTCTTGCCGGCAACCGGCTGAGGCGCGAGAGACATCCGTGAGCCTGTGCGTCCGGCGATCGGCCCGTCCACCACACCGGAAAGGAGTTCGGTGACTGAGTCGGCGACTGGCCTGTCGATGACTTGAGTGCATTTCTCCTCGGGGACGGGGAGTCGCTTCTGGTTGCGGTCGCGGACTTCGAGGATGCTTCGCGGCTCGCAGTGCACGCCGTGGGCGGCGAAGGTGGCGTACGCATTGGCCATAGCCAATGGAGTGACTTCGGCGACTCCGAGAGTGAGTGTGGGAACGCGGGGAAGTTCGTCACCGCTGCCGGTGTAGACCCCCATCGACTCGGCGATTTCTGCGACTCGGCAGATACCCGTTCGCTCTTCGATGGCCATGAAGTAGGTGTTGGTGGAGAACGCGGTTGCCTGCGCCATGGTCAAGAAGCCACTCGTGGTGGAGTTGTTGACGGTGACGGTGGGGAAGGGAACGCCGGTGTCGCAGTTGACGAAACCTTCGAATGTTGCGGGGCTCGGAGAGTCGATCGGCTCGTATGGTGAGATTCCAGCCTCCAGGGCAGCGGCCAGCGTGAAGATCTTGAAGGTCGACCCAGCCTGCATTCCGATGGTGCCGCCCATAGAGCGATCCGTGTTGTAGTTGTAGGTGGTTTTACCGACGCCAGACGTACCCCACGTTCGGTTCTGCGTCATTGCGATGATGTTTCCGGTCCCAGGCTCCACCATTGAAACGGCTGCCGCCTTGCGGCTGTCGTCGTCCGGTGGAATGAACTCGTTGACGGTGTTGGTGGCGGACTGGTGGACCTTTGGGTCGAGGGTGGTGCGGATCGTGTAACCACCACGTCGGAGAAAGGCCTCTCGCTCCTCCGGGGTCTCGCCAAACGCCTCGTCGGTCAGGATCGTTTGCAGAACGTAGTCACAGAAGAAGGGGGCGTATGACGACGTGCACCCGTTGGAAGTTCGGGTTGGGTTGAGCACGTCCTCCATAGGTATCGCCGTCGCGCGCGCGGATTGCTCAGGGGTGATGAACCCAGCGGTCGCCATTCGTTGCAGGATCACGTTCCGTCGCTGCGTGGCGTTCTCGGGATTGCGCAGGGGGTCGTAGGCCGTGGGTCCCTTCACGATGCCGGCCAGGGTGGCCGCTTCGATCAAGTTCAGATCTGCTGCCGGTTTGGAGAAGTAGCGACGAGCAGCTGCTTCAACTCCGTACGCCCCGGACCCGAAGTAGGCGATGTTCAGGTACCGAGCCAGAATCTCGCCCTTGCTGAAGCGCTTTTCCAAGGCGAGAGCCAGGCGTGCCTCGCGGATCTTGCGGGTGAAGCTGTCGCCGCGTGCTTGCTCGAGGTCTTCGGCGGATGTTGCCTGATTGACGAGAACGTTTTTGATGTACTGCATGGTCAAGGTCGACGACCCCTGCTCAATGCCCCCCGCAGTTGTGTTGCGCGCAAGGGCGCGAACGACACCCCGGGCATCGACGCCGTTGTGCTCGAGGAAACGCACATCTTCGATAGCGATGATCGCCTGACGCATGACCGGGGCGATGCTGTTCAGNGGCACCTCGACGCGGTTTTGGTANTACAGCGTCGCGAGGAGNGAGCCGTCTGAGGCCAGAATGACGGACCGTTCGGGTAGCGGCGGAGTACTNAGNGATNCCGGCAGCGACTCGAAGTCGGATATGACGTCCCTGGTGATGACTCCTGCGGCACCGGCGAAGGGCAGGAGCATNAGACCAACGATGACGCCGGCGACCACGGAGCCGACGGCGAGCGCCAGAAGGCGGCCGATCACCCCGAAGGGCGTGATTNGCCGCCGNGNTTGATCGGAGGTCACAGACATGGGACGTCCAGGGTATGCGCGATGGTTCCGATCGTGGCGGCAGCGGTGCCGGGGCGGGAGCGTCGAATGGGCGATTCCCGGTGCCGAATCGGTGGATCAGGCATCGGCGAAGAGCCCAAGCNGACCTGAGGAATGCGGTCACGAACGTTTCAGTAGTAGGCCAAGACATGGTGCGACGTGTCGCAGTTGTATCTCGTAAACGTACCCGTCGTGTAGCAGAAAGGGCCCCTNNTGCTCCAATTCCCCTAGGGGTGGACGGTGCGTNGAATCGNGCGAATATATAACTATTTNAAAATAGTNATTTCGAGCCTAGCCTAGGGGGGCTGTGGGGCGTACCTTCTGCCACCACTANAGGGCAAGTCCAGTTCGATGTGGANGAGGANACCCTGTGTCCATGGACACCGACTGGGCCGCGCGAGCGGCGTGCCGCACNACCGATCCCGACTCTCTTTTCGTTCANGGCGCCGCNCAGAACCGNGCGAAGGCCATCTGCATGGGGTGTGANGTCCGAACCGAATGTCTCGCGGATGCNCTCGACAATCNCGTGGAATTCGGNGTCTGGGGAGGCATGACAGAGCGNGAGCGGCGCGCACTTTTGCGNCGNCGNCCTCANGTGACGTCGTGGCGGAACCTTCTCGAGACNGCGCAGACTGAATACGAGCGGCGCGACATCTTCGCCCCCACNCGCGCCTCATAGTTCCCNCGTGGGCTGACGGCGTNGACGCTGGGTGCCTCGNCGCNCGCTTCTCGGTGNTAGCCGGGACGCGGCGTGCANAGGAGNTCACCAATCTCTGCCAGGCCAGTCATGTCGTGCACGTCCCCTGCGAGGGCCGGCACCTGNGCGACGGCNACGCCGGGGTGCGCGCCGGTAAAGCGCTCGGTNATGTGCTGCTGACGTTCCCGGATTCTCAATCGATCAGCATGTAGTTCCAACAGCCGCGCCGTCAAAACCTCGTCACCGGAATCNTGGGTCAGCCGCTCGGCGGCAGCGAGGGCGGTCTCCGCGGTCATGATCTCCACGTCGATGGCCTGAACCCTNTTCACNATCAACCCTCCGAGNGGCATGNNCTCTGATCGGAGTCGCTCAACGAAGTAGGACGCCTCGCGCATNGCGTCTGGTTCGGGAGCGGCGACAACGAGGAACCGAGTNGAGTCTTGTTGNAGTAGACGAAACGTNTCATCCGCACGCTCCCGAAATCCACCGAAGGTCGTATCGATGGCCGCAACGAAGGTNCCGACATCGGTGAGCACNTGNGCGCCAAGAATCTTNCCCAGNACTCCCGTNAAGATTCCGAAACCGGCGGCTGCAAGNCTGCCNAGGCCGCGACCGGCTCCGCGGGCGGGCGCCGTGAGAATTCGGATGAAGCGNCCGTCNAGAAACGATCCCAGGCGAGCGGGAGCGTCGAGGAAATCCAGGGCACTTCGGGAGGGAGGCGTGTCCACCACGATCAAGTCCCACGGGGCATCGGGTTGCGTNTGCAGCTGCCCCAANTTCTCCATNGCCATGTANTCCTGNGTGCCGGCGAAGGACGATGACAACGCCTGATAGAANGNGTTCTNGAGTATNTGNGCCGCGCGTTCGGGATCTGCGTGCGCTTCGACTACTTCGTCAAAGGTGCGCTTCATGTCGAGCATCATCGCGTGGAGAGAGCCATCGCCGGTGTCCTGNGTGACCTGCCGTGGAGTGTTGTCCAGTTCCGTCAAGCCCATCGCCTGTGCGAGTCGGCGAGCTGGGTCGATGGTCAAGACGCACACGTGTCGACCGCGTTGAGCCGCTCGTAAGCCNAGGGCNGCTGCTGTAGTTGTCTTNCCGACTCCGCCCGCTCCGGTACACACGATGATCGAGATAGAAGGGTCATCGAGAATGTCGTCGACGTGCAGCGCCTGGGGTGTCATGGCGATGCTCCTTGATCGCTGAGCACGGACGCCAACTCGTACAAGGACTCAAATCAATTCCACCACTGATGTACGGCAGTTGAAGAACGGGAACGTCCAGGGCGTCGAGACGGGTAATTTCTTGCTGNTCCAGNTNCACCCTCAGGGCNTGGTCNCGCCCCTCTNCNGCGAGNACGTTCGCGGCTCGCTCGATATCAGAGGTCACGCCAGCGTCGTGCAAGCNTNGCTCGATNTCNNTGATCGGTAAGCCGGTGGTGAGGGCTNGATCCATTTCGATGTCCGTGAGTNTNGGTGGGCGCGCCANATTCACCAGAACCCCGCCGACGGGAAGNNAGGCGGCNTGCAACTCGGCAANNCCGTCGATGGTTTCTTGNACGGGCATCTCNTCCAGCAGGGTGACNAGGTGAACGGCCGTNCGNGGTGANGCGATGACACTCATCACCAGGTCAGCGTGATTCCTGATCGGTCCCACTTTTGCCAGACCGGACACCTCGTTGTTNACATTCAGAAAGCGTGTGATGCGCCCTGTGGGCGGGGCNTCGAGGACGACGGCGTCGTAGGCGTCTGCCGNCTGCTTCTCGNCGCGGCGAACCACTTCGCAGGCNTTGCCGGTCAAGAGAACNTCACGCAAGCCGGGTGCGATCGTGGTGGCGAAATCGACAGCACCCATGCGGCGAAGAGCNGATCCCGCGCGCCGGAGGTTGTAGAAGATNTCGAGGTAATCCAGGAGTGCGTCTTCNGGNTCNACNGCGAGNGCCCAGACCTCGCCTCCCCCGGGAGCGACNGCGACCTTGCGTTCTTCGTACGGAAGNGGNGGAACNTCGAACANTTGAGCNATTCCTTGACGNCCCTCGACCTCCATCAGNAATGTNCGTCGACCANCGCGNGCCAGAGNCATCGCCAANGCCCCGGCAACCGTGGTCTTGCCGGTGCCTCCCTTGCCGGAGACNACGTGCAANGACACGTCAGGCCAGAGGGTGGGAGACATCGCTCCACTCTATTGCCGCACGTCTCAGCAACTCACTCTCACCGGCTACCCTTGCCGGCATGACGACGTGGGAATACGCAACGGTGCCTCTGCTCATCCATGCCACCAAGCAGATCCTCGACACGTGGGGGCAAGACGGGTGGGAACTNGTGCAAGTTGTTCCCGGNCCCAATGCCGANAACGTTGTCGCGTATCTCAAGAGACCGATCGAAGGGTGAGTTGATGNCGTTCAGCGCTCGCTTGTCGGAACTGGGTATCGAATTACCGGAGGTGGCGGCACCTCTTGCCTCGTATGTCCCGGCGAAGCGCAGTGGAAACTATGTCTATACCTCCGGTCAGTTGCCCCTCGTGGGCGGTGAGCTCATCGCCTCGGGAAAGGTCGGGNCTGAAGTAGACGAAGCAACAGCTCNNGAGTGCGCNCGGGTATGCATTCTGAACGCGCTCGCCGCAGTGGCGGCAGTCGTCGGTGGGCTGGACAACATTCGATCCATCGTCAAAGTCGTGGGGTTCGTCGCGAGCGACCCCTCGTTCTCGGGGCAACCCACGGTCATCAACGGTGCGAGTGACCTGCTCGGCGAAATCTTCGGTGACGCGGGGAGCCATGCCCGATCGGCTGTGGGNGTCTCGGTTCTTCCNAANGATGCNCCGGTCGAGATCGAAATGATCGTCGAAGTCGCNGACTAGCNGTGGANGTTCGGGCCCGTTGGGAGTCGGTNCACGCNNGAGATGGCCGGTGGACGCCNCCGGTGGCACGNCCGGCNGCAACGGTGGTGTTGCGTCGCGGNGCATTGGTCCTTCTTCTNGAGCGCAGCATGACGATGTCCTTCGCACCCGGAATGAACGTCTTTCCCGGAGGTGGAGTGTCCGAGGACGATCTGGCNTCTGCCGATCCGCTGTTGGCGTGTGCNATTCGCGAGACCAAAGAGGAAGTCGACATNGCGGTGCCCNTGTGCCACTTGTTCGATCGATGGGTGACGCCNGAAGTNGAGGATCAACGCTTCGACGTCTCNTTCTTTGTTGCGNACACCGAAGANGTTGGACGGCTCACGACNACGGANGCCGTTGCCATGCGGTGGATCGANCCTGCAGAAGCNCTCGATNGTCATCGGGATGGACTCCTCCCCATGTTGCGACCGACGGTCCTGATTCTGGAGGCCTTGGCATCAGGACGCGTCGACGGACAACCGACCGCGCCCCCGGTGCCCAAACTTCCTCGGCGACGCCTTGACGGGCGGTGGGATGTCGTGCACGCAGAAACCAACGACGTGCTTGTCTCCGGAGTCGCCGGGCCCGATCGGGCAGAGTCGGACGGNTCACCGATGNCGTCGGAGTCGTGAGATGAGCGGTCGCNCACTGATCGGCAGCTCGATGCCGTGGGCNGGNGGNGCAACGTCNNACCTNGCTGAATGCGTCCTCGCGCCTAACCCTTCGGCGTGGACTCTGGATGGAACCAANACGTGGATCGTCGGGGAGGNCTCGGGGTCGTGCATCATCGTCGACCCCGGNCCTNTGAGCGGGGGTCACGACGNNGCCATCNGCGACGCGTTNGAACGTCGAAACAATCGAGCAANAGCCGTGGTCCTGACNCATAGTCACATCGACCACGCNGAAGGGGCACACGAGTTGGCCCNATACNTCGGTGTNCCGNTGCATACCTGGGACGCCACTCGTCTCGACGAAGGCGCNGGCGATGTGCGAACCCTGCGTGACAACGATGTTCTGGAAGTTANTGGAGCNGATGTGCGGGTCNTTCCTACGCCCGGTCACTCGTCCGACAGCGTGTGNTTTGTGGCGGGAGACTCCATTCTCACCGGCGACACCGTTCTNGGGCGAGGCACNACGCTGGTGGCNCACCCCGACGGGCGACTCGCGGATTACCTCGCGAGTTTGCAGGCGCTCGCTCNNGAATGTCGAGAGCACGAGATCGNGACGCTGCTTCCNGGNCACGGNCCNCCGCTCGACGATCCAGATGGCGTTGTCGAGGCGTACCTGCAGCATCGACACGAACGACTGGANGANATCTCCGCGGTGATGAAGGCCGGAGCGAGCACGGTNGAAGAGATTGTNGACCGCGTGTACGCNGANATACCGGTGGAAGTGAGGCCGGCNGCTATCGCGACCGTGCGGGCGCAGACCGANTTTCTCGACAATGCCTAGCGAGCTCGCTTACCGAGCCTCTCGACGTCGGTGATCAGAACCTGCCGCGATTCGAGCNTTATCCATCCACGATGACCNAACTCGGCGAGTGCCTTGTTGACGGTCTCNCGGGACGCCCCGACGAGTTGGGCCAACTCCTCTTGGGTCATGTCGTGGGTGACCAGNAATCCGTCCGGTGTGAGGGTCCCNAATTTCTCGCCGAGTTCCATGAGGGCTTTCGCGACNCGACCGGGTACATCCGAGAAGACCAGGTCGGCCATCGCTTCATTGGTGCGACGGAGACGACGGGCCAGGGCCTGCAAGAGAGCGGCAGCCACAGCGGGGCGACCTTCGAGNAGGGGCATGAGTTGATCGTTGCCGAGGGCGAGGACGATGGCGTCGGTAAGCGCNGTCGCCGTGGAGGNGCGNAGNCCCGGGTCGAAAAGGCTTAACTCGCCGAACATCTCNCCCGGCCCCAANACGGCCATNAGNGACTCTCGACCATCNGGAGCTCCGTGGCCGAGNTTCACCTTTCCGTCGAGAATCAGGTANAGGTGCTCGCCNGGCTCACCCTCGTGNAACANTTCNTGGCCCTTGGAAACCTTCATCTCGNTCAGCGAGCTCCGCAGAGCCTCCGCGCCGTGGGCGTCCAGGGCCGAGAACAGGGGAGTGTTCGCCAAGACGTCGTCCACGACAGTGCCNTTCGGTGCTNNGGGAGGGTGNNCATCCCCTNCGATGAAGATGNCATTGTGTCCTAAGTNGGAGAAGTTGCACGGACAGGGTCCACGCGCCTNAGTAGGCCAGCGACNCTGCGAAGATCNAGGCGACGCTTACTCTGTTGGCATGGTCCANGCCGCGTCACCNCNCANCGACGAATCCGANANGGAATTGCGTCGTCAGGCTCGGGCCATTTNTCGCGCCCTCGCGAAGAGGTACCCCGACGCNCACTGTGAATTGGACTTNGCAACGCCNTTGGAGCTNTTGGTGGCGACGGTGCTGAGTGCTCAGTGCACCGATCAGNGNGTNAACAAGGTGACTCCGGAACTCTTTCGCCGCTANCCGGACGCCGCCGCCTTGGCAGGTGCGAAACGGGAGGNANTGGAGCAGGTAATNGCGCCCACCGGGTTNTTTCGGCAAAAGGCGCAAACGATTCAGCANATCGGCCAACGCCTGTGTGACGANTTCGGTNGTGACGTGCCGGCTGACCTCGACTCCTTGGTTTCACTTCCGGGCGTAGGCCGCAAAACCGCCAACGTTGTCCTNGGCAACGCATTCGACATTCCCGGGATCACCGTCGATACGCACTTCGGGCGCCTCGCGCGTCGATTCGGNTGGACGTCNCAGANGAATCCGGACAANGTCGAGCAGGANGTCGCTGCGCTCTTCCCGGCCAAGGACTACACGATGCTGTCCCACTACGTGGTGTGGCACGGNAGGCGNATCTGTCACGCNCGCAAGCCCGCCTGTGGCGCGTGCCCGGTGGCGTCCCTGTGCTCGAGTTTCGGTGAGGGTCCAACCGATGCCGAGGAAGCCGAGGCCCTCGTGCGCACCCAGGGTCGAGCATGAGGATTCGCGTGGCAGTTCTGGTCGGCGCGTTCCTGATCGCTGGNTGCTCCCCNGGANCGTCGGCCTCTGAGACNAAGGACATCGCCGNTGCGGGGGNTCCGTCGCCAGCCGTGACGACGTCCAAGNANCCAGACCTGGCGCCGCTGATNGAGCGCGCGGGACTGGAGCCGTGTCCGCTCGGTGATGATGACCCCGACGCTGCGATCCCGGGACTTCCGTCGGTGACGTTCCGGTGTCTGGGAGACGGACCCGACGTCAACCTGTCNGCTGTGCGGGGAACGCCACTGGTGATCAACGTGTGGGCTTCGTGGTGCCCNCCGTGCATCGCAGAGATGCCCATCCTCGCTTCGGCAGCTGCAGACTTGAAGGGTCAAGTGCAGTTTCTCGGCGTCGATATCGAAGATCGTGATTCGGCGGCATTGATGATGATGGAGGGTTTCGACGCTGACTTCCCATCCGTTGTTGACAACAAAGGGGAGATACGTCGCTTGATGGCGATCTCCGGCCCACCGGTCACCTTCTTCGTGAACGAGTTCGGCGTGATCGTNGGTCGGCATAACGGGTCGCTACCGGACGATGCCTACCTCAATCAATTGCTTATTCGCTACCTGGGTATTCGCCGATGAGTTGGCGAACGCANGGGTTCGCNGACCGGGACGCCANCGCACGGATTCCNTCGTGGTTGAACCCGTTGGCGCAGGCGCTTCCTAGCGTGCAGTCCTCGGACGTGACTCGCTTCGTNCCGATCGACGGCAGTGGTCGCCATGCCGCAGTGCTCGTTCTGTTCGGAGACGGCCCNGACGTGCTGCTGATCGAGCGGGCCCGTGGAGCCGACNCTCACTCCGGTCAGCCGGCCTTTCCCGGTGGTGTCGCCGAGCCTGTCGACGTGGACGCGACATCGACGGCCCTGCGGGAAGCGAACGAGGAAACCGGTTTGCACACCGCGGGGGTGACTGTTTTCGGNGCTCTCCCCGATCTGTGGGTTCCGGTNAGCGATTTCGTTGTCTCNCCGATTCTCGCGTGGTGGCATGAACNCTCGCCGGTCTCGGTTCAAGACTCAGCAGAGGTNTCCCAGGTGCAGCGGGTAGCCATCAGTTCTTTNGTGGATCCGGCCCATCGGTACACAGCGGTGCACCCGTCGGGGTATCGCGGCCCGGGCTTCNTGGTGAATGACATGTTGGTCTGGGGTTTCACTGCCGGTGTCCTCGACGGGATCATTGANTACGCAGGATGGGGCCGTGAGTGGGACGTTCACCGCGAAGTAGCAATCGAGNTNTGACGTGAACATTGTCGANTGGCTGCTCATCGGNGGTTTCGTCGTTTTCGCCATCGTCGGGTGGCGTCAGGGATTCGTGGCGGGTGCGTTGTCGTTTCTCGGGTTTCTCGGTGGCGGTTTGCTCGCAGTGCTGTGGCTGCCGGATGTTGTGGAACGTTTCGTCGACTCGAGCTGGTGGCAGATAGTCGTTGTCGCNGTNGGAGTACTCGTCAGTGCCATCCTNGGGCAGGCTCTGCTGTCGATNCTGGGTCGCCGTCTTCGGTCCTCGATGACCTGGCGGCCCGTGCGTTTCGTNGACAACGTCGGGGGAGCTGCCCTGAATGTGATGGCGCTTGCCCTGGTGGCGTGGGTCGTTGCCAGCGTTGTGGCCTTCTTGCCTCGAACAGATGTCACCCGTCAAGTCAATGAATCGTGGGTCTTGACGACGACCGACCGGGTGCTTCCTGAGGCAGCTCTGTCGGCCTTCAATGGATTGCGTGACATTGTCGGGGAGACCGCGGTGCCGAGAGTTTTTGCGGGATTGGCTCCGGTTCCGGGACCGGANGTCGACGCGCCCGTCGCNGAGCCGGCCCNGAAGGCGGTGGAGGTTATCCGCGACTCCTCGGTTCGCCTGACCGGCAGCGCNAGTGCATGCGGAACGATCNTTACCGGATCGGGATTTGCGATCGAGCCCGACCTGATCGTGACGAACGCCCACGTCGTNGCTGGTGTGGAAGATCTCGTTGTNCGNGTTCGACCACAACAGTCTGCGCAGCGCGCCACGGTGGTCTACTTCGATCCGGACGTGGACATCGCCTTGGTGCGAACNNAGAAGCTCCAGGCGCGTCCAGTGAGCCTTGCTCGAACCTCGTTGGAATCCCAGGANCCNGCNGTNGTGGCGGGTTTNCCCCGNGGCGAAAGGTTCGAGGNAGCCTCGGTGCGNGTGCGAACACGAGNGAANGCGCGAGGTGAGTCCATCTACGGCGAGACCGGAGTAGAGCGCGACGTCTATGTGCTGCGTGGATCGGTTGAGCAGGGCATGTCCGGAGGCGCATTGACCGACGAGTTCGGCGAAGTCTTCGGCATGGTGTTCGCGTCGGGTTTCGAGGACCAGGCCACGGCGTATGCGCTCACGGTCGATGAGGTGCGCGCCGCTATCGATGCCGCGGGCAACGCCGAGACCCGAGTGGCAAACGGCTCATGCGAGTTGCGCTAGCGATCGGCGAACGACNTCCANGTCGATCANCGAGGGAATCTCACCGTCGTCGTCGGCGGACTTCAGCAGTGTTTGAGCGCGACCTGCGATGCGGCGTTGACCGATCGCATTGCCTCTCGCGNGATGGGTGAGTGCTGCCCCCCACTGAGCGAGNGCCTGCCAGGTGCTTCGCTCAGACTCCGGAGCACAGCGCCAGCGCTGCTCGAAAACCTCGTGGACGTGGAACGGAAGATTGCGGTCGAGGTAGTCCATGCCCTCCGACCATGCATCTTCGCTGGAAACGAAGTCACGCTCGGGGACGGAAGGAAAGACGCGGTCATCACCGGCAGGNACCGGTCGGCCGAGCCTGTCACGCGGTCGGTCNCTNGATGCCGGCATGGACGACNGNGGCGGCCGCAGANGTGCNCGNGGTCAGTTGGTGCCGCGACCNGCGGGANCGGANCCGCTCGNGCCGGGAGCAGGCGGAACGCCCATCGCGTGTGAAACCGCGTTGGTTGTCTCCTGCCACTCGGCTTGTGCCACCGATAGGCCCGTGATTTTCCCGGAGCGAACCTTGGCCACAACTCCGGCGATCACTGCCNTGAGTAGCAGCAGNCCCATNACGCACAAGAATCCTGCCCACACCGNCATGCCGAGTTCTGCAAGGCCGAAGGCGAGGGCAATCAGCCCGAACAGCATTGCCATCGAAACCCCAGCCACNGCGATNAGTCCGGCGATCGAGACGACCGCCACCTCTTGCCCCGCGTGGCGAACTTCGGCCTTCGTCAGGCTTACCTGGGCAGCGAGCAGTGCCTTCGCGTCACGAACNACGTGAGAGACGAGTACTCCTATGCCGGGTCGTTCGGCCATGGATCCTCCCGCNNATTTCGTCGCTGGCCTNGGTGGGCGTGCCCTGACAGGCTATCGCTGCGGTGGATCTGCTGTCCCCGANGTGTTGCCGGTTTCGCCGTCGCGCGTGTCTTGGTAGACGTCGGGAATGCCGTCATTGTTCGCATCGATNTCCTCGATGNCCGCNAAGCGGCTGTANTGCNTGCCTCGAAGGATCAGGACAACTGCTGCCAGNAGNGCGGCCACGAGCGATGCCGCCAAGATCGCGCCCTTNGCCGATTCGAGGGTNTCGTAGTCGGACTTGTAGCCGAGTTCNGCGATCAGCAATGCGACGGTGAAGCCGATNCCGGCNAGAATCCCGATCGCGCAGACATCTCGCCAGGCNATNCCCTTCGCCAGCGACGCNCGGGTGAAAGTCGCGGTGACCCAGGCGAAAAGAAGGACGCCGACTGGNTTGCCGATGACCAGTCCGACGATGACGCCNAGGGCGACCGGTGCNGTGAGNGCATCGACGATGCCGAGCGAGCGGAGATCGACNCCGGCGGCCATGAAAGCAAAAATCGGAACGGCGATGCCGGCGCTGATCGGATGTATTCGGTGCGCCAGCCGATCCGCGGGAGATTCCGCCTCGCCCGGATCGGTCTTGACGCGGGTCAGGAGNCCGAGAACGACACCGGCAACCGTCGCGTGNACTCCCGACTTGTACGTGAAGTACCAGGCGACGATCGCGACCGGAANGTAGAACCACGGGGATGTCCACCGAAAGCGTTGGGCGAGGCCGTAGGCAACGAACATCACGAGCGCCGCGACGAACCACGGAAGCGAGAACTTGTCCGAGTAGAANAGNGCGATNACGGCGATGGCGCCGAGATCGTCNACGACGGCGAGGGTGAGAAGGAATGCTCGAAGTGCAACAGGCAGTTTGCGTCCAAAGACCGCGAGAACGGCGAGGGCGAACGCGATATCGGTGGCCATCGGAATGCCCCAGCCCTTAGTGGAGCCGCCGTCCATGGAGGAGTTGATGGCGAGGTAAAGAAGTGCGGGAACGACCATCCCGCCGAGCGCNGCNATCGCGGGNACCGCCGCCTGTGAGGGCTTNGANAGCGANCCGACGATCAGTTCNTGTTTNAGTTCNAGGCCGACNACGAANAAGAANATCGCGAGCAGTGCGTCCGCGGCCCAGACACCAAGGCTGAGTTCGAGGCCCAAGGCAGGGATNCCGACTTCGTAGTTGACCAGGCTNACGTATCCGTCGCCCCANGGCGAATTGACCCAGATCAGTGCGATCGCGGCAGCGATGATCAACAGGACGCCGCCNACGGTCTCGTCCCGCAGGTACGACAGNATCCAGCCGCGCTCGCGCAGCGANGGTCGNGTTAGGACATTGTGCTCNTCCATNGNCCGAGACTATCTGCGAGCGCAGGGCNCCACGATTCGTGAGCCCGACGTNTGGAANACGTCNGAGCCTGGGNGGTCACGTNCTNGGCAGGCACCCGANCAGGTCAGTCTTCGTCGCTCCCAGCGTCGAGCCCAGTGGCGATCAAGTTCATGACGGTCGGATCNGCCAACGTNGTGACNTCTCCCATGTCCCGGTGCTCGGCCACGTCCCGTAGGAGACGGCGCATGATNTTGCCGGACCGGGTCTTGGGAAGTTCGGGCACGACCATGATNTGCCGTGGCTTGGCTATCGGCCCGATTTCNGTCGCGACGTGGTCCCGGAGAGTCTTGACGAGCTGNTCTCCGGTGGCCGTTTCTTCTGGAACACCGCCCCGCAGAATCACGAAGGCCACGATGCCTTGNCCTGTCGTCTCATCCGTGGCACCGACGACCGCCGCCTCNGCNACNGCCTCGTGCGAGACCAGAGCCGACTCGACCTCGGTCGTNGAAATGCGGTGACCGGAGACGTTCATGACGTCGTCGACNCGGCCGAGAAGCCAGATGGCGCCATCGTTGTCNAGTTTCGCGCCGTCTCCGGCGAAGTACATTCCGGCGAATCGTGACCAGTACGTCTCCTTAAAGCGTTCCGGATCGCCCCAGATGCCCCGAAGCATGGAGGGCCACGGCTCGGTGAGCACGAGGTAACCNCCTCCGCCGTTACCGACGGGCACCTGGTTGTCGTCCACAACTGCCATCCCGATACCCGGAAGGGGTCCCATCGCCGAACCCGGCTTGCAGGCGGTCACGCCGGGAAGAGGGCTGATCATGATTGCCCCTGTTTCCGTCTGCCACCACGTATCGACGATGGGGCAGGTGCCGCTGCCGATCACGTCCCGGTACCACATCCAGGCCTCGGGGTTGATCGGCTCACCAACCGACCCGAGGAGTCGCAGGGACGACAAATCGTGTGATTGGGGGAGTTCGTCACCCCACTTCATGAACGTGCGAATGGCGGTGGGAGCGGTGTAGAAGATCGAGACCTTGTGGCGCTCGACGATGTCCCACCAACGGTCCTTGCCCGGTGTATCGGGTGTGCCTTCGTACACGACTTGCGTCACNCGGTTGGCGAGCGGCCCGTACACGATGTAGGAGTGACCNGTCACCCANCCGATGTCCGCGGTGCACCAGTAGATGTCGTCGTCGGGCTTGAGNTCGAAGACGTTCCGNTGNGTGAAGGCCGCTTGGGTNAGATACCCGCCGCTGGTGTGCAGGATTCCTTTCGGCTTACCCGTNGTCCCCGACGTNTAGAGGATGAAGAGCGGATGCTCGGCGTNNAACGCNTCGGGTGTGTGGTCGGGTGANTGACGATCNACGATNTCGTGCCACCACACGTCACGACTGTCGTCCCAGTCGACATCACTGCCTGTGCGNCGAACAACGAGGACGTTGGTGACGGTGGGCGTTTGGGACACCGCCTCATCGACAGCGGGTTTCAGCGGCATGGCCGAGCCGCGACGGTTCTGCCCGTCAGCGGTAATNACCACGACAGCTTGGGCGTCGTCGATACGGCTGCGAAGCGCCTCCGAGCTAAATCCGGCGAAGACGACCGAGTGTGCTGCGCCGATGCGCGCGCACGCCAGCATGGCGACGATCGCTTCCGGAATCATCGGCATGTAGATGGCAACGCGATCACCNGAGGCGACGCCGAGTTCGAGGAGNGCGTTGGCCGCTTTGCAGACGTCGTCNTTCAGTTCGGCGTAGGTGATGTCACGCCGATCCCCGGGTTCCCCNTCAAATCGNATCGCCACNTGAGNGCCGAAGCCGTTCTCGACNTGGCGATCGACNCAGTTGTANGCGACGTTCAGCGTTCCACCGGTGAACCAGCGGGCGAACGGTGCGTCACTCCAGTCGAGGATCTCGTCGAACTCTCTCTCCCAGGTGAGNTANCGAGCTTGCTCAGCCCAGAAGGCGAGTCGATCGGCGGCCGCCTCGTCGTACATCTCCGAGGAGGCATTGGCTTGGGCCGCGAAGTCCGCCGACGGCGGAAANACNCGATCTTCACTGAGCAGGTTTGCNAGAGCGTCGTTACTCACNCTTGTTCCTTCCTTGNAGCCGTGTGGTGGCNNCGCGCACACCACTNAACCAAATTCGAGCCGTCCNTGAGGGCCGAATGAGCNAACGCGGGCCACTAGCGTTGCGGCATGTCGACCCCGGTAGGTGANGTGATCGCGCNACTGGCTGCGACGCCCGNNGTTGCCNACGGTGCGNCNGCGGCCNGGAAATCNATCGATGATCTGCTNTGGCGNCGAGANGTGCGANCGGCGGCCGCTGACTTCACGGCGGGGTCACGGGTGCACGGAGCNCAAGCGTCGGCGGCTCTGGATGGCGCGGACATAGCGGTGGCGGANGATTCGCCGATGGGCCGCGTGCTCNCCGCGGCCCAGGCGTTNACNGGTGAAGTCCCNGGTCAGGTNGANACGTGGTCGCGNGCNCCNTTGCAAGTACTCGCGCACCTGCACGCCGTCGCGGCTCGTGATCATGCGCCTGCGGNGGGACTCGGACGACCGCGAACNGATTCNGAGGCCGTCGATGATCCGCTGAGCNTGGGAGCGCCACCGGATGCGCGCGAGGCCGCGGGACGGTTGGCGCTGCTCGGCGACCTGGTGACCGGCGCTCGAGAAGAGTCNGCCCTNGTCGTGGCGGGCATCGTGCACGGCGANATCCAGGCCGCGCGCCCCTTCNCGTGGGGATCGGGGTTGATTGCTCGCGCCNCCGTTCGGCTTGTGTGTGCGGATCGCGGAGTGGACCCGTCGCTGTTCTCGATACCCGAAGTCGGAATGGTGCATNTCGGCAGNGCAGCCTGCGCGCGGGCNNTNAAGGCCTATGCGGCGGGAGATCTTCNGACGTACTTCGCCTGGTTTTTCGACNNCATTCGATCAGGCGCGCAGGCCGCGACGTCGGGCNTACCAGGCGANGCCTAGGGCNGCTGCNCCNAGTGCCACNCCGGCNCCGGCGGCAACGGCTTGNTTTTTNTCNATNGTCCTCGACATATCGACGGGCCGGGCNAAGTCNCGAATAGGCCAGTCCCGCNCGAGTGCCGTNGCGCGAAGTGAGGAATCAGGATTGACCGCGACGGGNTNGCCNACGGCTTCCAGCATCGGNAGGTCTGTCGACGAATCGGAGTACGCGTAGCACTCGGAGAGGTCGTAGCCACGCTCCTCNGCCAGNGAGCGCATCGCATCGGCCTTTCCCGGNCCGTATGCATAGAACAGGATCTCNCCCGTGTAGCGGCCATCCTCGATGGCGACCTGNGTACCGATGGCNACATCCGCTCCCAGTCGAGCCCCGATGGGCTCGACGACCTCGGTNCCNGAGGAGGAGATGATGATGATGTCTCGGCCGGCCCGTCGGTGTTCGTCGATGAGTTCCACGGCCTCCTCNTAGACCATGGGATCGACGATCTCGTCAAGGGTTTCGTCGACGATGGTCTTGACCTTCTCCACTTCCCAACCGGTGACCAGGGCNGACATGTAGTCACGCATGCTTTCCATCNGATCGTGATCAGCGCCCGATGCGAGAAAGACGAATTGCGCGTAGGCGCTTCNGACGACATCGGTTCTTCCGATTAACCCTTCGCGATAGAAGGGTCGGGCNAAAGCGAANGAACTTGACTTCGCGAGNATGGTCTTGTCAAGGTCAAAGAAAGCCGCTTGCGCCACCTCGCCACGGTAGCGCNTGACGAGTNCTTGGCGAGTTCNCGCCCGGGGCGATTCGTACTAGACCGCTCGCGGCGTCAGAGCGTTATGAAGAAGCCTCAGNACCGTGATGGCTCCGGCCTTGTCCAGGGGGTCGTTCCCGTTACCGCACTTAGGAGACTGAACGCAGGANGGGCAGCCNNCGCTACAGCCGCACGTCTCGACGACGGATGCGGTCGCATCGAGCCANGGTCCGGCGTCTTGTGCNCCGCGANGCGCAAAGCCCGCNCCTCCNGGAAGACCGTCGTAGATNAAGATCGTTGCGNATNCANTGTCCGGNTGCCGAATGGTCGACACNCCNCCNATATCCCAACGNTCACACGANGCGAACAGGGGCAGCAATCCGATAGCTGCGTGCTCTGCCGCGTGNACGGCCCCCGGNAGATCTGCGATNCCCGNNTCCGCCACTGNACGGNCCGNGAGAGTCCACCACACGGCCTGGGTGTGNAGGGTTCTTTCGGGAAGGTCGAGATCGTGGACNGCCACCAGNGTCCCATCGAGGGCTCGAACCTCGTAGGCCACTGTCTGTGATGTGACCGCAACCTCACCGATGTGCATCGTCNCNTCNAAGGANGGCCACTCCTGGGCNGTGCTGATGATGCGAATGTCGCTGATGTCACGAGCGAANGTTGTGTACTCGACNTCCTCTGTCCGGGCAATCGCGACGGCATCGTNCACGTCCANCGATTGAACGGTGTGAGANACACCTTGGTGGACGTAGACGGCTCCCGGGTGGACGTGCCGGTGCGCCGATGCGGAATCGACCGTTCCCAGTAGTCGACCGGTGTCTTCCTCAACGATGCGGACGGNGTCGCCAGCGCCCCGAAGATCGGTCATGTCGTGCGGGCGCTCCCGCGATGTCCAGTACCAGCCGGTAGGTCGCANGCGCAGTAATCCGCGAGCGCCAAGNTCGTCGAGAACCTCACCGGAATTCTCAGGGAAGACGTGCTCGTCGTTAGNGATGGGAAGTTCGTGGGCGGCAGCTANNAGATGAGGTGCGAGGACGTTCGGGTTACNNGGATCGAAAATCGTCTCTTCGAANGGNTGAGCGGTGAGCGCCTCGGGGTGTTGAACGAGGTACGTATCGAGTGGGTCTTCNCGGGCAACGAACGCCGNGAGTGCCGCGGATGTGCCNCGACCCGCTCGCCCGAACTGCTGCCACAGCGACGAGCGCGTNCCGGGCCATCCAGCAGTAACGACCACATCCATGCCGGCGATGTCGATGCCGAGTTCGAGTGCGTTGGTGGTGGCGAGTGCGCGAATNCTGCCCGAGCGGAGGCCGTCTTCGAGTGCTCGCCTCTCCTCGGCGAGGAATCCGCCCCGATATGCCGCGATGGCGTNCGACCCCNGGGGAGTGGATGCATCCTCGGCNTGCTGCTCACGCACGAGAGACGCGACGTACTCGACGGCGCGCCTGCTGCGCAGAAATGTCAGGACTTGGCATCCCTGGNGCACCGCGGCCGAGGTCAACGCNGCGGCGTCCCGTGTCGCGGACGAGNCACCNTCGTCNNTNGGTGATTGCCACAGAACGACTGTNCGNTNAGGGGTGGGTGAGGAGTCTTCGGTGATGGCNGTCACGGGTGCTCCGATGAGCCGTGCGACCGATCGTTCGGGCGCACCNGATGTNGCGGACGCNGCAATCACTANNGGACTGCTGCGGTGATGTTCCGCGAGNCGGCGGAGTCGGCGNAGGACGAGGCTGACGTGAGCTCCGAATACCCCGCGGTAGGCGTGCGCTTCGTCNACGACGATGTAGCGCAGGTTGCGCAGCAGCCGTGACCATCGCTCGTGTNCGGGAAGAAGTGAGTAGTGCAGCATGTCGGGATTCGTCAGAACGACGTTGGCGTGCCTGCGGGCCCACGCTCGCTCATCGGCGTTGCTATCTCCATCGACAACAGCTTCACGGATNCCNGGNAGTGCGAGGNCACGCCAGGCGCGTGCCTGATCGTTNGCCAGTGCTTTGGTCGGNGCCAGATACAGGGCGCAGGGATCCGAGAGCGCGGATCCTTCNTCATTCATNACGGCGGCGACGATCGGCATGGTGTAGGCGAGCGACTTCCCCGATGCGGTTCCCGTNGCGATGGCAACGTGCNAGCCGGACACGGCGGCCTGCGCCGCGTCGACCTGGTGCANCCAGGGGGATTNGATTCCCTGGCTCTGCCATGCGGTGATCGCCNCGGGTGGGACCCACGAAGGCCAGGGAGCCGTCGCCCCGGGCGTGGCTGCTAAGTGCAGCACGTGTCGAACAGCTTCGGGCCGAAGAGATCTCCAGGCGTGCTCCGTCGCGGATTCGGCCAAGTGTTCCGACACCGCCTCATTGTGACCTCAGCGTGTGTCAGAGTTGAGCCATGACCGACTCCCCAGTTCCCGAGCCACTCGCCTTTCGAGTCGATAGCCGAGACGTGCAGGGGGCCTCGGTCGTCGAAGTGGCCGGTGAAGTGGACGCTCACACGGCTCCCACCGTCCACGACGCTGTGGAGGCGGCTATCGCGCCGGGCGCCCGCGTCATCGTGGATCTCCGCGAGGTGTCTTTCCTGGATTCAACCGGCCTCGGGGTCTTTGTCACAGCGTTGAAGCACGTTCGGGAAGCGGAGGCAACCCTCGATCTGGTCATCACCTCTGCCCGGGTGTTGAAGGTCTTCGAACTGACGGGTCTGGACGTCGTCATCCCCATTCACGAGNAATTGNCCCCCCTGCTCGATTCCTGACATATCGGGCGTGTNGTGAAGACCACTCCACGAGCGCCACTCGATGCGCGACCCNGGCCACGCTGGCGGGTGCTCTTGCGTAGACTTCGCCGGATTGCGAGGCGGGTGCGGAATCCCTACGGGGTGCACTGCAGCAGCTGACACCGAGGAGAGAAATGATCGAGTTGACCGGGAACAACGTCGTTCTCGTGGGANTAGTGGCCGTCATTGGCTTGGCAGCCCTGGTCGTCGCAGGGATTCTTGTCCGCGAGGTTCTCGCGGCGAGTGAGGGAACCGAGCGCATGAAGGAGATCGGCGCTGCCGTGCAAGAGGGCGCCGCCGCCTACCTNAATCGTCAGTTCAAGACCCTGTCGATTTTTGCCGTCGTGGTGTTCTTCCTGCTGTTCCTACTCCCAGCGGAGACAAACACCGANCGCATCGGCCGCAGCATCTTCTTCCTCGTGGGCGCNGTNTTCTCNGGNATCACGGGCTACATGGGCATGTGGCTNGCNGTACGAGGCAACGTGCGCGTAGCCGCGGCCGCCAAGGANGCAGGAGAGCANCGCGCCATGCGCATCGCNTTCCGCACCGGTGGCGTGGCAGGNATGTTCACCGTNGGTCTGGGNTTGTTCGGTGCCGCNCTTGTCGTTCTCGTCTANGCGGGAGAGGCCCCCAAGGTGTTNGAGGGCTTCGGCTTNGGNGCCGCNCTNCTGGCNATGTTTATGCGTGTCGGTGGCGGCATCTTCACGAAGGCCGCNGANGTCGGTGCAGANCTCGTCGGCAAGGTGGAGCAGAACATTCCCGAGGACGATCCGCGNAACGCAGCAACGATTGCGGACAACGTNGGNGACAACGTCGGTGACTGCGCNGGCATGGCCGCCGACCTCTTCGAGTCCTANGCGGTGGTCTTGGTTGCNGCANTGATTCTCGGCAGCGCTGCGTTCGGCGAATTGGGCCTNGTTCTTCCGCTCNTGATCCCCGCCATCGGCGTGATCACCGCGGTNATCGGCATCTTCNCCGTGTCGCCNCGCCCCTCGGACCGGTCGGGCATGTCGTCGATCAACCGAGGCTTCTTCATCTCTGCGGCNATCTCCGCGATCTTGGTNGTCGCCGCGGTATTCGTGTGGGTGCCGAGTAGTTGGAGCGACATCGATGGCGGTTTCGCCCGCGAGGCCGCTGAT
Organism: Micrococcales bacterium; assembly: GCA_002694095.1. Lineage (GTDB taxonomy): Bacteria > Actinomycetota > Actinomycetes > S36-B12 > S36-B12 > S36-B12. Next base: position 7,286 of record NZLD01000037.1, on the reverse strand, counting down.
GCGGGAATTGGCATCAGCCCGCAATTGTTCGTCATCGGTGCTGTCTTCGTCGGCATCGTCCTTGCGGCGGTCATCCAGCAGCTCACCGCCTACTTCACCGAGACCAACCGACGTCCCGTGGACGACGTTGCGAAGACGTCCATGACCGGACCGGCGACGGTCATNCTGTCCGGCATCTCACTCGGCCTGGAGTCCGCCGTCTACACGGCGCTGGTNATCGGCGCNGCGGTGTACGGAGCGTTCCTGCTNGGGTCCGGCATTATCGGCCTCAGCCTCTTCGCGATCGCTCTNGCGGGAACGGGTCTGTTGACNACCGTGGGCGTCATCGTGTCGATGGANACCTTCGGCCCNGTGTCGGACAANGCGCAGGGCATTGCGGAAATGTCNGGCGATGTGGAGGGTGAAGGCGCTGCCGTGCTGACCCGCCTGGACGCNGTCGGCAACTCCACGAAGGCCATCACNAAGGGAATCGCAATCGCCACCGCGGTTCTGGCTGCGACGGCCTTGTTCGGTGCTTTCCGGGAGGCGGTCTTCGGCGCCGCCGAGGACACGTCNGCNGCGATCGGCGGCACCATCGGCGATATCGGAGATTCCCTGCAGTATCTGGGTGTTCTCGACGTNGCGACCCCNTCGAACTTGATCGGCCTGATTATCGGAGCGGCCGTNGTCTTNCTGTTCTCGGGACTGGCCATNAACGCTGTTTCCCGAGCCGCGGGCGCCGTTATCTTCGAAGTTCGGCGCCAGTTCCGCGAGATCCCCGGAATCATGGACGGAACGACCAAGCCGGAGTACGGGAAGGTCGTGGACATCGTTACTCGTGATTCGCTCCGCGAGCTGGTNACGCCGGGCTTGCTNGCCGTCCTCACTCCTATNGCCGTCGGNTTCGGACTGGGCGTGGGAGCCCTNGGCGCCTACCTCGCGGGCACGATCGCCACGGGTGTCCTGATGGCCGTGTTCTTGTCGAACTCCGGTGGAGCCTGGGATAACGCCAAGAAGTTCGTCGAAGACGGAAACTTCGGTGGCAAGAANTCCGAAGCNCACTCGGCCACCGTNATNGGNGACACCGTCGGCGACCCGTTCAAGGACACCGCCGGCCCGGCGATCAACCCGCTGATCAAGGTGATGAACCTGGTAGCTCTGCTGGTGGCACCCGCCGTGGTCACGCTGAGCATCGGCGACGGAGCCAACCCGACCGTGCGCTGGGGCATCGCCATCGTGGCNGCCGCCATNGTGATCGGTGCTGTGGTCATCTCCAAGCGGCGCCCGATCGCCGTCGGTGACCAGGAGGGCGCCAACGCCTAGACGGNANGNATCCGATAGTCGGACGNCCGCCNGGNNCNCNCATTCCCCTACGGGGAATGCCCGGGCGGNNGCCGNTTACCGTGGCGGTGCCGAGTTGACAGCAACGGNTGTCCTACCGTCAGACTCCGNCNCAGTCGGATCCGAGNCGTTCGGNATCCACGATGACGGGAAGGACGCCTACGTGCCAGACAACACCTTGGTGATCGTNGAGTCACCGGCGAAGGCGAAGAAGATCGCCGGATACCTCGGTGACGACTACACGGTCTTGGCGTCTGTTGGGCACGTTCGTGACCTCGCCTCGAAGGCATCTGAGATTCCGGCGGAAGATCGAAAGAAGCCGTGGGCGAAATTGGCGGTCAACGTTGACGACGCGTTCCAGGCCTACTACGTCGTCCACGATTCGAAGAAGGCGACGATCAAAGAACTGAAAGCGGCCCTCAAGGATGCGGACGAACTTCTCCTCGCGACGGATGAAGATCGCGAGGGCGAAGCGATCTCGTGGCACCTACTCGAGGTGCTCAAGCCCAAAGTCCCGGTCAAGCGAATGGTTTTCAACGAGATCACCCCGGAGGCGATCCGGGAAGCTGTCAATCAACCACGGGAACTCGACATGCGACTGGTGGAGGCGCAGGAAACCCGCCGCGTTGTCGACCGGTTGTATGGCTACCCGGTATCGGAGGTCTTGTGGAAGAAGATCGGTCGTGAAGCGAAATCGGCAGGACGTGTCCAGTCTGTAGCGGTTCGCCTTGTGGTGGACCGTGAGCGAGAGCGCATCGCATTCACGCCGGTGGAGTACTGGGGCATCGACGCACAGTTCCTTCCCGGGCCGTTCCCGGGCCGTTTAGCGACCGTCGATGGGGCGAGGGTCGCGACGGGGTCGGACTTCGACGACGACGGGCGACTGTCCCGTGAGGGGGCCGCCCACCTGGATGAGGCGTCGGCCCAGGCGCTGACGTCGGCGCTCTCTGGACAGGCCTTCACGGTCGACTCGGTGACGCAGAAGCCTTCCTCCCGAAAGCCCAAGGCACCCTTCATGACCTCGACGCTGCAGCAGGAAGCTTCCGGGCGCCTTCGGTGGGGTGCGCAACGGACGATGCGGGTCGCCCAGTCTCTTTACGAGAACGGCTACATCACCTACATGCGAACCGACTCCACCACGCTGTCCGAGCAGGCACTGAACGCCGCTCGTAATCAGGCCAGGGAGTTGTACGGCAGCGAGTACGTGCCAGACAAGCCCCGGCTGTACGACCGCAAGGTGAAGAACGCGCAGGAGGCGCACGAAGCGATTCGACCCTCGGGCGACTCCTTCCGCTCGCCCGCAGAAATCGCCGGGGAACTTGTCGGGGATGAGTTCGCGCTGTACGACTTGATCTGGAAGCGGACCGTCGCATCACAAATGGTCAACGCGCAAACCGCGACCACCACAGTGCGCCTCTCGGCGGACAGTACGGACGGCCGGCACGTGGAATTCACCGCGTCCGGCACGGTCATCACCTTCCCCGGATTCATGGCCGCTCTCAAGGACGTGTCCAATGACGACGATGAGCGCGAACTACCGGCGCTATCGGAGGGTCAGCGGATCGATGTCGAATCCCTGACCGCCGAAGGGCATTCGACGAAGCCACCGGCCCGTTACAACGAGGCGTCTCTCGTGGCGAAACTCGAGGAGTTGGGTATCGGGCGGCCGTCGACGTACGCATCGATCATGTCCACGATTCTGGATCGTGGTTATGTGTGGAAGAAGGGATCGGCACTGGTCCCGAGTTTCACCGCCTTCGCCGTTATTCGATTGCTGGAGGAACACTTCGCTGCGCTCATCGACTACGACTTCACGGCCAACATGGAAAACGTTCTCGACCTCGTCGCGAGCGGTGAAGTCGATCGCGTGCAGCAACTCGAGGCGTTTTGGCGCGGCGGCACGAGTGTCAGCGGCGACTTTCCGGGAGTCAAGGCGCTCACCGAAGACCTCGGATCTATCGATGCACGGGGCAACGCGACGTTTCCCATCAAGGGAAGCGACGCCCATCTGCGGGTCGGGCGCTACGGCGCGTACGTTGAACGTGGCGAGATCCGAGCGAACGTCCCGATGGGACTCGCCCCCGATGAGCTCACTCCTGAGAAGGCGGAGGAGTTACTTGCAGAGCCGTCCGGTGACCGAGAGCTCGGGATAGATCCCGAAACCGAACTCATGATCGTCGCGAAGTCCGGNCGGTACGGCCCGTACGTGAGCGAGGTCTTGCCGGAGGGCTCNCCGAAATCGGCTAAGCCGCGGACCGCTTCGCTGTTGAGCGACATGAAGCCGAGCACNGTCACCCTNGAGGACGCCTTGAAGTTGATCCGTCTGCCGCGCGTCGTGGGNGTCGATCCNAGCGATGGAGAGGAAATTCGCTCACAGAACGGACGNTACGGCCCCTACCTCACCAAGGGAACGGATTCTCGTTCGCTGGAATCAGAAGAACAGATNTTCTCGGTCACGTTGGAGCAGGCCCTCGCGCTNTTCGCCCANCCCAAGCAGCGCCGGGGTCGCGGCCAGCCNGCGGCGCCTTTNCGGGAANTCGGGGCGGACCCGACATCGGGACGATTGATCGTTGTGCGAGAGGGGCGCTTCGGTGCGTACGTCACCGACGGCGAAACGAACGCGACACTGCGCGTGGTCGATGACCCNATGACGGTCAGCATCGAGCGNGCGAGNGANTTGCTCGCCGAACGAAAGGCCAANGGGCCNAGCAAGAAGACAACCAAGCGGTCGACGAAGAAGNCGNCCAAGAAGGCCGCCAAGAAGACGTCGAAGAAGACAACGAAGAANACTGCGAAGAAATCCACCCGTNCGAAGGTTGCNGCTGCNCCATCTGCTGGCCCTGTTGAGTCATGACCGGCTTGTTCATCGTCTTCGAAGGTGGTGAAGGCGCCGGCAAGTCGACGCANGAGTCTCTNCTAGCCGCGTGGNTGGAGGGCAAGGGTGAGCGTGTGGTGCGNACCCGNGAGCCCGGCGGCACACCGGCCGGAGAGGCGATTCGCGCCGTGCTCCTCGGGAAAGACTTCNAAGGGCTCAGCGACAAGGCAGAGGCATTGCTGTTCGCGGCTTCCCGCGGGGATCACGTTGATCAAGTGATCAGACCGCAGTTGGAACAAGGCGCGATCGTTTTGTGCGACAGATACCTCGATTCCTCCGTCGCGTACCAGGGGTACGGGCGTGAATTGGGCGTCGAGCGGGTCAGAGATCTCAGCCTGTGGGCCACAGGTGGCCTATTGCCGGACTTGACGATCGTCTTGGATATTGATCCGAGCATCGGTCTATCGCGAGTCCAGGCACCGGATCGACTCGAGTCCGAGCCCGTGGAGTATCACCGCTGGGTGCGGCACGCGTTCTTGGACATCGCATCGACAGACCGCGAGAAGTACCTTGTCATCGATGCGTCCGAGGCCGTCGACGTCATTGCGGCGCGAATTGCCGAACGGGTGAGCGAACTTATGGGACGGTCCCGGTGAGTTCGCATTCGCTTCCAGGCTCTGTTTGGTCCGGCTTGATCGGTCAGGACGACGTGATCGTCACGCTCCAGGCAGCAGTCCGGCATGCCCACGGCCCTGGCGAGGCTGGCCCCGCGATGACCCATGCATGGCTGGTGACGGGACCTCCCGGATCGGGTAGGTCCAGTGCCGCCACGACCTTCGCGGCGGCACTGGTGTGCGACGAAGGCGGGTGTGGTTCGTGCCAGGCGTGCCGAACGGCTGCGCAGGGTGGTCACGCGGATGTGCACGTGGAGATCCCGGAAGGGTCAGAGATCCTTCTCGATCACGTGAAGCCGCTCGTGCAGATGGCAGCACAGGCACCGATGACGGCTACCTGGCGCGTCATCGTGATCGAGGACGCCGATCGCCTGAACGATCGGGCGGCGAACTATCTACTGAAAGCCCTCGAGGAACCCACACCCCACACCGTGTGGATTCTGTGCGCACCAAGCGTCGATGACGTCCTACCGACGATCGCTTCTCGGACTCGCCATGTGGGCTTGCGCACCCCGCCGACTGCATCAATCGCTGCGATGCTGGTTGACGATTGTGGAGTCGATGAGACGCTGGCAGCGTTTGCTGCTCGTGCCTCTCAAGGCCATGTGGGCCGTGCTCGGGCGCTCGCTACCGACGAGATGACCCGCGAAAGGCGACAGCAGTACTTGCGGTCTCCGATGAATCTTCGAGATTTGCCGTCCTGCGTTGCTGTTGCCGGCGAAGTGTTCGAGGCGGTGTCCGCGGTAGCTGATTCTCGGGCAGATCGGTTGGACGAAGAAGAAGTTCACTTGCTGAAGTCTCGTTATTACGCGGAGGGAGTCACTCGACTGACCGGTGCCCTGAAGAGGTCCCATGACGCGGAGGCGAAAGAGCTCGCAAAGGAACAGAAGCGTCGACGCAAGAGGCTGGTCATCGATGAAGTCGATCGCGCGATTGTCGACTTGATCGGTCTCTTTCGCGATGTGTTGACCGTCCAGATGCAGGCGGGAGTCGAGTTGATCAACGGTGAGATGAGGGCTCAGATCGAACAGATGGCTGCCGGCTCCACCCGGGAAGATTCTGTCCGCAGAATGGACGCGCTCGAGCATGAGCGTGTGGTGTTGTTCTCGGAGAGTAGCCCGCGGGCAGTCCTCGAAGCCGTGATGGTTCAGATCAAGGACCCGAACGTCCGCGTCGGGGTCGCCTAGATTTTCGAGGCCGCCTGCAACCCGTGCGCGTAGGCGATCAACGCGGAAGCAGCCGGCTCCAGAACGTCGCTCACGGGACGATCGATGTCTGGCTCTGCCAAGAGCCGAGCGGCGGCTGCGAGTAAGACGTCGTAGGTCGCCGACCCACGATCAAGTTGTTGGCTTACCGCTTGCGACGCCTGTTGAGCATTCTCGGCCGCGGATGTACCCGGCATGCGGCGTGCCATTTCGTCGAGGACTCGCAGACGCTCGGCCAGCGTGTTGAGGGTGGGCGCAACCGAGGAGTCGACTGCTCTCAACTCTCGCGCTGCATCGTGGTGCAACGGCTCAATCGCGTGTATGACTTGAACGGTTTGAACGCGCACCGCTGTGTAGCGGGCGACAGAGTCGTACCCGATTGCGCCACGACGAACAAGCGCCGGAGGAGACGTGATCTGCGGAGCTGCCGTGAAGGGTGACAGTCGCCGCCAGGAACGCCCGCCGATGACCGCTATGACTGCTCCGATAGCGGAGACTGCGAACCACCCAGCACCGGTGACGCCGGTTGCTGCGACGTCGATGATGCCCGCCGTCGCGGCGGACGCGCTCACGGCTGTGCCGCCGATGGTCATGACTTGCGACTGGACCTTGCGAACGTGATGAGCTCGCCGAGCCCGGCGGGTATCTGCAGCACTTCGCTTGGCTTCACGTTCGAGTTCTCGACGACCAGCCGGTGTTCCGCGGAATGCGTCGACGAGATCGAGTCCCTTGCGGATGCCGGCGTCCACGGCAGCGGCGAGCTCCGCCGCGTCGCGCTTGCCATCGCCCATAGGATGAGATTACGTCCCAAGTTACCGTGTCGGGTATGCGCGTTCGCATTCTGGTTGTTACCGCGCTCGTGTGCGGTGTGGCGATCGCCGGTTGCTCGCGCGCACCGGAGCCGGTTCCTCTCCCGGCACCGGCAGTGCCCGTGCCTGTCCCGACCGAGGACGGTCTGGCACCGTTCTACGAACAGGCCATCGAGTGGCGCGACTGCGGGGATGCGGAGTGCGCGCGTATCGACGTGCCGTTGGACTACTTGAATCTGGACGGTCGCACCACGGAGCTGTCCTTGACCCGGGTTCCTGCAGCGGATGAGCCCATCGGCGCCCTTTTTGTGAACCCGGGTGGCCCAGGAGGAAGTGCCTTCGATTACGCCCGTGCGGCGGACTACATCGTCAGTCCGAGCATCCGCGACGCATTCGACATCATCGGCGTCGATCCGCGCGGGGTAGCGGGTAGCGATCCCATCCGGTGCTGGAGCGACACGGA
>NZLD01000036.1 GCA_002694095.1 Micrococcales bacterium | reverse complement strand
ACACCTCGTAGGTGAAGTCCACGTGCCCGGGCGTATCGATCAGGTTCAGCACGTGCTCACGACCGTCGGCGGCCGCGAAGGGCAATCGGACAGCCTGCGATTTGATCGTGATGCCCCGTTCCCGCTCGATGTCCATCCGGTCGAGGTACTGCGCGCGCATCGAGCGGTCGTCAACAACGCCGGTGATCTGCAGCATCCGGTCGGCCAGGGTCGACTTGCCGTGGTCGATATGGGCGATGATGCAGAAGTTTCGGATGGCTCCCGGATCGGTGTCCCCCGGTGCCGATCGACCGCTCACGGGCGCGCCAGCGGTGGATGGGTGGGTCACGGACAACCTCTCACAGGGACGGTCGGGGCCACGGGGCCGAGTGGGACCGTCGAGGCCACTCGGGGGGTGCCCCCAGGGTACGGGTACTCTTATATGGCTGCAGATCCCTGTGGCGCACCACCCGCAAGTCCACTACCTACCCGTAGGTCCAGCACAACGAGAATCGAAGGAACGTCCGTGGCGAACATTCAGTCGCAAAAGAAGCGCATCCGCACCAACGAGAAGGCGCGTCTACGTAACAAGGACGTGAAGTCCTCCCTCAAGACCGCCGTTCGCAAGTTCCGTGAGGCGGCCGACGCCGGTGACGCTACGGCTGCCGCCGCTCTCGCGCGCGAGGCCAATCGGGCACTGGACAAGGCGGCGAGCAAGGGCGTCATTCACCAGAACCAGGCGGCCAACCGCAAGTCGGCCATCAGCAAGCGCGTCGCCGCTCTCTGAGCTACCGACCGCCGGTCGACACGACGAGCTTTTCCAGCTCGAACAACTTCTGCTCCACATCCAAAGCCTGACCGGGCTCGAGACCGCCCTTCATCAACGCTTCAGCGTCGGCTAATTCGACGAGCGACGCCGCCAGGCGACGTTGATCACCGCTCCATCGCGACCACTGCTGCCTTAGCGACGACACCTTGTCCTTCCATGGCGGGATACCCAACTCGCGGGCCACGTCGGCGTCGCTCGCGCCCGGACCGAGTCCGCCCACCCGAATGATGTTGCGCACCGCCGACATCATCGCCAACACGCTCATCACCCCGACACCGGACGCGTTTCCTGTTGCGGCAGCGTGACGCACCGACTCGAGAGCCTGGGCCGGTCGTCGGTTCCACACGTGGTCGGCGATCTGCCATCCAGCCACGTCAGCCACCCCGGCGAAGTACGCGTGCACGTGGACCTCGGTTATCGGGTCATCGTCGATGTCGGCTACCAGTTGACCGACCGCAGCGAACAGCATCGGCAGGTCGTGACCGACGGATTCATACAGCACGTTGATCGCGTCCGAGGTGGCCCGCCTCTTGCGACGGGCAAATTCCTGCGAGATGACCTCGATCGCCGCCTTGCCTTTCTTCACCGCCAGGCACTCGACTTCGCTCGCCCCAGCGGCGCGGACCGCTTCAAGCAATTTCTTTCCTCCGGCTGTCGCATCGTGATGCAGCACCAGCCACACGTTCTCGGGCTGATCGGCGAGCACCTCGGTGAGCGCATCGGCGAAGGCATCCTCGGCTGATTGCAGACCGGTGACGACGACGATCATGTCACTTCCGAAGAGCGTCGGTGCGCACATGTTGCGGAATTCGTGCACAGCATCGTCGGTGCTCGCATCGACCGATTCGCGGTCGACGTCGGGACAGGAGTGTCGAATACCGGCGACCGTCGACGCGATAGCGCGGTCGACGAGGGCCTGCTCGCCCCCGCGGACGAGGGTGATGCGGGCCGGGTCGCTCATGATGAGCCCAGCATGTCACGTCGCGTGGCGAAGCCGAGACTTCCATCGCCACTTCTGACGATGGCAACGTCTCCGAATTGATCGGTACGCACCACCTGTGCACCCGTATCGATCCACGCCTGCAATGTGTCCGGGGCAGGGTGCCCGAAGCGGTTGCCCGATCCCGAACTCACCACCGCGAGGTCCGCCTGAGCCCAGGGGGCGAAAAGCGGATGCTGATGGGCGGACCCGTGCTGGGGACGACGCGCGAGGAAGCGAACTACTCCGGGACGACGTTGACCAGTTTTGGAGGCCGAACAATCGTGGTCTTCACCGCGCGACCGTCGAGTGCGGCGGCAACTGCCTTCGAGGCGAGGGCAAGGTCGCGCAATTCGTCTTCTGCGATGCTCGGTGACACGTCAAGACGATCCTTGACCTTGCCTGCGACTTGAACCACGCAGGTGACTGAGTCCTCCACGAGCAGTGACTCATCTACGTCCGGCCATCCGGCCCGCGCGACGCTGGGCTCATGTCCGAGCCGGGCCCACATATCTTCGGCTGTGTAGGGCGCGACGAGCGACACCATGATCGCGACGGCTTCGGCTCCTTCACGAACGGCCGGATCATCCGACCCGGGCCCGGAGTCGATCGCTTTGCGCAGCACGTTGACAAGTTCCATCACGCGCGCGACCGCAACGTTGAACCGGAAGGTCTCCACGGCCTGGGCTGCATCGTGCAGGGCGCGATGGGTTGCCTTGCGTACGTTCTCATCGCCGCCCCGGGGATCACTCGCGGGAGGTGACGTGACGTCGCCGGCGAGCCGCCAGGCGCGAGCGAGGAACTTGGCTGAACCCGACGGGGACACATCCGCCCAGTCGACGTCGTCTTCCGGAGGTCCGGCGAAGACCATCGACAGGCGAATCGCGTCCACGCCGTGTCGATTGAGTTCATCGGACAACCTCACCAGGTTGCCACGCGACTTGCTCATTGCCGAGCCCTCCATGATCACCATGCCTTGATTGAGCAGGCGCGTGAAGGGTTCGTTGAAGTCGACCAAGCCGAGATCGTTCAACACCTTCGTGAANAAGCGGCTATACAGAAGGTGGAGAATCGCATGCGTCACACCGCCGACGTATTGATCGACCGGAAGCCANTCGCGCACCAGCTCNGGGTCGAAGGCNGCCGTGTGNTTGTTGGGATCGGCGTAGCGGAGGTAGTACCAGGACGAGTCGACGAAGGTATCCATCGTGTCGGGGTCCCGCGTCGCTTCACCCCCGCACTGCGGGCAGTCGACCNTCGCCCANGCNACNGCGCCACCCAACGGTGACGTGCCCTTGGGTTTGAGATCCANGCCCTCCGCCGGNGGCAGGACGACCGGGAGCTGNTCATCGGGCACGGGCACCTCGCCGCACGANGGGCAGTGAANGATCGGAATCGGTGTNCCCCAGTAGCGCTGCCGGGAGATGAGCCAATCGCGCAACCGGTAGTTGACGGCTTCCTCACCGGTNCCCCGCTCGGCNAGCACNTCNATGATGGCGGCGATCGCCTCGTCCTTGTTCAGTCCATCCAACGGNCCGGAGTTCACGTGCGGTCCGTCGTCGGCGGTNGCCTCCCCGGTGACCGCTGGATCCTCACCNGCNTCCACCACGACNCGGACGGGNAGGTCGAAGGTGCGAGCAAANTCGAGGTCNCGCTGGTCGTGAGCCGGCACNGCCATGATCGCNCCCGTGCCGTANTCGGCNANCACNTAATCCGANGCCCACACGGGAATGCGCTCCCCATTGACCGGGTTGATGGCGTAGCGCTGCAAGAACACACCGGTCTTGGCTCGAGAGGAATCCAGGCGATCCATTTCCGATGTTTGCTTGACCTTGTCGAGGTANTCCGAGAACTCCGCCTGCGCCGGGCTNTNNGCNGCCAGNTCCGATGCCAGATCGGAGTCCGCNGCGACGACGAAGAACGTCGCGCCGTAGAGGGTGTCNGGCCGCGTCGTATACACGGTGACGGGCTCCNCGCGACCTTCGATCTCGAAGTGCACTTCGGCGCCGGTGGATCGGCCGATCCAGTTGCGCTGCATCAACAGCACCTTCTCCGGCCACTTACCCTCGAGTTGCTCCATGTCGTCGAGGAGGCGATCGGCGTAGTCGGTGATCTTCAGATACCACTGCGTCAACTTCTTCTTNGTGACGTTCGAGTCGCACCGTTCGCATTGACCCGCAACCACCTGCTCGTTGGCGAGCACNGTCTGGCANTCGGGGCACCAGTTGACGTTGCTGGCTTTGCGGTAGGCGAGACCTCGCCGGAACATCTGCACGAAGAACCACTGGTTCCAGTGGTAGTACTCAGGGTCGCAGGTGTTGAAGACCCTGTCCCAATCGAAACTGCACGCGTAGCGGCGCATGGANGCCTTCTGTTGCGNGATGTTGTCGTAGGTCCACCGNACCGGATCCTCACCGCGCCGGATNGCCGCGTTCTCGGCGGGCAATCCGAANGCNTCCCAGCCGATGGGGTGCATGACNTTGAAGCCCCGTTGCACCCANTACCGAGCGANGACNTCNCCCAACGCGTACGCCTCGGCGTGGCCCATATGCAGGTCNCCGGAGGGGTACGGGAACATGTCGAGCACGTACTTCTTGGGACGCTGATCATCTGGGCGTCCCGATCGAAACGGCGCCAACTCGTCCCACACCGGGAGCCACCGTTCCTGGATGGCTTCGACGTCGTACCGGGCGTCGTCGTGGCCGGTGTCCGCACTTGTTGTCATAGCCGGGCAAGACTACCGAGGTAGCTCACCACTACCGACCGGCCAACGCTTCGGCGAGCGCACGGCCCACGCGTCGGTGAGCTGCCCACGACCAATGCATGCCGTCGGGGTTGGCGCTTCCGTCGCGCAACCCCGGCAGCACCGCGGACTCCGGGTCCACGAGTCCGACGTCGAGCGCGCGCGCTAAGCGCTGCGCAGCCGTGCTGGCGCCCGCGTGGTGGCGATTCGACGGGTAGTACGGCGAGCGGTAGGGAGTGGGCGCCACGAGCACGACCGGCACGTCGGGGCGCAGCACCCGGATCGTTTGGATGATCCTGGTCAGATACCGGTCGGTCGCGTCCTGAGGCAGTTGCCGAAGCCGTCCACCCGTGGCCCGGATGACGCCCGGTGTGAGATCACGGTANGCGCGACGNAGTCGTCGTCGCAGCCCTCCTGGACGNACGTACGGCAGCGAGTCNCGCANCCACGTCGGNANCGATGCCGGGAGTTGATCCATGCCACCGACNCCAATCACCACGTAGTCCGCACGGGGCAAATACACGCCGTACGCCATNGGGTCCTTGGTGAGCGCCCACCAGGCGTCCCGCGCCGTCCANCCCTCNCGGGCAACGAGGTCCACCTCGGCTCCCAACTCCCGGGCACACACCATCGGGTANAGCCGATCNTCGGTGGGCTGCTCGATCCGCTCGGGTCCGTGGAACGCCAGAGAGTCGGCCACGACGAACAGATGGGCACCCACGANCGGATCCTTTCAGGGCGTACAGTGCGCCCTCGTGACTGCTCGGGGTTGGGCGCTNTTTATCGCCCTCGCTGTCTTATGGGGCATCCCCTATCTGTTCATCAAGGTCGCCGTCGACGANCTCTCTCCGGCGATGGTTGTCTGGGTGCGCGTAGCCCTCGGAGCNTTGATNCTGCTGCCNATNGTTGTCGCCCGNGGAGACNTNAAGCGGTTGNGCGTGACCGATTGGTCATGGATNGTCGTGTTCGCGTTCGTGGAGATCGCNCTGCCGTTCGGTGCGCTGTCNTANGCNGAGATTCGNCTNTCNAGTTCGGTAACCGCGATCTTGATCGCCGCCGTTCCCATTCTTGCCGCGGTCATCGGTTGGCGCATCGGCATTGACGACCGGATCAGCAAGTCCCGCGCGCTNGGCCTTGCNATCGGGGTNATCGGAGTGGTGACGCTCGTCGGNATCGACATCCGCGGTGATGACTGGCTCAGCGTCGCCGCCTTGGGCATCACGATCGTTGGNTACTCCTTCGGNCCGATCATCGTCGCCACGAAACTTTCTCGCGCTCCCGCCATGGCCGTCATCACGATGGCCCTGGTCGTCAACGCGATCGTTTACGCGCCGTTGGCGTGGGTNACCCGGCCNTTGGTNCCNGTCTCCACCGAGGCGTGGTGGTCGGTGATCATCCTGGGTGTGTTGTGCACGGCAGCGGCCTTTCTGGTNTTCTTCGCGCTGATCGCTGAGGCCGGCCCGTCCCGCACGACCGTCATCACCTTCATCGCCCCAGCCGTGGCGCTCGCGCTCGGCGTNGTGNTTCTGAGCGAGCCGCTGACCTGGGGAATCCTCGTTGGCTTCCCCCTAGTGATCATCGGNTCCTTCCTGGCGACCCGACGCNNACCTGCGGTGGAGGCCGANCCCCACCNGTAAAGGTCCCGCAANCTCGACCAAACGCGAGTCAATTCGAGTTCCTGNCACCCTGAAAGAGGTCGTGAGGCGCTCCAACGCGGGAGCCGGCGATGTGGTTAGGATCTGNNCGTGCGAANNCTTGTGCGCCTNACCNCCATGTTNCTCGCAGCCGTCGGNCTGGCCATNGGCNCCCTAGCCGCAGGCGCACCCGCTAANGCNCAGGCGAACTCAACNGGTGAGGTCACCTTGACGGTGACCGAACTACCGGGTCAGGTCCGCTTGNTGCCCGGAGAGAAGATCGAGTTGACGCTCCAGACCAACCGCNCTACCGGGTACCNATGGTCGGCGTCNACGACGGGGAAGAAGAAGGCCATCAAGGTGAGCAANGGCGAGTACNCCCCCTCGGCCTCCGTNCTCGTNGGTGCNCCCGGCACCACNACTTGGATGATCACCGCTCGCAAGCCAGGCACGGCCAAGGTNAAGATCTCCGCCACACCGCCAGGGGGCGGGGATCCGGACATCTCGACATTGACGGTGATCGTGATGAAAGAGTCCTGCGAGGACTAGAGCGTCGCTCGNACGAGTTCTTGGTGCGGGCCGCTAGTCGCNGGCACCGGTGAACTCGTGAACAACGCCGTCGCTNTNGGCGATNTNCCANAACGCGCGAGCGATTCGGTCCGGATCGAANGCNGTNNCGGGAGCGATGCTTCCGCGGATGGTCAGTGTCCGCACCGCAATCGTCGTCTCGCGCAGGTCNTTGTCGAGCGCGATGGCGAGATTGCGAAGCGCCGCNTTCTGCAGCCCGAGCCCGATGCTNGCCACCATNGGNGAGTCCGCCGTTCCACCTCCGGTGAACAGGATGCGCGGTGACGACTGGGTGAGCATGCGCGGAACCACCGCCTGGGTCATCGCCAGAGCCGCGACGACTCCGGCATCGAGCCCGGAGCTCACGGCATCGAGATCACTGTTCAGACCTCCCGGTACCCAGGCNGACACGTTGAACAACGCGCAGTNGATTGNNGGGTCACACGCNTCGGCGTAGGTNGCCACCGTGTCGCGGAGCGCCGTCGGTTGCGACGCATCNACNANCAGGGNCGTCACCCGCCCACCCTCNGGGCCGNGATGCGACACCATCTCNTCGAGTGTGTCCGCNGAACGAGCAGCCAACGTGACGTCNGNTCCACCCGCGAGGGCGCGGCGAGCGAAGGCCNTNCCGAGTCCGGGTCCTGCNCCCACGATNAGGACATGACCGGNCGACGNGCCCGACGGCATCTCGCTATTCGTGGTCACAGTTTCTCCCGATCNTCCACATTCTTGGTCATCTCGTCACCAGAGGCGACACGGCCCCCACCTCGGGNTGGAGGCACAGCAAAAAGCGCCTCCCGGCGAGAATTTCCGCCGGGAGGCGCTTTCCTTACCGGGGTTACAGGTGACGGGAGAAAATCGCGTCGATCTCCTCGACGTGGCTNGAGCCGTAGGGCCCTGCCAATTCCCGTTGNTTGCGCCACTCGCGCTCGACGGCACGTCGGCTGGTGGCTTCCTGCGAGTAATACGCGCGAATGCGCTTGAACATGCTGGCCTTACCTTTCTCGCCCTTGTGGGGCACTTGTTGTGTTGTGCGCCGGGGGTCACCCGACNCNTCTATTGTCTCACGACATTGATGACGTGGACGTTACGCAGAGATGTGCGCGCGATGACATGTGCGAGGCGAATGGATCCGTAGCAACGAATGGTCCGTTGCCGAGATAGNGCNGAACAACGAGTGGTCGGTGCTNACGCTTTCCTGTCCCTGACAGATCGAGACGCCGGGGACAGGTACCTCTAACCCAAATCCCAGATTCTNCTAACTCTCAGATGGTCCAGCTCACTAATCAGCGCGCACGGCGTTGCTGTCCGNCCCNCCTCTTGGGTTCGANTTAATCCAGTCGACAACGTCCCAAACTGGCGCAGCGGTGGCCGCNGCTCGGTNGTCGGCCTNTNCNTGCTGCTGACAGGTGATGTGCGCGAACTGGCCNTCGGACAGGGCCGAGNTNGCAAGCATGGTGTGATGCGCAGCTNCGTTGAGCGCCGCNTTAGCCCCTTATTCTNCCGCGCCTGGTCGTGAGGAGCACCATNGNCTTGTCNACNCCCCACAGCANNAGTGCAAGCACGCAGCAGGCCAGCAANATGACGGCGAGGTTCGTCAAGACGGGCCCGTAACCGAGTTTGACAACGTTCACGAAAGGGTAGGGGTAGGCGTCGATGANGGCGCCTCGAATCAGCGTGAGAAGGATCCACGAGAGCGGCAAAATGAAGCTGGCCATGATGAGTTTCGCCGAAATCCAACCCCGAGGTCCGACGATCAGCCATGCGAGAANGAACGNAAGTGGTGTCAATATGTGATTGCACGCGTTACTGACCGCGGCTGCCCCTTGGGTGTCTACNAGATCGGCGAGAGCNAAGTGATANATCAAGCCGGTGACTGAGATCATGAGTAGAGCGCTCAACCACAGGGTTCGAAACCATGANGACGCTGCACGCGGTCGANACNCAAAATGGCCGGCNACGATGGCGACAACAATGTTCGACCAGATNGTGAAGAACGANAGGTAATCGNCGATGCGNTNNATGAGGGGCTGCCCGGNGCTCCCCAGTAATGACGGCTCCGTAGATAANCTNGGGTAAGTGTCTCGTAGGACCATCGAAAACCCGATGACAAGCCCCAAACTCGCGACCCCGCACGTGATTGAGTAAGCCCACCGANATCTAGCGATACTCACGTGGTGAGCCNAGGTCGTTTCATCGGCGCGATAGCAACCAAACCCGCAAGGACGAGCGACATCCCCGCGATAGCCGCCAAAGAGCGCTTCCCAACGAAACCGAGCATCACTGCTTCCCGCTTGATTCACCGTCTGAACCTTTACGGTTCGCCTCGAATGTAACAGCACCACCAAAAATGAGAGTTTCCCCCACCTATTCGATGCCCCGATCATGAGAGGCCTGCGCCGTTCCGGCGGCAGGCTGGTCTTGAAATCTGCCAAGAATTAAACTTTTTGTGGGTCGTCCACGAGAACTTCTTCCTGCTAGAGCAACAACTTGAATCCCAACTCGCCGATTGCCCTCACTCCCAATCACCCGAAGGTGACGGCCTTGCCCCATAATTCACCACCAAGCGGTGGAGCTGAGGGGACTCGAACCCCTGACCCCCTCCATGCCATGGAGGTGCGCTACCAGCTGCGCCACAGCCCCGTAGGAAGCGCTCAGCATACCCGGGGGCCGCTAGCGATCGTCGGCGAGTGCGGGCGTTGGTAACGAGCCCGCGTTGTACTCCTGCAGACGCCAGGCCGGACCGAATCCGGTGGTGTTCTCACTCAGAATTGACCAGGCGCAATTGCTCAATACCCCAAGGCACGCCCACTGCTCCGGCGGCAGTTCTAGCAACGCACCGATACCCGCCCGCGCCGCGCCGCCATGGGTCGCGACGACCAAGGTTCCGGATTCCGCTACCTCATCGAGCCCGTCGGTGATCGCTGCCACCACCCTGTCGGCCACCTCGATGCGGGTTTCACCGCCACCGGGGCGCGCGGCGGAATCCGATGCCCACCGCGCCACTTCATCCCCGTGGCGCTCCAGCAATTCCGCGCGACTCAGGCCTTCCCACTCCCCCGCGAAGGTTTCACGAAGCCGAGCATCGGCCGTGACGTGAACGCCAGTTCTCGCGCTCAAAGCTTGGGCGGTCGCCCAGGCGCGGGCGAGATCCGACGCGATGATGCGATCCGGCTTGAGATACGCCAGCAACTCGGCGGCGCGCTCGGCCTGCGCTCGGCCCTCGTCGTCGAGTTCGATATCCGACTGTCCCTGAAATCGCCGCTCGGCATTCCATGAGGTGCGTCCGTGACGCCAGAGGATGATCTGTCGCTCGCCCACGACTACTCCGCGTCATGATCCGGGCCGTGCGTCGAGCCAGCGACCTGGCCCGACGTCACCGACTCGGGTAGTTCGACGACAGGACAGTCCTTCCATAGGCGTTCGATCGCGTAGTGGACGCGATCCTCTGCCTGTTGCACGTGAACGACGACATCACCGAAGTCCAGCAGCACCCAGTGGGCCCCCTTGACGCCCTCCCGACGAATCGGCTTCACGCCTTTGGCGTGCAACGCTTCCTCGATCGCGTCGACAATCGACTTCACTTGACGCTCGTTGGCACCGGAGCAGATCACGAAGACATCGGTGATGACCAGTTGCTCGCTGACGTCGATCGCAACGATGTCCGTGGCGAGCTTGTCGGATGCCGCTTGCGCCGCGGTGATCGCGGTGTCGAGGGAGTCGGGAGCCGCGCTCACGAGGCCCCACCTGAGTGTTGGCGATCCGCGTACAGGCGATGTTTGCGGATCCATCGGGCAACACCCTCGGGAACGAGATAGTCGATCGGCTTTCCCTCGGATACTCGCTGACGGATGTCGCTGCTGGATATCGAGAGGGCCGGGATCTCGATCAAGGTGACGACGCCCTCGGGCAGACCGGGGTCGGCGAGTTGATGACCGGGCCGGGTGACGCCAACGAGGTGGGCTCGCTCGATGATCCCGTCCGGGTCGTGCCAGCCGACAATCTCCGTCAAGGCGTCCGCACCGGTGATGAAGAACCACTCGGCGGTGTCGTGCGGGTGAGCACGGGCGAAACCCTCGTGCAGGTCACGCAAGGTGTCCACGGTGTAGGTGGGGCCGTCTCTGTCGATATCGACCCGTGAAACCTCGAAGCGGGGATCCGCCGCTGTCGCGATCACCGTCATCAGGTAGCGATCCTCAGCGGAGGTCGTGGGAGTCGTCTTGTGCCACGGCGCACCCGAGGGGCAAAAGATCACGCGCTGGAGATCGAAACGGCCGGCCACTTCCGATGCGGCCACCAGGTGCCCGTGGTGGAGGGGGTCGAAGGTGCCTCCCATGACACCAATGCGCAGGTTGCTCAGCGTCTTACCCCGTTAGCGATCGACCCTGATCATCATGGTGACGATCAGCAGGCCGACGAGCACTCCGAGAGCGGCCAAGCCAAACACCCATGCGGGAACGCCGGCTTCACCGCCGGCTTCGCTGGCTGCGAGAACAAGACTGTGTGCGCTCATCTCCCCAGCCTACCCAGGCGACCTACGTGCGGGTGTGACCGTCGCCGGTCACGACGAATGTGGTGGACGTCAACTCTGGCAGCCCCATCGGGCCGCGCGCGTGGAGCTTCTGCGTGGAGATGCCGATCTCCGCGCCGAAACCGAATTCTCCGCCATCGGTGAAGCGTGTTGAGGCGTTCACCATGATCGCTGCGGAATCGATGCGTGCCGTGAAGTGTGCGATCGCCGATTGACTGTTGCTGATGATCGCTTCGGTGTGACCGGACGACCACCGGCGTATGTGATCGATGGCCTCGTCGATGTCGTCTACGATCGCGGCGGCCAGGTCGAGCGAGTAGTACTCCGCCGCCCAGTCCTCATCGGTCGCGCTGACGACCGTGCACGGACCGCCGGCCGCAGCATCGACGAACCGCGCATCCGCGTGAACGGTAACGCCAGCATCGGCGAGGGCTTGCAACGCTCGAGGCAGGAAAGCATCCGCCACCTCTCGGTGCACGAGAAGAGTTTCCGCCGCGTTGCAGACGCTGACCCGCTGGGCCTTGCTGTTCACGACCAGGGCAACGGCTTTGTCGATGTCGGCGTCAGCGTCGACGTACACGTGACAGTTGCCCACGCCGGTTTCGATCACCGGGACGGTGGAGTTTTCGACGATATTGCGGATCAGAGATTCGCCCCCGCGCGGAATCAGCACATCGACGAGGCTGCGGGCCGTCATCAAGTGCTTCACCGATTCGTGAGTATCCCCGGGAACGAGTTGCACGGCGTCGGGGTTCAACCCTTGCTCGGTCAGCGCCGAACGCATCGAGGAGACCAGCGCCTGGTTGCTGTTCATCGCCGAGGACGATCCACGAAGCAGTGCGGCGTTGCCGCTCTTGAGGCATAGACCCGCGGCATCGACGGTGACGTTCGGTCGGGCCTCGTAGATCATTCCGACCACGCCGATCGGGACGCGCACCTGACGGACCTGCAAACCATTCGGCAGGGTGTATCCGCGGATCACTTCACCGACCGGATCCGGTAGGGCAGCCACGTTCCGAAGAGCCTGCGCGATAGACGCAATGCGGTCAGCGTCGAGAGTGAGGCGGTCGATCAGAGCCGCCGANGTTCCGTTNTCGCGGGCGCGAGCCGTATCGATCTCGTTCTCCCGCACNATGACGNCGNCATCGGCTTCAAGAGCGNTTGCCATCGNNACGANCGCACGATCCTTTTCNTCNCGCGTCATNACCCGGAGTTCNTGGGNGGCGGCGCGGGNTCGNCGNGCGGTGTCGTGNACGAGTTCGCGNTCATCCAGCATGNNTAAAGGGTACGCGANCTTAGAAGGGTGCGATNCGTCCCTCGGGTGGCAGCGCGCGGAGCGGCTCGTGCTGCAGGTAGGTCTGCCGGTCGAGGACTTGAAGCCCNACGACATCCCACCCNGGAAGCCTGGACGAGCGCTCATTGGCCCCCCACATGGCACTNGCGATCGCAACTGCCGCNTCCATNCCTTCNGCTTCCTCCCAGTANCGCAANTCCGCGCGGTCGTTNCCGTACCGNGCCTCCAACAAGAACGGGTGCGCATGACTCAAGCGCTCCAACGCCTGGCGCACATGATCGATGGGTTGCGGCTCGCCGGACACCGTCAAGGTCACATGCCACATGCGGAGCGAGCCGATNTCGGCCGACGGCGGCACNCTNCGGAGGACCANCGCGCCTCCTTCCGCCCNCTACTGCGACCAGACCACCATGTCNTCTCGGTGGACGACTTCGCGTTCGTACTCCGGTCCACGTTCGCGTGCTAGTTCNCGAGTCGAGCGCCCCAGCAACGCCGGAAGCTCNCGTGCATCNAAGTTCACCAAACCTCGGGCGATCACGCGACTGTTTTGATCAATTAAGTCCACCGGATCTCCCGCAACAAACGTCCCATCCACCGCAGTGATTCCCGCTGGCAACAGTGATGCACGTCGCACCGTCACTGCCTCGACGGCGCCGTCNTCGAGTGTGAGTGTGCCGTTGGGTGTCGTCGCGTGCGCGAGCCACAACAGTCGAGTCGATGTTCGCTGACCTGTGGGNTGAAAGACGGTGCCTACGTCNGCNCCATCGAGTGCCCGGCCCACGTTCGCCGCCGACGTCACCAGTGTCGGGATGCCCGCGCTCGTGGCAATCGTGGCNGCTTGCACTTTGGTGGCCATGCCTCCAAGGCCGACCCCNGCACCACCGGCTCCACCCACGCGCGCTTGGGCGATGTCCTGCGCGTCGCGAACGTCGGTGATCAAGGTCGCGCCCGGCTTGTTCGGCGGTGCGTCATACAGCCCNTCGACGTCGGACAGCAGAANCAGCGCGCTGGCNTNCACGACGTGGGCGACCAAGGCCGCGAGTCGGTCGTTATCGCCNAAGCGGATCTCGTCCGTCGCNACNGTGTCGTTTTCGTTGACCACCGGAATCACTCCGAGNTCGAGCAGGCGAAAGAGCGTTCGCTGCGCATTGCGGTGATGATTGCGGCGCGTGACATCNTCAGNCGTCAGCANCACNTGACCCACCGTNAAGNCNTGCTCGGCGAAGAAGCGNGTGTAATGCGCNAGCAGCATTCCCTGCCCGACGCTCGCCGANGCTTGCTGGGTCGCCAGATCTTGCGGGCGCCGNGCCAGNCCGAGAGTGGGGAATCCCGTCGCGATTGCTCCGCTGCTGACGAGAACCACTTCGGTTCCTCGCGCGCAACGAGACGCGACATTCGCCACGATGGCCGAGAGTCGTTCCTCGTCCACNCCACCGACCTCGGAGGTCAGGGACGACGATCCNACCTTCACGACGNTCCGAGTCGCCGANGCGATCGCNTCGCGAACCTCACTCATCGTCGTCTCCCCAGGCGTNATGNGCCGCATGCAGTCGGTCGTCACTCCCCCGTGGCCCCGACACCGGAACGTCGNCACCCAGCGTCGGATACCAATCGAACACNACCGCATCTTCGCCCACGCCGATCATCACNGTCGTTCCGGGCTCGGCTCCTTGACGACGCAGCTCGTCCTCCACACCCAACCGGGCGAGCCGGTCGGCGAGATACCCGACNGCNTCGTCGTTGCTGAAGTCCGTTTGACGGACCCACCGCTCCGGCCGTGCTCCCACAACGNGAAAACCATCNACTTCCTTCTCGATAGTGAACCCNGCGTCGTCGACGGGGGTCGGNCGGATNACGACNCGNGTNGCTTCGTCGGAGACCTGATTNGCACGAGCCTGNACCACGAGTTGCCCCATGGCGAANACCAGCGGCCGNAGGCCTTCNTGNGNGGCTGCGGAAATATNNAACACGCGNTAGCCNCNAGCCTCNAGGTCCCCNCGCACCATGTCGGCCATCGCCCGCCCGTCGGGAACGTCGACCTTGTTGAGCGCGATCAGGCGCGGACGATCCACCAAGCCTCCATAGGCGGCGAGCTCGGACTCGATCATGTCCACGTCGGCGAGGGGGTCGCGTTCGGATTCCAGCGTCGCGCAGTCGACCACGTGCACCAGCACGCTGCACCTCTCGACATGGCGCAGAAACTCCAGCCCCAGTCCTTTTCCAGCACTGGCTCCGGGAATCAACCCAGGTACGTCGGCGACAGTGAAGACGATGTCGTCAGCGCTGACGACGCCGAGGTTCGGCGCCAGGGTGGTGAACGGATAGTCCGCGATCTTGGGGCGAGCAGCGGAGATCGCCGCGATCAGACTCGACTTCCCCGCACTCGGATAGCCCACAAGAGCAACGTCCGCGACGGTCTTGAGCTCCAAGACAACGTCTCGGGCCTCGCCTGGTTCACCGAGCAGCGCGAAACCGGGTGCTTTGCGTCGCGGGGAGGCCAAAGCTGCATTACCGAGTCCACCGCGGCCACCGCGTGCCAGAACGCACGTCTCACCGGGCGTCATCAGGTCGATGATCACGTTTCCGTTCGCGTCAGTCACGACCGTTCCGCGCGGAACCTCGACGATGACATCGTCGGCGTCCGCTCCGTTGCGATGAGACCCCTGTCCGGGCTTGCCGTGCCTGGCACGACGGTGCGGGTGTCGGTGCAGGTCGAGCAATGTCGTCACCGAAGAGTCGACGACGGCAATCACGTCACCACCACGACCACCGTTACCGCCGTCGGGGCCGCCTAGAGGCTTGAACTTCTCGCGATGCACCGACGCGCATCCATTACCGCCGTTGCCACCCTGCGCATGGACCACGGCTCGATCCACGAAGGTGCTCATCAAAGAACTCCCGGTTCATGGCACCGGGGCGACCCGGTGCGCTAGTCGACGAGGATGTTCACCACGCGGCGTCCGCGGTGCGAACCGAATTCCACGGTGCCGGCGGAAAGTGCGAACAGCGTGTCGTCCTTGCCGCGGCCGACGTTGGTGCCCGGGTGAAAGTGCGTTCCACGCTGGCGGACGATGATCTCGCCTGCGCCGACAATCTGACCGCCGAAACGCTTGACGCCCAAACGTTGCGCGTTGCTGTCGCGTCCGTTTCTGGTGCTGGATGCACCCTTCTTATGTGCCATGGCAGTTGTCCTCTAGTCGCCCGGTGTTACTTGGCTGTCTTGATGTCGGTCACTTTGACCGCCGTCAACTCGGAGCGATGGCCCTGACGACGGCGGTAGCCGATCTTGTTTTTGTACTTCAAGATGTCGATCTTGGGTCCGCGGCGGTGGTCGACGATCTCCGCGGTCACCTTGACCTTACCGAGCGCTGCCTTGTCGGTGGTCACCGAAGCGCCATCGACGAGGAGGACGGCTGGAAGTTGGACGGAGGCTCCCGGCTCGCCCGCCATCCGGTCGACGACGAGAACGTCACCCACCTCGACCTTCTCTTGGCGGCCACCGGCCCGAACGATCGCGTACACGTGCGTGCTCCTGTCCTAGGTCTTGCTTGTAGTGCGCTGCTAAGTCCCGTACCCGAGGTGTGCTGCGGTCGGTTGGCTCTCCCACCGCCCATCGGGCGCAAGGAGAAAGAGTACGGCATGTGCCCTGTCGGGGCAGACCTGCCCCCAACAGGCGCTGTGGCAGGCTCCACCGGTGGCGCTGGAGACCCAAGGACCCCCCTTTCCCACCGTCGCCGCCTGCATTCTGGACAGTTTCGCCCGCCGCATCGGCCGCGAACTCCTGCTCCGGTCCGGTGATCCCCTCGACGACGCGGAGCGCCTCCTGGCCTACGAGGCGATCGTGCTCAGTCACGACGCCGGAGTCGACCCACGCTTCGTTTACGCCAATTCAGCGGCCGCGTCCCTGTGGCGAATGTCGGTCGAGGACATGATCGGGATGCCCTCGCGGCTCTCCGCCCCGGCCGACGCCAGGGAAGATCGAGCGCGAATGCTCTCCGACGCGAGCCGTGACGGCGTCCTTTCCGGCTACAGCGGTGANCGGGTGGCCCGCGACGGCACGAGGTTTCAGATCATGGATGCCACTCTGTGGACGGTNGATGGNTACCCGGATGGCCCCGGCCAGGCTGTCGTGTTCTCCCGGTGGNAGCCCATNGACGACNTCTAGTCGTCGCTNGCNAACAGGGACTGGTCCGAAGCAGCTTCGGGCAGTTCCGGCAAGTCATNATCNGCCGCGCCTGCGTCCGCGTTCCCGCGTTCCGGATGATCCGTGTCGGCCTGATCGGCGTTGCCGTGATCCGTGTCGGCCTGATCCGTGTCGGCCTGATCCGTGTCGGCCTGATCCGTGTCGGCCTGATCCGAGTCAGCCTCGCCCGCGTCCTGGGCTTCGCGGGCGGCNAGGGCTNGAGCAGCGACNTCGGCAGGGTCGACNGCTCCGGCTGGACGTCGTGATCGCGGAGCTGGCTCGTGGGCNTGCGTCAACGAGACTTTGACGCCTCGTCCAGCACACACCTCNCAGGTCTCCGAGAAGGACTCCANTAGGCCGGATCCGATGCGCTTGCGCGTCATCTGGACCAATCCCAGGGTCGTCACCTCCGCCACCTGGTGCTTNGTTCGATCCCTGCCGAGGCATTCGACCAGGCGTCGCAGGACCAGATCGCGGTTNCTTTCCAACACCATGTCGATGAAGTCGACAACGATGATGCCNCCGATGTCGCGTAGGCGCAGTTGTCGGACTATCTCCTCNGCGGCTTCGAGGTTGTTCTTGGTGACNGTCTGNTCNAGNTTGCCNCCNGACCCGGTGAACTTCCCGGTGTTCACGTCGACGACCGTCATCGCCTCNGTNCGATCGATCACCAGCGANCCACCNGACGGGAGCCANACCTTGCGATCCAANGCNTTCATCAANTGCTCATCGACCCGGTAGTGGGCGAAGACATCTTCGGCTTCGACCCAGTGGTCCACGCGATCCAGCAGATCCGGTGCGACGGCCGAGATGTACGCGTCGACGGTCCGCCACGCGCTATCGCCNGAGACNACCAACTTCGCGACGTCCTCNTTGAACATGTCGCGGACAACCTTGATGGCCAGGTCGGGTTCGCTGTAGAGAAGNTCGGGTGGTGTCGCCGACGTGGTCGCGTCCGTNATNTCCGTCCANAGNGCTTGCANNCGTTCGACGTCGGCTTCCAGCGCATCCTCGGACGCGCCTTCGGCGGCCGTGCGGACGATCACGCCGGCGTCCTCGGGCATCACCCGCTTGAGAATGGNCTTCAACCGNCTGCGCTCGTTGTCGGGCANCTTGCGNCTGATNCCGGTCATCGACCCGTGCGGGANATACACCAGGAANCGACCNGGNAGGGAAATCTGGCTCGTCAGCCGAGCCCCCTTCTGNCCGACCGGATCCTTGGTGATCTGCACCAAAACCGGGTCGCCGGACTTCAGGGCGAACTCGATGCGCTTGGGCTGACCTTCCANGCCGACCGCATCCCAGTTCACTTCACCGGCGTACAGAACCGCGTTTCGGCCCCGCCCGATGTCCACGAATGCCGCTTCCATGCTCGGCAGNACGTTCTGCACCCGCCCGAGATACACGTTGCCNACCATGGAGGCGGACGCACCTTNGGTGACGTAATGCTCGACGAGTACACCGTCCTCGAGGACGGCTATCTGGATCCGGTCTTCNGCCTGGCGGACGACCATGANGCGCTCGACNGATTCGCGTCGAGCNAGGAACTCCGCCTCGTTCAGGATCGGNGCCCGGCGGCGCCCNGCTTCNCGACCTTCGCGNCGGCGCTGCTTCTTGGCNTCNAGTCGCGTCGATCCGCGAGTNTTCTCNGAGTCTCGATTGCGTGGCTCNCGAACTTTGACNACNGTGTTNGGTGGATCGTCGGGTGAGAGTTCNTCATCCGGTGAGGAATCCGAGCGCCGGCGCCGGCGCCGGCGACGTCGTGATGTGGACCCGCCGGTGGACGAGTCATCCTCGTTCGCCGAATCATCGTCATTCGCCTCGGCCGAATCGTCGTCGTCCTCACCATCGGTCTTGTCGTCGTCGGGATCGGCGTCGCCAGCGTCGCCGGCGCCGGACTTACGTCGTCGTCCGCGCCCACCACGTCGNCGGCGCTTACGGCCGCTCGACTCGTCACCGTCGTCTGCCTCACTTTCCGCGGGGGCATCGCCGTTCGATGCGTCATCGGATGCGTCGCCGGTGCCNGCATCCTCGTCTGCCGACTTCTTGGCGGCTTTCTTGGTCGCCTTCTTGGTGGTTTTCTTGGNGGTCTTCTTCGTCGACTTCTTCGCAGCCTTTTCCGTCACGTCGGACGCGTCACTNGCNGCGCTATTCAAGGGGCTTTCCGACGAGTTATCTGACGACTCGTCGGCGGTTNCCTCGNTCGACTTCTTGGTGGATTTCTTGGCGGTCTTCTTCGTCGACTTCTTGGCCGCCTTCGCACTGGACTTCGCGCTGGACGCCTTCGCAAGTTCAGTGTCGTCGCCCGCGGCCGGTGTCGTGTCATCACTGCTGCGGGGTTCCGGTGGAGCTGTCGATCGGGTCGCCCGTCGTCGCGCCGGCTTCTTGGCTTCGTCTGCCGGTACCGCGGCTGCTTGGAACAGCGGTGAAGCACCGGCACCCGTGGCGGGGGCGGAANCGTTCGTGGCTGATTCGCTCGTGGCTGATTCGTTCGTGGCTGATTCGTTCTTGTCGACCATCGGGCCGTTCTCCTTCGGGGCCCACCTGCGTGTCACTGACGCGGGGGCCGTTCCGTGGCAAGCCTTGTCGGTGCGTTCGGGTTCGCGCGCGGTGCGCTGCGTGGACCGTCCCGCCGATCGACGTGTGGTCAGCCCCTACGGTCCGGGGCGAATGGGTCGCCCACAATGCAGGTCGCTTCGTCGAGAGGCCCCTGAGCCAGCCGGGTTACCCGAGGGGGAACGGGCGGCTCGAGGTCGGCCACTCGCCGCAGCGCGGCTAGTACGTCGTCGGGTCGCACCGTCACCGTGACGTGCCGGACGANCGCNTCGAGTATGACACATGGCGCCTTGGAGTCGGGGTCGACCTGAAGGTGGGCCACAGGTTCCCGAGCGTCGAAGGTGCGCAGCCCGGACTTNGCCATTCGCTGCACCTCGATGTGATCAGCCGCCCAGAACGCGTCCCGGGCCGCCTGAGCCACCGGGAGTTCCACGTCCACCAGCTCGATGCGCCAACGACTTGCTTCGAGGCGCTGGGCGAAGTCCGATGTGTGGGCTTCGACGGCATCGACCACGTCCAGACCAGGGGGCAGAGCGGAATCGAGGGCTGCGCGGACGGCTTCGGGATCCCACGCAGCGGTCAAGCCGATTTCCGCGTACTCGGCCTCGCTGGCCGCCCCCGTCGGTGCNGAGTTCGCGTACGAGATTTTCGGGTGCGGGCTGAACCCCGCACTGAACGCGATCGGCAGGCCGGCCCGGCGAATGGCTCGCTCNANAGCCCGCTGAAAATCCCGATGACTGGAGAANCGCAACCGACCGCGACGCGCGTACCTGATGCGAACACGCTGGGCGACCGGCGCGACNTCCCGATCGGGAGGACGCCGATTACCCACCGTTGGTNTTCGGCGCGTCTTGCGTTNTNNTGGATNNCNTTGNNGTGGANCNCGTTGTCGTGGCGAGCGGCGNCGCGCAGGNNGGGANACCTATGCCCGGCATCGGTAGNTCNGTCACACCCGTGGGNCCNACCTGGATGTGAGTATCCATCTGATCGCAGACGCCGCAGTCGAAACACGGNGTCCACCGGCAGTCGTCGACGGNGATCTCTTCCAGCGCGTCTTGCCAGTCATCCCACAGCCAGTCGCTATCCAGTCCGGAATCGAGGTGCTCCCACGGCAGCACCTCGGTCCGGTCGCGCTCTCGCGTGGTGAACCAGTCGACGTCGACTCCCTCGTCGGATAGCGCGGACTGCGCGCACTCCATCCAGCGGTCGAAAGAGAAGTGCTCGCTCCATCCGTCGAAACGNGCGCCGGCCCGCCACGCGTGCTCGATCACTCGGCCNACGCGTCGATCCCCGCGCGAGAGCAAACCTTCCACGATTCCNGGCTTACCGTCGTGATANCGAAGCCCAATCGCTTTGCCGTATTCNCGGTCNGAGCGAATCGCATCCTTCAATTTCGCCANCCGAGCATCGGTGCTCTCATGATCGAGTTGCGATGCCCACTGGAACGGNGTGTGCGGCTTGGGTACNAAGCCACCNATGCTCACCGTGCACTTGATGTCGCGTCGACCGGACGCCTCCCGACCGGCTTTGATGACTTCCTTCGCCATCGAGGCNATCTGCAGAACATCGTCATCGGTTTCCGTCGGCAACCCACACATGAAGTACAACTTCACGTGACGCCAACCCGCCGCGTACGCAGTGGTGACCGTACGAATCAGGTCTTCTTCCGTCACCTGCTTATTGATTACCCGACGCATCCGCTCGCTGCCGCCCTCGGGAGCAAACGTCAGTCCGCTCCGACGTCCNTTACGGGAGAGCTCGTTGGCGAGGTCGACGTTGAACGCGTCGACCCGCGTNCTCGGCAAGGACAGGGAGGTCTGAGAGTCCTCATATCGNTCGGCGAGGTTGCGCGCGATGTCGGCGATNTCNGANTGATCCGCGCTCGACAGCGACAACAGACCCACTTCTTCGAAGCCGGTTGCTTTCAGCCCNCCTTCGACGATCTCNGCGACCCCGGTGATGGAGCGCTCGCGCACNGGCCGGGTNATCATGCCGGCTTGGCAGAACCGACACCCGCGGGTGCACCCCCGAAAGATCTCCACACTCATGCGCTCGTGCACCGTTTCGGCGAGCGGCACGAGCGGCGCTTTCGGGTACGACCACTCGTCGAGATCCATCAGCGTGTGCTTACTGACCCGCCACGGGACGTCNGAGCGGTTCGGCGCCACCCGCTGGATNCGCCCATCCGGCAAGTACTGCACGTCGTAGNAGCGGGGAACNTAGATNGATCCCGTCCGCGCCAGTCGAAGCAGCANCTCTTCCCGACCACCCGGTCGCCCCTCACGCTTCCACTCGNCGATGATGCCGGTGATCAGCAGGACGGCNTCNTCNCCATCCCCGAGGACCGCGGCGTCNAGGAAATCCGCGATCGGCTCCGGNTTNAAGGCCGCATGCCCGCCGGCGATGACGAGCGGCTCNTCACCANGNCGATCTGCCGCGTGCACAGGAACNCCCGCGAGATCGAGTGCGTTGAGCATGTTCGTGTATCCGAGCTCGGTNGCGAAGGACANCCCGAGGACGTCGAAATCTCCCACCGCNCGNTGACCNTCGACGGTGAATTGCGGAACACCGTGTTCTCGCATCAGTTCCTCGAGATCGGGCCACACCGCGTAGGTGCGCTCGGCGAGNACGTCCNCGCGTCCGTTGAGNACCTCGTACAGGATCTGCACNCCCTGATTCGGGGCNCCGACNTCGTAAGCGTCGGGGTACATCAGCGCCCACCGCACANTGGCGTCTTCCCAGTNNTTGACGACGGAGTTCACCTCGCCACCGACGTATTGGATNGGTTTGCTGATNCGCGCCAGCAGCGGTTCGAGGCGATCGAAGTGGCTCGCCCCGACATCGCGCCCNGCGCGAAGCGATGCTCGAGTATCCAAATGTTCGGAGACTGTGGCGCTCATGCGCTCCAGAGTAGCGACCCCGNGGGGCCTAGACCTCGGAACGCTGCACCGCCAGCGAATGTAGACGCACCGTTTGGAGCAGGCCGAGCGCGANCCACGTCGCCATCATNGAGGTGCCACCGGCGGAGACGAAGGGCAACGGGATTCCCGTGATGGGCATGATCCCTAAAGTCATGCCGATGTTCTCGAACATCTGGAACGCCAACCACGCNGCCACACCTGTGGCGACGAGCCGGCCGTAGAGGTCGTCGGCTTTCCACGCGATCAGCACCGCTCGCCACAANATGACGGCCATCAACACAATCAACAGCGCAGAGCCGAGGAACCCGAGCTCNTCTCCCGCNACCGTGAAGATGAAGTCACTCTCGTTCACCGGAACGAAGTTGCCTTGTGTTTGGGGNCCTTCGAACAGTCCATAGCCGTCGAGCCCTCCACCGCCGATCGCGATGCGCGCCTGGTTNGCGTTGTAGGCGCTCGCGCTGACATCANCATCGGGGTTGATGAACGATGTCAGACGNTCCACTTGGTANTCCTGCAGCAGGCCGAGTTGGATCGACGCCAGCACCCCGAGGATTGCGGCCCCNATCAAGCCGACGAGCCACCGGGTGGGTACGCCAGANACTGCCACGATCGACAGNGATACGGCGGCGAGGATCAANACCGTCCCGGTGTCGTTCTGCACGAGAATNATTGCCGTTGGNATCGCCGCAACCACGAGAGCCAGCAGCACGTCCTGGGCTGACGGCTCCTCTTCCCGGTCGCGCCGCTCGGACAGNAGCGCCGCCATCATCAAGATCACCGTGATCTTCGCGAACTCCGACGGCTGGATNGTCAAGCCAANCGGGACATCAATCCAGGCTCGGGCGCCCGCAATGGTCACGCCGAGACCGGGAACAAACGGAACGAGCAAGAGAATCATCGANGCCANNTACACCACGGGCGTGTAGGCCCGGAGCAGTCGGTAGTTGATGCGCGAGGCGATGAATCCGAGAACGAGAGCNACGCCAATGTTNATCAAGTGTCGCTTCAGATANGACTGTGGATCACTCTCTGAAGCGAGATCNGCTCGACTCGCGGACCAGACCAGAAGNGAGCCCATCAGTGACAAAGCGAACGCCGCGATNAGCAAGATCCAATCGAGATCGCGCCAGTAACCGCCNCCGCGATCGCGNTGAGGCGCTACCNCAGCGTCCGANGNTTGNGTCGGGAAAAGATTCGCCACCGCTACCCACCGCCCTCATCGCCGCGGGCCGTNAGCGTTTCGCGTGCCTCCGGTAGGCCGGAATCNTTNCCAAGCGGTAGCACGGGNGTNCCATCGTTTCGGATGACCGGGAGGTCCGAGCTTGGCTTGCCATCCACGAGCACNCTGCGCCGAGGGTTCACGTCTTGACCGTCGACTCCGAACAATGCTTCGTATATCTTCCGCACGCTCGGAGCGGAGGTCTTGGACCCCAACCCGCCCTGCGTCACCATCATGACGACGGCGTACTGAGGGTCATCGGCCGGTGCATACGAGGCGAACCACGACGTCGAGACTTTGTCTCCAGTCACCTGCGCAGAACCTGTTTTTGAGGCCACGGGAATCTGATCNAGGGGNAAGCCCGAGAACGGGTCGCGACCCGAGCCGTCGGTCGTGACNCCGGGCAGCGTGCGCTGCAGGAAGCGAATNGATTGCCGGGCGCGGCTTCCGGTGATTTCGTTGGAGACGATCGGTGGGATTTCTTGNATCTCTCTGCCGTCGGCGGACACGATCGCCTTGACCAATTGCGGCTCGTAGACGGTGCCTCCGTTGGCGATCGCCGCGTAGACCATNGCCATCTGNAGGGGTGTCACAGCTGTATCGCCCTGACCGATCGAGGCGTTCAACGCGTCACCTTCACGCCATCGGAAACCGTCTGCGCAGTTCTCCTGATCCAGGGCAGTGAAGTAGTCGGCGAGCTCGGGGTTGGACTTGCGGGTCTCNGGGTANCCCTCAACGGCGTTCTTGCACCAGGTGTCTCGTTTGCGTTCCCAGTTCTCGATCTTGAACCCGCGACTCGCAATGCGACCTCCGGATTCCACCGGAAGGTCGATGCCGGTGGNCTCTCCCAGACCTAGTTGACGGGCCGCATCCGCTACGGGNTCTGCGCCGTCACGCCCCGCGTCATCTCCCCCGGCCTGCTCCCACATCCGATCAGCCAGTCCGTANAACACGGTGTTGCAGGAGACCTCCAGAGCGCGGGCCAGGGAGATTTCGCCGTACGCGGCGGACTCATAATTACGGAACACCTGAGTTCCGAGTTTCACGCGACTAGGGCAGTCGTAGGTGCTGTTCAGGTCGAATCCCTGCTTACCCGCCGCCAGGATGCTGACCACTTTGTATGTCGAACCGGGCGCGAAGATGCCCTGCGTCGCGTTGGACGCGAGNGAGCCGGAGTCCATGAGCTTCTCGAATTGTTTTTGCGTCACGCCTCCGACCCAGATCGACGGGTCGTAGGTGGGGTAGCTGGCCATCGCCAGAATGCGTCCGGTCTTGACATCGACGACCACGGCAGCTCCCGAGTCCCCGGGGTTGCCTTGCCGTTGCGCACGCTGCACCGCCCGCACGAGTTGGTCTTCNACGACGGACTGCAGATGGGCGTCCAGGCTCGAGATCAGGTANTGCCCCGGTTCGGGATCGAATTGCTCGAGGGTGCCGGTCACCCGACCGGCGGTGTCAACTGCGAGCGTGGTGACNCCGGGCTTCCCCCGCACTTCCTCGTCGTAGTACNCCTCCAAGCCAGAGCGACCGACGACATCGGTACGTCGCAGCCGGTCGGATGCGGTCGTCGGCCCTTGCTCGTCGAGTTGTTCTTCGGTCACCGGACCGAGATAACCCAGCAGGTGTGCGGCGTTGACGTTGAACGGGGCGGGGTATTCG
This sequence comes from Micrococcales bacterium, assembly GCA_002694095.1. GTDB lineage: Bacteria > Actinomycetota > Actinomycetes > S36-B12 > S36-B12 > S36-B12. Next base: position 22,436 of record NZLD01000036.1, on the reverse strand, counting down.
CGAATCGCATCGAGTCGCGCCGCGACCCCTCGATACAAGCGCCCTTGTTCAATGATGGTGAGCGCCTTCTGCGGATCAACGTCCTGGGCGATCGGTACTGGTTGGTAAGGGGANCCGTTCCAGCACACCGGTGGCGGCTTCGCATCCTCGGACCCGCATGACTTCAAGCGATCAGCGATTCCCTCCGCGGGGAGGTCCAGAATCCGTCCCAATCGCTCGATCACGGCCTCGCCGCCATCGGGCTCACGGCTGAGTTCGATCTTGTCCACCGTGATCACCAGCGACGTGCGATTCGACACCAGGGGTCGACCGGCTTGGTCAAGAATCAAACCACGCACCGCGGGTTCAACGACCTCTCGGACAGTGTTCTTGACAGCGGCAACCTTGTAGTCCTCCCCCGTCATGACCTGGAGATAGAACAACCGACCAAGCAGGGTGAGAACGAGAGAGAGCATGAGGGCNCCGAGCACGAACAACCGCACGTTCGATCGTTCACTCATGAACCCCTCCTGCCCGCTCGTACGCNTACCGNCGCCCTGTCGNCCGGACGCCGCACCCCCTGATCCTCGANCNCCCTNATNCTCCGACGCCCCANCGGCCGGGTGTGTTCCCTAGTCCNGGTACGCCTCCGGNACCAATCGCCGGGAGAGCAGCCCNACGAGGGGGATCATCACTCGTCCGAGAATAAGCCCGTACAGCACTGTGGTCAGCGTCACACCCGGGACGACGTCCCAGATAATGCGCTCACTGCCCAGGACCGCACTCAGCAGCGCCGTGGCAAGAGCCGCCGCACCGCAGGCCGCACCGGCAACCAANGACGTNACCCAGATGTTGAACTCGTCGCGGTCCAGCGAGACNCCGACGACCAGGCCCACCCCGACGAGCACAATCGATGCCAATCCGACGATGGCGTCCGAGGGGGTCGCAATGTCAAGGAGGGCGCCGCCGAGAAACCCAGTCAACGCGCCCGGACCCGGCCCGAGCNCCAGAGCAACCGCGACGACCGTCACCACGACCAGGTCCGGTGTCGCGCCCGGTAGCCCTAACCGGCTGAGGACCGTNGTTTGCAGCNCCACAGCCGCCAGAAGTAGCGAGNCNATAACTACCAATTGGCGAATGATCNCTGGNTAGTTCTCATTTCCGTTCGCCGAGTCCGCGTCCGCATCGTTCGAATCTGACGAATCGGCATCCGACGCATCCTCCCCCTCGTNCACGGTCGCCTCATCGNCGGTNTCAGCGTTCGCGTCGATCGCGACTTNGCTCTCGTCATTGCTCTCGTCTGCAGCAGTNCCACCTCGCGGTGGAAGAACGGAATCGCGGGGATCGTCTCGAGGGGGGCGGACGATCACACCAACAACGCTCAACTGTGACACGTCGACAAATGGGCGAATAGTGGCGACCCGGGCCAACTGTCCGGCACTACCGGTGATGTCCATCACCTCGCCNATCGGGATCCCGGGAGCGTATGGACGCCCTCCGCGCGACCCGAAGGTCACGAGCGCGTCCCCGATGACCAACTCGGCTAAGGGATCCAGAAGTTGNAANTCCATCGAGTCTTGCCGCCCTGTTCCCGAGACGATNCCGATCTCCTCTGTTGTCGCTACCCGTCCACCAACGGAAGAGGATGTGTCNACCACCAGAAGGACGGTCGACGTCGTCGGGTTGACCTTCAGGATGCGNCCTACGAGGCCGTCGCCATTGATAACCGTCATATCTTTTTCGATGCCGTCAAGCGATCCCGCGTCGATACCCACGGTCCATGCGAAGTCTTGAGCCGGACCGACACTGATNACTTCNGCTGGCGTGATGCGGTACCGCCCGGCCGAAGAGACGCGCAGCAACTCGTCCAGGGCTCGGGCGCGCGCCCGATCGGACAACGTGGCGGAGAGTTCCTCGCTGAGCCTNGCCTTCTCTTCTTTGAGTTCGGCGATCTGACTTACTTGATCACGCCANGTCGAGAAGGAGTCGCTCGCCCCNCTTAGCGGCGATACAAGGGCGTTGGCCCCNTTTTGCAGGACACCGACGACGGCGCTCGCGGCAGCACGGGCGCTAGACAGCGGGCCATCACCGCCGCGCAGATCCAAGATGACAAAGGTCAACGANGCGACAAGNAGNGTCGCAATCGTGATCCTGATTCCGCGAGAGGGCATCTGTCGAGTTTTCCTCGTTCGATCAAGCGAGCCGCAACGTGCGACCTCNCATGTCTATCTTCGGGGCTCGGAGACAAGAACCTGCTGCAGCGCCTCGAATTCCTCCACGCATTTACCTGACCCGAGCACGACGGCCTCCAACGAGNNCTCNGCGACGATGATCGGNATCCCTGTTTCATGTGTGAGCCGTTCGGGAAGCGCCCGNAGTAGCGCTCCGCCACCGGTCAGCACGANGCCTCGATCCATGATGTCGCCGGACAATTCCGGGGGTGTTCTATCCAGCGTNGCTTTCACCGCGTCNANGATCGCGTTCACCGGCTCGTCCATTGCGCGACGAACCTCCTCCGCCGAGACCACAATCGTGCGCGGTAAGCCAGTGACCANGTCGCGTCCACGGATCTCCGCGTGCGGTTCGTCCGGAGTTGGGAANGCTGAACCNACGGCTATCTTGATCTCTTCCGCGGTGCGCTCGCCAAGCATCAACGAGTACTCCTTCTTGATGTACTGNATGATGGCATTGTCGAGTNCGTCTCCNCCGACGCGCACCGACAGGCTCGTGACGATGCCGCCGAGGGANATNACCGCGACTTCGGANGTNCCACCGCCAATGTCGACAACCATGTTTCCCGTCGGCTCGTGAACNGGAAGACCAGCNCCGATAGCCGCCGCCATCGGCTCTTCGATGATGAAGACCTTNCGAGCACCGGCGGCNTAACCGGCATCCTTGACCGCGCGCTGCTCNACACCAGTGATGCCTGACGGAACACACACGATCAGCCGAGGCTTGGCCAAGTACCGACGGCGGTGAACTTTNTGAATGAAGTAGCGAAGCATCCGCTCNGTCGTGTCGAAGTCGGCGATGACACCGTCCTTNAGTGGTCGGATCGCCACGATGCTTCCCGGGGTCCGGCCAATCATCCGCTTAGCATCCGAACCGACGGCGAGGATGCCACCGGAGTTGCCGTTGATCGCCACAACCGAGGGCTCGTTGAGCACGATGCCGCGGCCACGCACGTANACCAGCGTGTTGGCCGTGCCAAGGTCGACGGCCATATCNCGGCCGACGAACGAGGTACTGCCAGCCATAACCNGACCTTTCTGCGGGGCACCAACGTNNGGCGCCCGGGNACGCTAGGNNNTAAGGCTACCCCTCACCTGTCCCGCCCGCCGTACCTCTAGTTCCCGGAGCCTNATCTCGCGGCGTTCGACCCAGTCATCCTGGACATCCACCGGGGNGAGCCCGAAAGCCTCCGTGACCACAGCTCCGAGGTCCGCGCGNTAGTCGTGACCNTGGCTACGGAAGTCACCCGGGCTCATATCGGTCGCNTACAGGGTGTCGACAAGGACCTGCGCCCAGGTGACGCCAATGCGCCACTGCATATCCGGNGGCACCCCCCTNCCCTGGGCCGGCGNCAGCCACCTCGGTCGGGTGTGTGCNAGGTCTGNCCTGAATCGCACGACCGGATCTCCGTCGTGTTCGAGGAACCACACGCGCGGTGTCGGGCGCTCACGAAGCACCTGATCNATCTGCTCGGGNCTATCCAGCGTGACCGCGACGGNGTCGAACGCNCGATGAACANCGTCGTAATCNACGCCCCCGGGTGTGCCGACCCACAACGCTGCGTCGATACCGAGACGATCGAGATCGGCNACGCCTGCCCCAAGAGCGGCCTGTTGCACTTTCGCTCCCAGGCTCTCCCCGTACAGCAGCAANCGNGGTCGCTCGGATCGCGCGGATCCCGCGGATCCCGCAGATCGCCTGCCTCGCGAATCNCACTCCGCGGCGATGGCCTCNANCAACGCCTGTTGNGTGNGGCGAGCAAGGTCGACCCGGTTCAGNGACAGGAAACTCGGCAGCAGNCCGTAACCCACGGCCACCGATGCACAGTCACCTCGGGANAGGAGTTCGACGNCGTCGACCGGGGTGGCGTTNGCGTAGCCCGTTCCGGCGGGCGCCTGAATGACGAGGTGGGAGCGGTCGAANGCACCCGTTCGGCGCAGTTCCGCCATCGCGAGATCCACGCGCTGCTGCACGCTGGCCCCGGCGTCCANCCCGACGAACACGCGAATGGGNTCGGCGATGGGNTCGGCTCCGGTGACGAAGNGGACATCGTCNCCGGTGGNGGCGNTTCCGACGTATCGCGCGCCTTCGCGGCCNACCCCGCGCGGATCGACGAGAGATCCAGGNCCGGTCGACACCAGGGGNCTGNCCGGGGGTTCNCGAAAACCAGGGTCGAGGTCACGGGCTGCATTCGCGGTNTTGGTCAGGAAGCGTCTGCGCGCGACGACGGATCCGGCAACAAGGCCCGCCACAGCGACGCCCGCTCCTATGCCCACGCCGACGCTCGATGCCCGAGCTCGGTTGCTCTCAGCGGCGGAAACGGATCGTGCGANGCGNAGCGCCGACCATCCCACNANCGGNGGANCGAGGACNGTCGTGGCACCGAGTCCGGCGAGNGCAACGGGAAACAACGTGCGCACACGACTCGGCCACTCCATCAAGGAGGGACCGATGATGCGCACCTGTGCCTACNAGNCCAGACGTACGAACTCAGNCTTACTAACCCANTGCGGGGAAGAACAGCGCGATCTCTCGCGNAGCCGACTCCGGTGAGTCNGAGCCNTGNGTGACGTTCATCTGCGTTTCGGTCGCGAGGTCACCGCGGATCGTTCCGGGCGCCGCAGCGGCCGGGTTGGTTGCACCCATCATCGATCGCCACGACGCGATCGCCTCGGGGCCNTCGATGACCGCGGCCACCAGNGGCCCACCGGTGATGAAGTCGACGAGGTCGGNGAAGAACGGNTTGTCCTGATGNTCNCCGTAGTGCTCCTCAGCGACGGCACGCTCGAGGGTGCGCATCTNNAGGGCNACNACAGCNAAGCCTTTGCGCTCGATNCGCGAGAGGACTTCACCGACGAGTCCACGCTGAACGCCGTCGGGCTTAATGAGAACNAGGGTGCGCTCGGTCACGACNCTTCCTTCCACGGGGTGGNTGTGNNCCGGAGCCTAGTTGTCNGCACCGGNGCCATCGGACTCGGCGGCGCGCTCGGCCCGCAGTGCGTCGATTCGACTGCCGTTGCGCACCGCGAAGAACCACAAGACCACAAAGATGCCNCCGACGATCCACATNNNCGGCACCCACAGACCCCAGGCAAGAACGAAACCNTGCAAGACCCACCCGACGGTNACCCCGAACGGGCGCCCAAGNGTNCCGACGCCGGCGATCANCGCGNGCGNTCAGNAGCNCANCGNCAGCAGCCCGCCGATGAGCAGCGAGCGGCCCATGCCGTCGACCGCACCGGTGCCCGCGGCGACCAGCGCCGCAAGAAAGACGACGATCGCTTCGAGGACCAGAACCGTCGAGCCAAGGACGCGCATCACTCCATCCTGTCGTCGTCAGCGACATCGGGCATGTCGGGCCGCCGCATCTCACGGGCGAACAAGCGCAGAACATCCCCCACCAGGACCACCGATCCGGTCACGAGGACGCCCGATCCCCCGAGATCACCGTCAGCGTCGGCGATACCCATCGCACGATCGACGGCGTCGAGCAGTTCATCCTCGACGACGATGTCCTTGCCGGAGAAATAGTTCTCCGCCACTCGCGCGAGATCGTCCGCCGGTAGCGCCCGAGGGGACGCCGGGGTCGTCGCAATCAACACGTCCAACACCGGCTCGAGGGCTTCGAGCACACCATGGGCGTCCTTGTCCGACAGCAAACCCACCACGCCGATCAATCGNTCGAANGTGAAGGAGTCGTGGATCGCAGCAGCCAGGGCGCGNGCGCCNTGCGGATTGTGCGCGGAGTCGACCAGCACCGTNGGGTCCAGGCGCACCGCGTGCAACCGACCCGCACTATCCGCNGACGCGAATCCCTCGCGCACGATGTCGACATCGAGAGGCTCATCGCCGGATCCGAGGAAGGCCTCNACNGCNGCGAGGGCGAGACACGCGTTNGANGCCTGATGCTCGCCGAAGAACGGCACAAAGANCTCNTCGTAGTCGCCNCGAAGCCCCCGCATNGANANCAACTGTCCACCGACCGCAACGTCNCGAGNCAGCAACCCGAAGTCCTCNGCCTCGATCTTCAGCGGCACNTCGAGTTCACTCGCCCGGGTCACGACGACCGATCGCGCGTCGTCGGTTTGGCGAGAGGTGANNGCNGTGCACCCGGGAGCGATGATGCCGGCCTTCTCGCCGGCTATCTGCTCGATCGTGTCGCCGAGATACTCGGTGTGATCCATGCCGATCGGGGTGATGACCGCGACNGANGCGGCGGCCACGGATGTCGCATCCCAGGTGCCGCCCATGCCGACTTCGATGATCGCGACATCGACGGGGGCGTCGGCGAAAGCCGCGTAGGCCAGCGANGTGATCACNTCGAAGTAGGACAGGGGNACNCCGCCTGCGTCGGTGGAGTTCTTGTCCACTAGTCGTACGTACGGCTCGATGTCGTTCCAGGTGTCCAGCAGGCGTTCGGCGGTCACCGGTTCGCCGTCGAGTCGTATCCGCTCACGGGCGTCCACGAGGTGCGGTGAGGTGAACAGGCCGGTGCGAAGACCGTAGGCGCGGAGAACCGACTCGATCATGCGTGCAGTGGACGTCTTGCCGTTGGTGCCCGCGACCTGGATGACCGGGTAGGCGCGTTGCGGATCACCCAACAGTTCCATCACCGACACGATTCGCGTCAACGACGGNTCGATGATCGATTCCGGCCACCGCGATTCGAGTTCGGCCCACAGTTGGGGAAGGTCCACCACGCGAGCGTAGCCAGACGCAGGTTCTCTTAGGATGNAGCATCATGTCCGATTCGACATCATCCTTTGCTGCCTCGGCCTCGTCGACAGTGCCGGACAAGCCAACGCTCGATGGGATCGAAGCGAAATGGTCNGCNGCCTGGGANGAGCAGGGCACNTTCGGGTTCGATCGCANCAAGNCCCGCGACCAGGTGTACTCGATCGACACTCCCCCNCCGACNGTGAGCGGGTCGNTGCACGTCGGGCACGTTTTCTCCTACACCCACACCGACTGCATGGCNCGCTACAAGCGNATGCGCGGCTTCGAGGTCTTCTACCCGATGGGCTGGGACGACAACGGCCTGCCAACCGAGCGCCGCGTGCAGAACTANTNCGGCGTTCGCTGCGATCCGTCGCTGCCGTACGACCCCAATTTCGAGCCGCCCGAGAAGCCGGACGCGAAGAACCAGTTACCGATCAGTCGCCGCAACTTCGTNGCGCTGTGCGAGCGCCTGACNGTNGAGGACGAGAAGGCGTTCGAGGAACTGTGGCGTCGGATGGGCCTNAGCGTCGACTGGACACAGACCTACCAGACCATCGACCGCAACGCCCAGCGCACAAGCCAGCTGGCATTCCTTCGCAATCTTGCTCGCGGTGAGGCGTACCAGGCCGAGGCACCGACCCTGTGGGACGTGACGTTCCGCACCGCCGTCGCTCAGGCCGAACTCGAGGACCGCGAACGCGACAGTGCGTACCACCGCATCGGTTTTCCCATCTCGAGTCAGGACGACCCTGAGCGGATCTTCATCGAGACCACCCGACCGGAATTACTCGCCGCATGCGTCGCCCTCGTTGCGCACCCCGACGACGAGCGCTACCAACCNCTGTTCGGCAGCACGGTGCGAACACCAGCGTTCGANGTNGAGGTGCCGGTCGTCGCGCANGCGCTCGCCGATCCCGAGAANGGCTCGGGNATCGCGATGATCTGTACGTTNGGTGACCTCACCGACGTCACCTGGTGGCGGGAGCTGCAGCTTCCCACCCGGCCGATCATCGGCTGGGACGGTCGCGTGATCCGAGAAACGCCCGCGTGGATCGCGACGCCCGACGCCNCCGCGTTCTACGNGCGGATCGCCGGGGCCACNGCCCACACNGCCAAGGAGCGGATGGTGGAGATCCTCNGCGAGACCGGGCACATCGACGGCGACNCACGGCCGATCACGCATCCGGTGAAGTTCTTCGAAAANGGAGACAAGCCGCTNGAGATNGTCACCACNCGTCAGTGGTACATCACCAACGGTGGNCGTGACNCCGAGNTGCGCGAGAAGTTGCTGGCGCGCGGACGCGAACTGATCTGGCATCCCGACCACATGAAGGTTCGCTACGAGAACTGGGTCGAAGGGTTGAACGGCGACTGGTTGATTTCCCGTCAGCGCTTCTTCGGCGTTCCGCTGCCGCTGTGGTACCGGCTAGACGCAGACGCGAACCCGGTATACGACGGGCCGCTCATCCCGTCGGACGACCGATTGCCAATCGACCCGTCGAGCGACGTTCCCGACGGCTTCACCGAGGATCAACGCGGACAACCCGGTGGTTTCATCGGCGACCCGGACGTGATGGACACGTGGGCCACGAGTTCCCTCAGCCCGCAGATCGCCGGTGGGTGGGAACGCGACCCGGACCTGTGGAGTCGCGTCTATCCGATGGATGTTCGTCCGCAAGCACACGAGATCATCCGCACCTGGCTGTTCTCGTCCGTTGTTCGTGCGCACCTCGAGGATGACTGCTTGCCGTGGTCGAACGCGGCGATCTCCGGATGGATCCTGGATCCCGATCGCAAGAAGATGAGCAAGTCCAAGGGCAACGTCGTCACGCCGATGGACCTGCTGGATGAGTACTCCTCCGACGCTGTTCGCTACTGGGCGGCATCGGGGCGTCCGGGCACCGATACGGCCTTCGACATTGGTCAGATGAAGATCGGGCGGCGGCTCGCGATCAAGGTGCTCAACGCCAGCAAGTTCGTCTTGTCCATGGGCGTCGTGGACGACGTCTCGGCGATCACCCGGCCGCTGGATTTGTCCATGCTGGCGATGCTGCGTGACATTGCGGATCGAGCAACCCAGGCGTTCGAGAACTACAACTACGCCCGCGCGCTCGAACTCGCAGAGTCGTTCTTTTGGACGTTCACCGACGATTACGTCGAGCTGGTCAAGGAGCGTGCCTACGGGGGCCAGGGAGAGCAGGCGGCGGCGAGCGCGAGGGCCGCCCTGTCTCTCGCGTTGTCGGTCCAGCTGCGCCTGTTCGCCCCGTTCCTTCCCTTCACTACCGAAGAGGTGTGGTCGTGGGTCAATGACTCGTCGATCCACCGGGCCTCGTGGCCGCAGGTCGAGGAGTTCTCCGCGCTGCCAGACGGGGACCCCGGAGTGCTCGAAGCGACCGGCCAGGCTCTCAGTGGGGTGCGGAAGGTGAAGTCGGAGCAGAAGGTCTCGATGCGGGCCCGCGTCTCGTCGGCGACGATCTCCGGCCCGGGTGCCGATATCGAGCGCATCCGGCAGGCGATGGAGGATCTGGCGGCTGCGGGGAGCATCGAGGGGATGAATGTGACCGATGGGTCCGAAACTCTTCAGGTAGAGGCAGAACTAGCCCCCGTGGAGTAGTCGTGAGCACCTTGGTGATGTCGCTCGGCATGATCGCGTTCTTTGCTGTGGTGATGGCCATCGCGTGGCGCCGCTACCGGGGGCATGCAGCCAAGGCAGCGGAGCGTTCACAAACCAACCTTGTGCAACTGCTGATGCAATCCGAGGTGATCGCCGCGCAATCACNGGCCNCCCAGAACAACCTCCCAGANCCCTCGAACGTCGAAGCANCAGCANNNNTCGATTCACCCGACAACCGCNTCGCNNATNNGCAGNCANAANCNNCGGGANTCGATGCGCGAGGCGCACACGAGCACAACTGAGTCGCTNAGTTTGCNNAGTCGCTCAGACTCCCGAGTTCCTTCAGCAAGTCNAATTGGGAAGGTTTGCGGTCAGAGGGTGAAGATTCGCGCNCTGGAGGCNGCTCCGCNTCGTCACTCGCNACACGCGTCGCAGGCGATNNGCTGTCTTCCACGCCCTCCGGGTCTACTTCGCTTGATGGATCTTCCGATTCCTCGTCCGCCCCTCGCGTCGAGCCTTCAGCTTCCTCATCCACCTGCGAGATTAACGACTCCTCGTCTTCTGCTGCTTCAGCCATCTCTGCAGTCGACCGGGATCGGTTGTCACGGACTCCAGCCATCTCAGGTGCGTAGACGCCGATGATGTCCAGATTCTCACCGCCAGACGACCCCTCTGGATATTGGCGCAGNTCTGGCGCCATCGCCATGACATCCACTGCCTCCGCTGCCGCGGCGAACCAGTCCGGAGCCTCGGTTTGCGCCTCGGGCATAGAGGCATTCTGTGCCCCGACGGCCAACTCACTCGTCGTGATGTCCTGCTCGAGCGCAATCAAGACGTAGACCATGGACGACGTGCTGGCGTCGTTCTCGCTCACTGCGCACCTCCTGGACCCAAGTGGCCGTGGACCACGAGGACCACGTTTCATCAGGGTAGGCCCTCGCCGCTCGCGGTGTTCAGTCGGAGGATGCCCCACTCACACCGATGGTGCTGGCGGGTGTGCCGGCGTGATCGCTCCAGGCTCGAAGCTCCCGTCCGGGCAAACATGCTTGCGCAAGATCCATATAGGCCGGCCCAAGGAGTGGGTGATCGAGTAAGTCCCCCATCTTGTTGAGATTCGTCGCGGTGAGAACATCCCGGGTGGCGAGAGGTATAACTCCGACAACAGGCACTCCGAGACCGGCCGCCTGAACTTGATCGCGCTCCATTCCGACGTTCGCCACCGACTGATTGACGACGATTCCCATCTTCTTGCGCGGGATGCCGAGACCGGACTCATCTAGCGGGGCTGTGATCTCACGCAGCGCGCGAGCCATTCCCTGGATAGCGGTCGANGCGAGCGTNGTGACGAACAAGACCGCATCCGATTCGACCAGGGCTACATCCGCGATCAACGGTTCGAGGTACTGCACGCTCGTATCGATGATGACGACGTCGTAGAAGCGCTGCAGGCTTCGAACGATCGTCTGATAGAACTCCGGGCCCACCGTGTCGGCAGTTCGGGGCCGAATTGGAGCGAGGAGAGTGTCGACAGACAGCCCTTCGGCGGAGACCATGTTGCGGCGGATCCGCTCCTCGTCCCATACCGGCTGCACTCGAATGTTCAAGGCCGTGGGCATGAACTTGCCGATCAAGGATGCGACCTGGCCGTCGCGCACATCGAAATCGACGACGCACACCGAGAGTGGCTTCCCGGCCTCNGTTGAGGCCCGCGCGATTGTCGATGCAAGAAGAAGGGAAACCGTCGACTTTCCCGATCCGCCTTTACTGGAAGTGACCGCAAACGTCACTTGACCTGGCCGCTTCGGTTTGTCGAGGAGTTCCAGGTCAGCGTTCGGTGGGTATTCGGACTCCACGCGCGATGCACTGGACGACGACGCAGGGCCAGAGTCANGGGTTTTTGCGTCACCCTTATTCAGCTTCAATGTGGGGGCGGCCGGCAAGCCAGGCGCCTTGACCGTCCCTGTCGATTTCCTCCCGTCGGCCCCCTGCTCAACACCGCGCGGAACCTGGACATCCGATGAAGGCGGTGAGTCAGACAACAGTGGCGCCCCGAGATCGGGTGGCGCCAGAGGTAGCGACACGTCGGCGGCGGTATCAGCTGCGACGTCGACCTCATCCTCGATGAGTGGTTCGTCGACGCTGTCTGGATACTTGCTGGGAAAAGTGACGAAGGACTCGGTCGCCTGCCGAATCGTGTCCACCATGTTCCGGCCACCCTGGTAAGCCGGAAAAACCAGGTACTCAAGGTCGGCGACATCAACTCCTTGACTCGCGGCCTCTTCCGCGATCAAGCCTTCGAATTCGTGCCACGACGCTTCACGCCATTGAACAATCCCCGTGACAGCGCCCGCCTTTGCCATCATCACGATCGCCTGTGCCGTCTGTCGACGCTCACGCTCGTCGTTGGCTGTTCCCACAAGAAGAGAGTCCGAGAAAATCAAGACGCGTGAATGGTTATCCAAGGTCCCAGAGCTGAGGCCCTGCCACATGGATGCGACCCCTTGTTGTCGCTCCTGAACTTTCCAGGCAATGTCCGAGGTGCTCAGCAGGGAATGGATGCGCTCTTCGGCGACAATGATGACCGCAGGCCCAGACATGGTGTTGGTGTCATCCATGAGCTCGCCCTTCTCAGAAGTGTTACGTCATCCAAAACCCCAGACAACTAACGGACCCAAATTTTATCGATCACTAACGAATTGCGTCGTGGGTAGGCGACCGGGGTCCTTCCGATCGTCTACGACTCACCGGCCGATGGTCGCCTCCGGACCGCCGAGGATGAACTGGGTGCGGTACACAAGCGCGGGGTCTTCTTCGCGGAAGACTTGTTCGGATTCCATGATCGCCACCGGATCTACCGCCACAGCCGGCTCATGGGCGACAGGAACCGGGGCCGGTGAAGGCGCCACGTCCGCCTCGGGCACGGGCCCGGGCGGGGCTGGGCTCGGAGCGGAAGTATGCGCGACGTCCGCCTCGGGCACGGGTGCGGATGCGGATGCAGATGCGGGTGCGGGTGGTGCCGGAGCAGGCGGAACCGACGGAGCCATCAACGTATCGGCGGGCTCAGGGCCGGCCAACGCATGGTCATCTTCATCGACGTCAAAGGACTCGATACGCGCGATCATGTCGCTTTGATCAATGGGTTGGAAAACCGACCCGCTCTCATCAATCATGCCCACCCCTCATCGTGGATCAATGCTGCTTGTCACGATCCCCAGGAAGCGGGGACGAAGTCTGGGATCTCCACCTGGACATCGTCGGTCGACAGGACGCGCTCCAGGACGATCAGGTTGGCGTGGGTATCCGTTGCCAGGTTCAGAGACATGATGGGGATGTTGCCGGGGATGTGATCCAACCGATGCCACTCGACAGTCCAGTCGACCGAGAACTGACCTTCCTCAGCTCGCCGTGCAAGTTCGGCCACGACAGAGTTCTGCACCACGCGCGGGTGGGCGGAGTAACGGATGGCCCTAGAACGGCCCGCGGGGGCATCNCATGAGATGTCGACNCGCAGAAAGTCCGAGNTCTCGGCNTGCAGATCNTGGGTCAGGGCTGAGACGGCGGTGACGATCCCGGTTCCACTTCGCACCAAATACTCACGTCCGAGATCATCGACTTCNAGCCAAGACTTCAACGAATCGTCTCCTTGAACTGGGGCGCGGGTCTCGCTGCCACTTCCCTCGAGGTATCGGACCGGATGTCCCTCGGAAGCCCTTTCGTGGCTGTTTCAAAAGAAGAGAATCTCGATGGTGATTGGTCGCGCTTCACAGCACGGATCCAATCAGGGCCAGGTANCTGTCGACGATCACATTTCCAACAATCAGGCCGAGCAGGGCTCCGGCAATGAGGAAGGGGCCGAACGGTACGGCCGTCTTGCGACCGGCTCGCCCACCCAAGATCAAGGCCACGCCAACAAGGGCTCCGACGGCGAACGCCGCGAAGAGACCAACCAGAGCGGATCCCACAGAGACCCAACCGAGGGTCGCCCCCAGAATGGGTGCGAGTTTCACGTCTCCCAGGCCCATGCCTCGCCCGCGGGTCACAAGCCAGATACCTCCGATGACGNCGAACCATGCACCAGCNCCGATNAGTGCAGAGGCCCACGGCACCTCGCCGTCGACGAAGGCCGAGACGACCAGGCCGACGAGGAGGACCGGATACAGCGGATAGACGATCGCGTTCGGAAGCCGGAAGTGTTCAAGGTCGATGAGGGCCAGCGCNACGCTCGCACTCGAGAGCACGAGCAGCCACGGCAAGAGTCCCGGCGAGTCGTTGCTCACNGCCCACATAGTGAGCAGCCACCACACAGCAGCATTTGCCACCTCGACGAGTACGTACCTGCGAGGGATCGGCCATTGGCAATCGCGGCAGCGGCCTCGCAGNAACAGCCACGAGATGACGGGGATGTTGTCTTTCCATCGCACNGCATGTCGACAGTGGGGGCACGCAGAGGCCGGTGACGCGATCGATTCACCGCGCGGCACGCGGTAGATCACGACGTTGAGNAAAGAGCCGACGGCCAGCCCGAGGAAAGTCAGGATGACGCCTGCAAGAACGGTCACCATNGATCCTCCGGTGGTCGCGGTCAGCTGGCGTGTTGCATCAGCGAGGCTTCGAGGCGCTCCAGGCGTGAGTTCAACTGAACCACCAGCACGGTCGCGTTCTGCTGCGCCTGCTGGGCGTTNNCGAGGTCTCGCTTGAGATCACCGACGAGTGCTGCCACCAACGGCACCTGATCTGGACTCGATAGGGCGGACTCNGAAACCACCGGTGCCGGTGCCATTTCGGCCGCAGCTGTGGCCGTGGCTGCGGCTACGGGTGCNGGTGCGGCTACGGGTGCAGGCGACATGTCNGCGGCAGGGACGTCTGCAGGTGCNGANGGCGCGACCGGNGCGCCGACCCGCGCAACGACCGGCTGCTCGACGCTCTCGCTAAAGATCCCCTGCTCGTCGAAGGTCGNTTCACCGTCATNGGCGACCGCAGCGGCGACAGCAGCGGGAACGGGGNTGGGAATNGGAGCAACCNTTGGTGCGGCTGGTTCCGCAGGTGCCGGGGTGGGGGCAGCGGCAACTACGGGCTTNAGTNCCGGTGCGGCCTCAAGGGCCCGCGACCCGAACTGCTCGGGAACGGTCCACTGGTGCGGGTCTACCCCGCCGGTTCCGTGGCCGAGCACACTGACGACGCCGGCCGAGACCAGCATCCAGGCCAAGTGGACGGCTTCGGCCCGGGTAAGCCCGGAAGCACCCGCGATGTCGTCAATGGTGCGACCCGGTGCCACTTTGCCGCGGAAGACACGGATCTCGGGGATGTTCACGTCGGAGGGAAGTTNGGCTCCGGCGTCTTCGAGGACGAGAGTGCCNGGGTTGCCTTCCNGGCTGAGCATCTCCGAGGTCCCCATGTAGCGGNAGTGGCGGAGGTCCAATGTCTCNGAGAGCGCTNCCACGCTGAGCGGCATNGTGCACAACGCAGATGTGGTCGCACCCTNNTGCATCTTGATTTTCACNTTGGGAAGTTCCATCACGGCGGCGAGGGTGGCCAATAGATATTCCTGATGCAGAGCGCCAATACTGTCGACGTCGACCAATCCGTTTTCGACGAGCCATGTGGTGGTGGCCTCCACGGTACGAGCGTGGTCGGCCTGAACGGGAGTGATGACTCCCGCGGTCACCAAACGTGCGGCGATGTTGGCCCGGTACCCGTCGACCTGCACGGAGTAGACGCCGCCTTCGTGGAAGTAGACGTNGGCGGTGCACCCGTGGGTGCGGTCCACAATCTCTAGAGATCCGCTCCAGGAGTTCTTCGCAGCTTTCGTGAAAGCGTGCCGGAGGTCCTTGTTCACCACGCGAGGGGTTGCCTCGGTGGCCACGCCGGGCTTCGCAGGCGTACTCGTCTTCCCGGCTCTTGCGGACTTGCGGCGGGCGAATGCCATGGCACGCGCCTCCCTTCTCTCTTGAGGAGTATCGGCTCGACTCAACTAACGAGTCGGGCAGTCGGGCCTTCTTCGTGAATGGGGCATCGGGGCTCTCCCGCGTGATCGACGGTTCCTGACGAGTACCCGGGACGCCCCGTGCAACCGAGCCCGGGTCTGTCGGTGTGGATGCGGCCGATACCGCTGTAGGTGTCGGTCCTGGCGAAGGATCTCGCCAGCTGTGCCACCTGAGTGGTGTTGGTGATCTCGAGGACGTGCTCAGGGAGGATCTTCGTGATCGTGTCCACGGACGTCAGGTGCCAGCGGTAGCCGGACACGGTGAGTTTGCCGGTGAGGGTGCGGGTGGAGCCGTTCGGATTAAGGACGGTTACGGCGCACTCGGTGCCGATCATCGGCGTGGTATCGAGTGACGTTCCGTCGGTCAGGGTGAACGTGTGGGCGAGCGCGCCGGCGTATGGGCGGTAGCCGAGCGCCGGGTCGTAGAGCTTGCCGACGTGCTCACGGACGAGATTTTCGGCCTGCTCGAAGCTGGTCGTCGTTCCTTCGATGAGCATCCGTGGGAGGCCGTCATGGGTGCGGATNTGATCGGCGACGTCCCATCCGTAAGAACGAACGAAACGGCTGGATGCCCCCACCGTCTCCGCAATNGGCGCAGCCTGATCCTCCGAAGCAGCGTTTGCCGCGTCTTGGGTGACTTCCGCGCCCGTAATTCGCGCGACGAAGTGATCACTGACCCAGGTCCACATCAGGACGCCCGGCATATCGGTGAACACCCAAGGGATGGGCTGGGATTCGGTGTGATTCACGACGAGAGGGAGTCGGCGACGGAACCCAAGACCCGGTTCAGTTTGCCGGTAACGGTCTTAGGCAGGATCTCAAGTTCGCGCGCAACCTCGGCCTTGCTCATGTTTTCCCAGTAGGCCAGATACACCGCGGCGAGCGCCAACGGGTCTTGCGACCGCTTCCCGGCTGAATCCTGATCGTTGACCGCAGCCATCACGACGCGGGTGAGTTCGGCGTTGCGGCCATGGGTTGTGGCGTCCGTCTCGACGTTGTCTTGAGCGGCGATCTCGGCGCCGAAGACGTCGCCGTCGTTCGAGGCGTACTGGGATAGCGGCTGATAATGGCGTATCCGACTCAGAGACTCGATCGTTTGCGCGCGCTGGCGAAGGTCGGTGACGCTCATGCCAAGCTCGTCGGCGAGCTCGACTTCGGAGGGGTTGCGTTGTTCGCGAGTGCAAAACTCGTCCATCGCGGCGGCGATCTTGATGCGGTCGTTGACGATNGGCCGGCCCTGGGCTTGGCGGGCGAGGTCTTGCGGCCAGGTGCGCAGNTTGCCCATCAAGAACGCGAGCAGCGTCAGGGTGCCGTTGCGACCGGTGCGGTCGGCGTCGTAGCGATCCATGTGGTCGGAGACGAACAGATACATCATGGAGCGGACGTCATCGTCGTCGACCAGGTCGAGGTCGGCCACGAGCCGACGGCGGATCCCGTTGACGCGGGGGAAGAGCCAGTCCACTGCTGCGCCGATCAGGTCGGCCAGCAAGGTTCCGGGGATCTGCTCCAAGTCGCGGAAGGGAACCGAGTCGATGACGCGCATGTTGACCGCTTCGACCTCGTTGTCGGCGCACCATTCGCGGATGATGTCGCGTGCGGTGTGGCCGAGTCCCTCGGTAACCCAGATGCGGTGTTGGCCATCGCTCCANGTGCGGCAGTACGCCTCGATCGGGGTGTCGCTGTTGGCGAGGACGGTTACCAGGACGGATGCGTCGAACTCCTCGACGGTGTCCCAATGCACGCGGTCACACACCATCGGGGGTGCGTAGGCGAGGATCTCGGCTTCGCTGAGGCCATTCACCTCTAGCGGTGGTAGCCGGCGGCCCTCGCGGTTGTTCGCCGTGATGATGCTGTCGTCGAGCTCAACGCTCGCGTCATTGACGGTATCCGCGTTGATGTCCATCGTGGTGTGATTTCCCACCGTCTCGTTGTCCCGGGTCTGCATGATGTCTGCTCCCTTACGCGGCCGCGGCCAGCTGGCCGACAACGCTGTCGAGGGTGTGCTGGCGAGACGTTTGCACTACGAGGGCGAGTTCAGCTTCCGCGGTGCTCGGATCCGGGAGGGTGGTGATGGCCGGGTCGTAGGCGCTGAGGTGGTCGATGAGGTCCTGGATCGCGGCAAGAGCCTCACGCGAGTTCTGCGCTCCAACTTTGAGGTCGTCCACGGTGCCGAGTGAGACCGCGAGGGTGATGGTGACTCGGGATCCGTGGACGCCGAGGCCTGCGAGGCGGACCGGGGTCGAGAGGTGCTGGTCGAGAAACGCAGCGAGGGCCTTCGCGGCGACGGCAGCTGCCTGCCCGTGCGGGTTGACGCATACGCCGACCTCGAAAGTCCTGCGCAAGCCNGCGTCGGCGAGGCGCCGCTGGGCGGTATCGGCGCCGAAATCCATGGGGTCGTAGGTCTCGTTCATGGTGGTCTCCAGGTGGTCCTTCCCTACGACGTGGTATCGGACCGCGCGGTCGGAAAGTTCCTGCCCCGGAGCCTTCTTCTGGATAGCCATTTCGGTTTCTGCCTCCCTGTCCTGCCTGGTGGGTCCTGCTAGGTCTGTCGAGGACCCCCCAAGCGGTCCTCGCAGGGGGGTTATTCCCCGCGGGGCAGGGGGCTAAACCGGAAATTGCCAAATGAGACAAAGAGGCGAACTTTGTCGCACTGGAGCGCAAGGGGGAAGAACCAGAAATGAGTGAAGGGGTAGGGCGAGTAANTTCGCCCTACCCCTTCAGATCAGTTGATTAGGAAGCTGAAATNTCCCCGGTCACATCGGTGCACCCCGTGGCTGTTGGAGCGGTNTCCAAACCACCCGTTGCGGAATCGTAGGTGAACACATCGCCCGAGTTGGNGTTACACCCGACCAGGGTGAAACTGTCAGCTGCTGCCGCACCGGTCGACGTGTTGGCGCTGTAATCCATCTGGTTCCCAGTGGACATCGTGACGTTCGCAGAGAAGTCTCCGGCGGCAGCCGGGTATGACTGGTTCTGCGTGTAGTACGTCTCAACCTCAATGGCCGCGTTCCGGAGGTCCGACTGGATTGACGCATTCTGCGCGGACGCCCGCTGGTTAAGGAACACGGGAATCGCGACGGCGGCGAGAATGCCGATGATGATGACGACGACGAGGAGCTCGATGAGGGTGAAACCCGCCTCGTCGCGGTACTTGTTGATGCGAGTGAGCATGTCTTTTTCTCCTGCTCGGTTTACCCCTCATCCCAGGGGTGCCGGGGCTCCTTGCCTCGACAAGAGGGGTATCGGCCCGATCGGTCGGCGAGAACCCTGACCAGTCATGAGATGGCCACGATTCTTGAGGAGATTCCGCAGCATTGTGGAGAATAAGCAGCCCGCAATGACAGCACCGGGCCTCTCCATCGCGGTGATGGAGAGGCCCGATACTTCGCGCGTGCGGGCGTTACTGAATCAGCTCGAAGATCTTGAAGATCGGCATGTACATCGCGATGATCATGCCGCCGACGATGCCGCCGAGAACCAGAATCATGATGGGCTCCAGGAGGGCCATGAGCGATTCCGTGGTGGCTTCTGCTTCCTGGTCGTAGAAGTCGGCGATCTTGCTCAGCATCGAGTCAAGGGCGCCGGTGTCTTCTCCGACGGCGATCATCTGAACAACCATGTCGGGGAAGACGTCGTGTTTGGTCAAGGGTTTCGCGATGCCTGATCCTTCGCTGACACTGTCCTTGACATCTTTGACAGCGTCGTGAATGACGACGTTGCCGGCCGTTGATCCGACGATGTCGAGCGTGGTCAAAATCGGCACGCCTGCATGCAGCAGCGTGGAGAAGTTGCGGGTGAAGCGCGCCAAAGCGACCTTGCGAAACAGGNTGCCAAACACCGGNATCTTGAACTTCAGAGGGTCGAGCACCCGACGCACCTGGGGCTTGTTCCTGCTCTTCTTGAACCAGTAGAAGCCACCNAAAACGATCACGAGCGAGGGCAGGAAGAACATCGGGTTCGTTAGCAGATTCGACAGNTTCACCAAGATCTGCGTGGGCAGGGGCAGCGCGCCCCCGAGGTCCGAGAACAGCCCGGCGAACACCGGAACGATGAAGAGGAGCATGCCGATGACCACGAGGACCGCGATGACGCCGACNGCGATCGGGTAGGTCATGGCGGCTTTGATCTTGCCGCGCAGTTTCACGTCGGCTTCGAAGGCCTCGGCGATCTCGAGCATGGTGGTGTCGAGGAAGCCGCCGACCTCGCCGGCCTTGACCATGGACACCATCAGGGGTGGGAACTCGTCGAAGCGGGACATCGCTCCGGAGAGGGAATCACCCTTCTCCACGTAGTCGCGAACCTCGAGGAGGATCTCCTGCAACCGGCGGCTTTCACTCTGCTCGGACAGGATCGTCAGGCATCGCAAGATGGGGAGCCCNGCCTTGAGCATCGTGGACAACTGGCGGGTCATCACCGCGAGATCCTTCAGCTTGACCTTGCCCTTGCCCAGGTTGATCTCCATCTNGAGTCCCCGATTGGCNGGCTCGGCAGAGATGAGGGTCATGCCCTGCTGGCGCATCCGGGCGGGGATTTCGGACTCCGCCGAGACCTTGATCTTGGATTCGACGAACTTGCCGTCTTTGGATCGGGCCTTGACTTTGAACTCAGTCGCTGGCATTGGGCGCACCTCTCCCGAGGAGCTGATTCAGTTCAGCAAGGTCGGANGCCTTCTCGCGTGCCATCTCATAACTGATCGATCCGTCTTGGACCAGACCAGCGAGGCTCTGGTTGAGGGTGTGCATTCCGTGCGTTGCTCCCGTTTGCAGAGCGGAAGGAATGGACATGACCTTGCCTTCACGAATCAGGTTTCGAATAGCAGGAGTCGCGATCATCACCTCTGTGGCTGCGACGCGGCCCGCACCGTCAGTGGTCTTGCACAGCGTCTGGCAGACCACACCCTGAATGCTGCCGGCCAGTTGAGTGCGGATCTGGGACTGCTGGTCGGCGGGGAAGACGTCGATGATGCGGTCGATCGTGGATCCTGCGGAGCTGGTGTGCAGGGTGCCGAAGACGAGGTGGCCGGTCTCCGCCGCAGTGAGGGCAATGGAGATCGTTTCCAGGTCGCGCATCTCACCGACGAGGATGATGTCCGGGTCCTGGCGCAGTGCGTGCTTGAGAGCGTCCTGGAAGGACAGAGTGTCCTGGCCGACCTCGCGCTGGTTCACCACGCAGTTGCGGTGCGGGTGGACGAATTCGATCGGATCTTCGACGGTGAGGATGTGACCGTGCCGAGTGCGGTTGGCCTGATCGATGATCGCCGCCAGCGTCGTGGACTTACCGGAGCCGGTCGGTCCGGTGACGAGCACCAGGCCGCGGGGCAGATCGGCGAAGTCACCGAGAACTTCGGGCATCCGGAGAGCCGACAGCGGGAGGATGTCCCACGGGATCGTCCGCAAGACAGCCCCGACGGAGCCTTGCTGCTGCATGACGTTGACGCGGAACCGAGCGGCGCCGGGCAACTCGTAGGCGAGATCGAGTTCCCGATCCTCTTCGAATCTCTGCTTCTGCCGGTCAGTGAGGATGGAGTAGATCGTCTGCTGCAACTGCATGCTGTCCAGAGCCTGATACCCGGGCACCGGTTGCAGGTCGCCTTTCACGCGAACCATGGGGGGAGCATTCTCGGTGAGGTGCAGATCCGACGCCTTGATCTGCAGCATGTGGGCGAGGATCTCGTCCAGATTGATCTCCGCCTCATGACCGTGATGGACGGCTGCCGCTTCGACCACAACTCCAGCCTCGCCAGCTGCCGGCGGCAAGTCGGGGNCGTACGCAATCGCGCCGTCGCTCTCGTCCACCAGACCCAGCGGAGCGGGCTCCACCGATACGGCCGTCTCCAACGCATCAGCCGATGGCGGGGTGTCGGCGGTCAGTGGGGCGACGAAAGTGAATTCTTCTTTAGGCAACGACACGAAGGACCTCCTCGATAGTGGTGTGGCCTTGAGCGACCTTCAGCCATCCGTCCTGGCGAAGTGTTCGCATTCCTTGCAGCATCGCTACGTCGCGCATCTCCTCAGAGGACGCGTTTCGTACGGCGAGCTGGCCCAGGTCTTCGCTCATAACCATCAGCTCGTGCATCGCGAGCCGCCCTCGGTAGCCTGTGTGCGCGCAGTGCACGCACCCGACCGGGGCGCAGAACGCCGGAGTGACTCCATCGGGTAGCTCAAAGTTCACCGCTTTCAGTTCGCCTTCGCTCTTAACCACCGGCACCTTGCATTTGTCGCATAGACGCCGCGCGAGACGCTGCCCGGTGGCGCACTCCAACGCCGAGGCGATGAGGAACGGCTCGATGCCCATCTCGGTCAGACGCGTCAAGACGCTCGGTGCATCGTTGGTGTGCAGCGTGGTCAGCACGAGGTGGCCGGTCAGGGCGGCCTCGATCGCGATCTGCGCGGTCTCGTGGTCGCGGATCTCGCCGATCAGGATGATGTCCGGGTCAGCACGCAAGATAGACCGCAGTGCCGCCGCGAAAGTCAAGCCCGCCTTAGGGTTCACCTGCACCTGGTTGATGCCCGGGATTCGATATTCGACCGGGTCCTCGACGGTGACGATGTTGACTTCCGGCCGGACGACCGCGTTCAACGTCGCGTACAAGCTGGTGGACTTACCCGAGCCCGTGGGCCCGCTGACGATAAGCATGCCGTAAGGCTTCTCGTAGGCGTTCTTCCAATGGCCGAGGTTGGCCGGGGAGAAGCCGAGATCGGATAGGTCCATCCGCGCCGCAGTGTTGTCCAACACACGCATGACGATCTTCTCGCCCCACACGGTCGGTAGACAGGACACGCGAAGATCGATCTTGGTTCCTGCGGACATTACTGACAAACGACCGTCTTGCGGCTTGCGGCGCTCGGCGATATCCATCTCGCTCATGATCTTGAGGCGAGAGATGATCGCGGACTGAATCTCTTTGGG
>NZLD01000035.1 GCA_002694095.1 Micrococcales bacterium | reverse complement strand
GCGTTGTTGACCGGGCCCATATTCGTCTCCGGCAGCAATCCGTCGCCGACAACCATCCTGTTGCAGACAGCGCTCAGCCCCTCGATTACCTCGTCATAGCGCGACCGGTGAACATAAAGCCGCTTCAGCGCCATGCAGATTTGCCCGGATGACATGAAAGTGCCGAGATACATGTTCATGAAGGCCTTGTCGTCGAGCCGCGCATCAGCGCAGACAATGGCCGGATCGTTGCCGCCAAGTTCCAGCGTCACCGGCGTCAACTGGTCGGCCGCTACCTTCATCACATGCTTGCCGATACGCACCGACCCGGTGAAATTGACAAATCGCACCAACGGATGCCCGACAAGATTGTCGCCAATCTCAGCGGCATCACCGGTGACGATGTTGATCACCCCGGGCGGAAACATCTCGGCTATTTTCTGAAGCGTTATGCTGGGTGCGAGAACGGACAGCTCCGACGGCTTCACGACAACTGTATTGCCTGCCATTAGTGCCTGCGGCAGCTTCGCGCCGAGGATCGACAAAGGCCAGTTCCAGGGAACGATCAATGTCGCCACACCGCGCGGCTGGCGGGTGATGATGGTATCGAAGGGCGGGCCGTGCTCAAGCTCATCGCGTGCCAGCCTGTCGGCGTAGGCCGCTGTTGTCCGGAATCGGTCACCAAGGCGCGAAACCTCGAGATGGGTTTCCTTGATTGGCTTTCCGTGCTCGCGGCAGAACAGCCTTGCCCGCTGGTCGACATCGTCCTGGCCAGCTTCAAGATAATCCGCTACCTCGTTCAGCTTTGCTGCGCGCTCGGTATAGCTTGTTCGTGACCACGCGGGATAGGCAGCATGGGCGGCAAGCACTGCTGCATCGACATCGACGGCGGACGACAGTGCCGCGTGACCAACCAGCTCGTCAGGACGTGCTGGATTATACAGCGCGTATGTCCTGCCAGCTTCAGCCGGGCGTGCCACGCCGTCGATATAGTTGCTCGTGATAACGGGTGTGTCACTAACAGTTGCGTGCAAAATTGATCACTCCCTGCTTGTCATCACTTTGCCTCACAGATGGGCATCAGGATGTCTCGTCCCTTGATGGCTTGCGATCGCCGTCGACGACGCCGCTCATCCCATCTTCGAAGCTGACGCCGAGATCCTCCCCGATCTTGCGAAGGGCAGGGAGTTGGACAGCCATGTCCATAATGGAATCCAACGCCTGGTTGACCGGAGGCTTCTCACCACCGCGTTCTCCGCCGCCAGACGACCCACTGCGGCCAAGGGCACCACCGGTGATGTGGTGGATCTTTATGGAGTCGATCTTCTCAGCTGGGCGAACCATCTGCTCGACGATCTTAGGCAACGCGTCTAGGCGAGCCTTGTCACGCGCAAGTTCGATGACCTCAGGCGACATGGCATTCTCAGCTTCGTTCATGGCACGGGCATTGTCCGCCTTCATCGCCATTTCCTGGGCCATCACGGACAATCTGACCTTTTCAGCATCAGCATCCGCCATTGCCGCTTTAAGGCGGGCATCGGCAAGGGTCACCATGCTGGCGGCTTCGCTATCAGCAGCATTCTGCTTGCGAAGACCATGGACTTGGCTTTCTTTCTCAGCGCCGATCAGATCGAGGCTCTTGCCACGCTCGGCGGCAGCAACGGCCTTGGCTGTCTCGACATCCTCAGCAGCCTTTACCGCTTCTGCACGCGCACCACTAGCAGCGGCTTCGGCCTTTGCCTCATCCATACTCTGCTTGCGAAGCGCGATGTTGCGTTGCTGTTCAGCTGTTTCAACAGACAGCCGCTGCGCGATCTCTGCCTTACTAATTTCCTCTTCACGCCGGATGTCGCTGGCGCGGATAGACTTTTCCATCTCGATCTTCGCCGCGTTGGCCGCGATTTCGGATTCCGCCTTGCTCGCAGCAATCTGCGCAAGCTGCGTGGCGCGGAGTGATTCCAGCGTCTTCACTTGCTCAATTTGTGCTTCCTGCTCTTCAAGATCAATTTGCAGCGTCCGCTTCGCNGCTTCCATGGCCGAACGTCGCACCGACACTTCGGCATCGGCGTCGATTGTGGCACGCTCNTTCTTCGAGGTCGCTATNACNTCTGCAAGCTTGCGCATGCCGACAGCATTGAAGGCGTTGTTCTCGTCAAGCGCTGTAAAGGGCGTCTGGTCGAGGGCGGTTAGCGAGACGGACTCAAGCTCTANGCCATTACGCCGGATTTCTTCGGTGAGCGAAGCTTTAACCTCCTTGACGAATGCGCCGCGGCCCTCATGNAGTTCATCCATGGTCTGCTGCGCAGCAACCGACCGCAACGTGTCGACCAGCTTGCCTTCTATCAGGTCACAAAGCTTGTCGGCCTCAAATGTTCGCTGTCCTAGTGTTTGGGANGCCCGCGCGATCGACTCTTCGGTTGGTTCCACCGAAACATAGAATTCGACCCCGACATCGACGCGAAGTCGGTCTTTGGTGATCAGGGCCTGCTCGCCATGCCGGTTCACTTCGAGCCGCATGGTCTGCATGTTGACGCGGCTNACCTTATGGAAATAGGGCAACACNATCACCCCACCATCAAGGACGACTTTGCGCCCCCCAAGGCCGGTGCGTACCAGNGAGACCTCACGCGAGGCGCGTTCATAGAGCCACGCCGCAACCACGACAACGATGGCGACGAGGACAATTACCAGAAGAATAATCGATGTAGCGGACATCACATTCTCTCCATCTCAGGTTAAAATTGGTGCATGTTCTGGTAGATGTGCGAGGACATTCCACCATCAAGCATCAGGTTGGCTCCACGGAACCAGTGGGTCATATCNGACAACATGAAACAAACAACAGGCGCGATATCTTCGGGCCTGCCAGGGCGGTCATTAACCGACAGATCTTCCTCGGCTCGTTTGCCAAGCGTTTTCTTGAAGTCAGGCANGATNGGCGTGTCAACCGGTCCCGGGCTGACCGCGTTGATACGTATACCGCGGTCGCGCCAGGTCCAACGATTCTTCATTGTCCAGACAACGAGCGCCTCCTTGCTGAAGAAATAGCTGCGTCCGCCCTCATTGGNGATGTTGTAATTATGTATGAAACGCTCAACATCCTCGAATGCCAGATGCTCCGAAGCCTTAATGGCCTCTATCGACTCTGGCCAGCCAAATCCGGCAAGCGACGCAAGGTTAACGATCGAGGCGTTGTCGTTCAGCTTTGGAATCATCAGTTCAGTAAAGTATTTCAGTCCAACAAGGTTTACCTTCAGCACGATATCCGCCGGCAATGTCGGTGGCACACCAGCACTGTTGGCGATGCCGTCGATCCTTCCCGGTAGCGCGTTGACGAGCGCCTTAATGGTCCGCCGATCCGACATGTCAGCCAGATACAGCTCATCGATATAATCCTCGGTCTTGTTGCGGTCTACGCCGATGACATCGCCGCCAAGCTGCTTGATCAGCTTGGCCGTGTCCCGCCCAATACCCGACGCACAGCCGGTCACAACTATGGTCTTGTCGCGGAGAAGCTTGCCGTAGGTCCAGTCTCGTGATGCCCAGTCGGTATCTTGCATCCTCTTTCCTCCCCTGCCCCTAGAACACCGGCGGGAAGCCACGCCCGCCGCGTTCCAGTGTCACCCATCTAGTTTCGGTGAAGGTTTCTGTGGACCAGCGCCCGCCATGCCGTCCGACACCGGATGATTTCGACCCGCCAAAGGGAACATGCGGCTCGTCATTCACCGAGCTGCAGTTCACATGGCACATGCCTGTCTCCAGCGCGGCGGCGATCGCAAGGCCGCGCGACTCGTCGCGTGTGATCACCCCCGACGACAGGCCGTATTCACTGTCATTGGCGATGGCGATGGCCTCGCTGTCGGTGCGGTACGGGATCACCGGCACCACCGGGCCGAAGGTTTCCTCGGCATAGACCTTCATGTCCGGGGTCACGCCGGTCAGGATGGTGGGCTCGACGAAGCGTCCATCTACCCCGCCACCGATCACGACCTGCGCACCCTTAGCGATAGCGTCCTCGATTTGTTCCCTGACCTTGCCAGCCTGTTTATCATTAATCAGCGGGCCGATGATATGACCCTTGTCGGTATTTGGATCGCCAACCTTCAGCTTGGCTGCGCGCTCGGCGAATCTTGACAGGAACTCGTCGAACACTGGCTCCTGGACCAGAATTTTCTCGACCGACATGCAGATTTGCCCTTGATGCATGAAGCTGCCGAAATTGGCCGCCGCCGTGGCGCGGTCCATATCGGCATCGTCACAGACGATCAAAGCATCCTTGCCGCCAAGCTCGACACAGCATTTCTTCAGATGCGCGCCTGCCTTGGCCGCGATCACCCGTCCCACCGGCGTCGAGCCGGTGAAGCTGATCCCCTTGACCAGCGGATGCTCGACGATCATGTCGCCGACGGCGGGGACATTCTCGCGCGAGCAGGTGACGACGTTCAGGACGCCCGGCGGGACCCCAACGGCTTCGAAAATTTCAGCAAATATCACGCCTCCCGTATAGGGTGTCTCCTCGGACGGCTTCAGCACCACGCAGTTGCCCGCGGCAATCGGGAACGCAAGGCCGCGCGCCGTTAGAAGGGTCGGGAAGTTCCAGGGCGAGATCACCGTCACGACACCCATCGCACGGCGCATGGCCAGCGATACCTTGCCATGGTCCGATGGCAGCACCTCGCCAATGGCGTTGTAGGTCATCGCGGCGGCGGCGCGGAACACCTCCGGCACATAGCCTGACTCAAACATTCCCTTGCCGAACCAACCGCCACCCTCGCCCTGCAGAGCGGCAACCAGATCATCGCGCCGCCGCTCGAACTCATCCGCGACTTTGAGCATGTAATGGGCCCGCTCGTTATAGGTCAGTCCGGACCATTGCGAGAAAGCAGCCTGTGCAGATTCGATGGCCCGCACCGCCATGCCACCATTGCCGTCGGCGACGCGCGCCCAGACGGCACCGTCGGCTGGGTTGAGATCGTCAAATGCGGCACCCGCCGGTACCCAGGACCCGCCAATGAACAGATTGTCGAAGGATCGCGTCATTTAAGCCTCCCTTGCTTTCACCAGCGCGCCGTTCTTGTCGCGCTTGAACACCTCGACCTTGGCTTTGCGGAACACCGGAATTTCCGGAAGACCGTCAGGCTCGCCACCATGCGGAATGGTGTGGTCTGATGCGTTTGTTCCGCTATTGGACCGCGGTTGACGGGCCTTCTGGGCGGCAATTTCGAAATCGGCAAGCAGCGCCGCGATCCGCTCGTCGCCGGCGGCGCCCACCTGCCCGGGAACCGTCCTTTCCGGCGCCGGCGCCGTCGCGGCTCTTTCGGGTTCCGGCTTTATTTCAACGGCCCTCGGGCCCGTCTTGCCACCGGCAGGCTGCGCCGGCGTCACAGTCGATGACGGGCGCGCGGCCGCATTTGCCCGCCCGAGAAGGCTGT
>NZLD01000034.1 GCA_002694095.1 Micrococcales bacterium | reverse complement strand
GGTCACGCTACTGGCTGGAAGATAACGCCCTTGTGCAGGATGAAACAGCCATAGGGCTGGTCCTCCAACGTATGCACCACCGCGTACGCGGCAGATGCCCGCTGGTAGAAGTCCAAGCGTGGAATGACGCCATACTCCAAACTGCGCCCCTCGCTCTCACTAGCGAGAGCCAGAAGGTCGTTCTGCAAGGACGTCGTCTTCACGGGGTCGTCCTCGACCTCCATGCGCTCCAACGGGTGGTCGATGAACGAGTCGAGTGGCAACACACTCAAGATGGCTCGAGCCGCACGCAGGACCCCAACCTCTCCCAAGCGGATGACTGACTTCCCGCTCGCTGCGGCGGGGTAATTGCGGTCCACGAGCAGAAGTTGATCACCGTGACCCATATCGTCCAAGATCTTCAACAGGTCACCGCTGAGCAACGGGTCGATTCCTCTGAGCATGTCTGAACGCTAGCCGACAACGATTCGGCCCGCGCAAACCTCCCACACGAGGTCTGCTTCGCTCATTGCCCAGCCACGATCGTGCGTAACCAACGCTACTGTCCGACCCGCCCGCACACATTCCTGCACGGCACCGCGCAATATAGACCGACCGGTTTCGTCAAGACTCGAATCGGGTTCATCCAACAACGTGATTCGTGCACCCTGTAGCCAGGTGCGAGCGAGGTGGACTCGCTGCCTTTGGCCACCGGACAGCCGATACATTCGTGCCGTCATCAGATCCTGTACCTCGAACACCCTTACCACCTCGTCAAGTGCGCTCTGTGCATCACTGGTTTCTCCGGCTACGAAACTCCTCCCCCAGTTCAGAACTTCTGCCACGGAGAAATTGTCAGCGCCGGGCGTTGATTGACCCAGCCACGCACGCTCGGTAGCAAGTTCTCGCAGCCCCATATTCGACACCAGTCGACCATTCAGCAGGACGGATCCGCGCGTGGGCGTGAACAAGCCAGCCATCAAACCCAGCAGAGACGATTTACCTGAACCATTGGGACCAACGATCGCTACCAACTGACCCGCGTCAACCGATGCAGTCACCGACGCGACTCGCTCAACACCACTTGTGAGCAGTGACACCCCTTTCAGTTCCAACAACGCCATCAGATGCTCATAACCCCACGACGCACCATCTGGCGCAAAAGCACCAGGAACACAGGTGCTCCAACCAGTGCTGTGACTGCACCCACGGGTATTTCTGCAGGGGCAAGCATGTTGCGGGAAATGAAATCCGCACTCGCCACCAACAGGCCACCGAAGACGGCTGAAGCTGGTAACAGGAATGTGTTGCGCGGTCCAAGAAAAAACCGAAGGGCATGGGGAACCACGAGTCCCACGAACGCGATAATGCCAACAACCGTGACACCAGGTGCAACCAACAGCACCACAGCGACTAGCGCGTACTGCGTCACTCGATCGGCATCTACCCCCAAGGCTCGTGCAGCGACGGAGCCGAGAGACAGCGGGTCCACCCGGCTGGCGATCCCAAAAGCGATGACAAGCCCGACGATCGCCAAAGGCGCAACTGCAACGACTCCGGACCAAGTCGCCAATGCGAAGGACCCGTTAGCCCAAAAGGAGAAAGACCGCCCAGCTTCCCGACTAATGAAAGGAGAAGCCAGCAACACCAGCGCCAGGGAGAAGAAGCTGATGGCCACTCCGCCGAGTAGCAGAGCTGTTGAATTGACCTTGCCATCACGACTAGCGATTGCACGCACCACGATCAGTCCAACTCCGGCAAGTATCACCCCCATGAAGGCAAGCGGTATCGAATTGAAGGGAATGCCCAGCGCTGCTCCAATACTCGCACCGGCCGCACCTGAAGCCGAAACCCCGACGATGGAGGGGGCCGCTAGAGGGTTCCCAAAGACTCCCTGCAGCAGACCACCGGCAACAGCTAGACCCGCACCGACGACAAGGGTGAGTACGACCCTCGGTGCACGGATACTCCACACGATCTGCGGACTGACGTCAGCAAACCCTGTCACCAAAGACGCGGCGAAAACAACGCCCACTGCCATGACACCGATCATCATGATGAGCGCGAAGCGGCCCCTCAAAGACACATTCACTCTCTCTCAACGGAACCGAAGATCTCACGGAGCGCAGCGACTAAAGATGGCGTGCGAGCTCCGAAAGAAAGCAGCACCCGATCATCTACTGCAATCACACGCCCCTGCACTCCAGCATCCGTTTGGGCGACACCCGGCAACTCGACAAGCCCATCCACGCCACCCACCGAAGCTAAACCTTCGGTCATGACCAAAACGATGTCCGGGTCCGCTTCGATCAAGGCCTCGGCGGTGAGGGGGACAAAACCCTTCAATCCGATGTCACTACCCACGTCAATTCCCCCCGCAGCCCTGATGAGCGCATCGGCCCCCGTATCCGACCCACCGAGCAGATAGACGGCACTTGGGCCCCGCAGATACAGAAAGGCGACCCTTGGAGACGTGCTTGCAGGTGCGGGATCGGAAACAGCAAGTGCCGAGCCCAACTGTGCGGCAACATCATCCGAAGCACCCACCGAGTCAGCGAGCGCCGCCACGCGCTGTGGAACGTCGGCGAGGTTCCATACCGGAGGCACCGAGACGACGTCAGCGCCAGATTGCTTCAGTGCATCGATTGCCTCCGGCGGCCCAATCAATTCATCCACGAGAACAAGCGTTGGATCGACCTCAAGGGCCTTTTCTATGTCAATCTGATGGCCCAGCGTCACTACCGGGACCCCGGTGCGGCGCTCACTCGTCTCAGCTTGCCCCACGAGTTGTCCCCCAGCCCCGAGCATGTCGACAAGTTCCGCGGACCCAGCAGCCAAAGCAAGAATCCTTTGGTCACCATTAATTGGATCGCTTACGAAGTCAATCGGCGCCAACTGTTGGATCCGAATCGTCACCGGCCAGGAAGTTCTCTCCCCAGAATTCAGTGGCAGCCCAGAGGGCCCAGAACTGGGGGTTGCTGACGAAGTGCCAGTCGGCTCAGACCTCGGTGAGCTCATGCTGGAGGATTCGCAGGCACTGACTGTCGCGATCATGACCGCTAAAGCGACACAGGAAAACCAAATTCGCACCCACTGAGTATGTCGCAGCGTGGCTAAATTCTCTTCCCGGCCAATTCGGAATTCTCGTACGATGCCCTTGCTGCCTGACAGGTCACGGAGAGCCTGAAAAAGGGTTAGGGCATCCCCGTGGTCAATGCATAGTGCAGCCGGGGGTCAACGGAGTCGGCTGAACAAATCGTTTTGCGGTCACCGGCTACTGAGTCTGGTCGGTAGCGGCTTCAAGTGTTCTCGTCGTGGGAGCCTGCAGGTCATCTCCGAACCACTCTCTGCCTATCGTCCTACGTGACGCAGATGCCGGAATGCTCCATGGCAACCTAGAAAACCTTATTGTCAGCTTGCGCTTGGGATGCGTGGGCTACGCACGTGTGTCAAAGGCAGTGCCGCCTAACATCTGCGAGGTCACACATTGCACCCACCTGGTAGAAACACTTAGATCGCCACTGTGAGTAGCGAAGCCGGCACCCCTAGCCGTTACGCGTAGCAAGTAACTCGGACGAGAGGCTCCGCCCACGTTGACGAACACTGGTGGGACGACAAGTTCGAGGACAGGGAGTCCTCGTGGCTCTCCCGGCTCCAGGAGACCAACTGAAGCCGCTCAGCGATAAGCGGCAAATTGCCCATGGTCTCGGTCGTAAAGACATCACTAGGAATTTTCCCCTACTTCGTGTAACTCATCACCCATCGCACGACGTCTTGCGGACCTGACAAGAAAGCCCCGTACGGGATTGAAATGGTGCTTGATCCATCATCATTCAGACATACGAGTTGAAGCGCATCTCGATTCATGGAATCAATGCAAATAAATGTCGAAACGGCGCCCAGTCCCGGTGTGGACACGTTTACGAGGTTCCTGAGTTCACTCTGATGCTCGCTCTCAAGGTGCGATATCAACGCCTTTGGATCAAGTGACCAGGAATCAAAACGCACGTGAAAAAAATCCAATGGCGCCACCTGTAAGGACTGCACCCGGTGTATGTCAGCCTCAGTGTCACACACCACATCGACACGAATCGTGTCGGGAATAAGCTGCACGCCGATGAGTGTTTTCGCGCCAAGATCAGAGAAGTACTTGTCGTCTGACTTTTTCGTGTGTTGCAATGGCTCTGGATCAATCACTCGTGGGCGGCCGAAACTCCCACTCATCGTTAGAGTGCCGAGTTCTCGCTTCTCCGCACGTATCGAAACCCGTATCTGTCCCGCGGGAATGTCGGCAAGGTCTCCAAAGACATACGTGACGCAACCAGACCAGGGGCAAACCACCAATGTTTCTACATCAAAGTGACTCGTCTCCGGCTCTAGACGCAGAAGTTGAAAGGTGTCTGCCTCGGCTAATACCTCTCTCGCCCTCTGCGCTCCACTCGGATCGGCTTCACGGCGCTTCATTTTCATTTGCTCCTCGAGGCATATTGTAATTTTGGACGGTGCGGATTGGTGTGAGTCGACTCTTCAACGACGGAAATCGCAATGGCTATTCCAATATCGTGCGATATCGAAATCGTCCATCGACTCAATTCCTGCAGGAGACTGAAATAGAGAGTTGAGCGGTGCAGCCGTAAGTGGGGCGAACCATCCAGCGGGCTTTTCAAGACCTCAATGTTGGTTAGAGGGTGCTCCGCTATCCCTGACCTTAAGCACTTCAGGACAGCTTCCTTCGCGGCCCATCGCCCGGCAAGAGAGTCCAGGCGTCCATCACACTCTTCCAATTCGCGATGAGTCCAAATTCTCCGTAGTTCAGCAGAGCTAGATGCGCTAACTAGGTCGCGGATGCGACCTGTGTGTACAAAGTCAATGCCGACGCGACTAGACATACGCGGAGGCCACCTCTTTTTGACTGTGTGGTGTTCGCGGTGATTTCTGCTTCGAGGCTAAAGCTCGATAGAGACGCAGTGACATCTGATTGAACAAGAACCAAGCCACACAACCGATAAGCAACGACACCAGGGCTGACACCAGAGCAGCACCAGCAAAATCAATCCCGTGTTTGATCGGTGGATATATCTGCCAGTGCGTGAGGTAGATGATCAGAGACGCTGAGGCAAGTACGGAGAAGACTCTGATCAAGACGGTGGGGACCCGGACGTGATCCATCCAGACAACCAGTAAAACCAGTGCGCTGCATACAAACGCCCTCGGCCAGTCATCAAAATATATAAAGAGCGCGCCGCTCAAGAGAATGGAAAATGCGAGTTTTTTGCTGTCTAGGTAGTACAAGGTCAGTCCGGCAGCGAAGAGCCAGAGAGTGCCTACTGGGGAGTAAACGCGATAGAGAGAATCTGTACTCGTACCAAGTAAGCTCATGGCGAAGCAGGCCACTGCCAGGAGCCCTGTGACCTGCACAGGCCTCGATCGCAATAGATCTCGAAATTGCGTCCATGCGAAAAGCAAGCCGAAGGCCACAAGTGCGTACATCAGAACTTCAACAAACCAATACCTGAGATGCGGGCCATTAAATTCATCACTGAGACTGTTGACGAAGAAGAGAGACGGCCCGTATTGATCACTAATCACGACAAGACAGATGAGCCACATGAATACTGGGGTGTACAAAGTGACGATGTAACGTGTCGTTCGTCTGACGTAGGGCTCGCTGAGATTAGAGGGCAAGACAAACCGTGCAAAGGCGTACCCTGCAAGCAGTAAAAGCGCGTGCGCAGTGCCCGGAATCTTTACGAAACCTGTGTGGTTGAAGACGATGAGAACAATGGCCACGGCCCTTACCAAGATGCTGGTCTCTAGCATTCCCATCCACCGCACTCGACGCTCGGGTCCCCGTCGATGATGAAGTGTCTTTAGTTCCCTTACAGTCATTGATGGCCAATGACCGGGAAGATTAGAAATCAACCTCTGCAGGGCGTTTGATACCGATATGTAGTTCAGTGAGTCCCCCCTGTAGTCGGCAAAAGAACGGTCAGGGTCAACCCGGCAAAGCAACAAGTGACGCTGAAAGATTGCGTCGATAGTGGAGTCAGGGTGGTCACTAGTTAAGGCCGAGCAAGACTCTGTCTTCACTATCTGTTGTATTTGTTTCATTGACACTTTGCCATTTGGAGAGCGGGGCAGTTCTTCGACTAGGAAAAGCCGAAAAGCGTCGGGAGGCAGACCGGACGTTGTGCACACTGTTGATAGCAGTGCTTCAGGCGTGATGGACGTTGTGACGACGTTTATGTGCTCGGCGCTCGCAATGCAAGCAAGCTCGACTCCACTTTGTTTCACCGTATCTTCAAGGTGCCGTAAGTCAATACGGTGACCACGAACTTTTGTAAAGTGCGAGGTTCGACCCACGATTCGTATGCAGCCCGACTTGTCAATCGTGGCAAGATCGCCCGTAGCAAGCTCCCTTGAGTCGTGGCCACG
This sequence comes from Micrococcales bacterium, assembly GCA_002694095.1. GTDB lineage: Bacteria > Actinomycetota > Actinomycetes > S36-B12 > S36-B12 > S36-B12. The sequence continues at coordinate 3,271 of NZLD01000034.1, read as the reverse complement.
GCTAAGGTCTTCAACCGATGTCGCGTAACCCAGCATGACGTTGGGACCGCAATAGATCAATTCTCCCGTGGATAGCGGATGACCGACGATGTGTTCCAAGCGCACAGATCCACCTTCGATTGGGAATCCGACAGCGTCAGGGCAATCGAAGGCAAGATCTGGGGGAAGGATGGCGATACGCGCCGTGGCCTCCGTCTGCCCGTACATGACGTACAGATCCCATCCGATTGCACGTCCGAGGTGGGCATACTCGGCAACCTTGGATGGGAGTAGAGCACCACCGGCAACGGTGATTCGTGAGAGGGTCGGGATCTGCAAAACATTCAAGCCTTGGGATTCAATCAGGTCCCACATGTATGGGGTAGTGCTCAAGGTCGTAGCGTTTGAGACTCGTGCGCAGTTCCAAAAACTTGGTTGCGTCGCCGTTCCGGGAATCAAAACGATGCAGCCTCTGGCCGCAATCGTGCTGTTGATGACGGAAAGCCCGTAGGAGTAGGACATTGGAAGGCTGGCGACACATCTGTCTTCTTTCGACAGATTTAGTGCTTGCGCTATCGACGTCGCGTTTGCGGTCAAATTCTTTCCGGACAAGCGCACGAGTTTCGGTGATCCCGTGGAGCCAGATGTGCTTAGAAGAATTTGGAGTTCGGGATGCAGTTCGTGTTCTGTTGCCGATCGATGGGTCACGCATCCTGAGGGCCCGTCGACAATAAAGTTTGCGTCGTATTGCAGGGCAATCTCAGACAAGAAGTTGTCGTCGCCATGTGGGAGAAGCACTGTCGGTAGGTTGGAGGCGATGCACGCGAGGTAACTCACGACGCTGCCCCATGAATTGTCAACAGCTAGCAGGATCAGAGAGCGACGATCGGGCAAGCGGCTTTGCTGCTGGCGTACGAGTGTGACCAATTCCCCGTACGTAATGGTGCCGTCCGGCGTCCAGATGGCTGGTGCGCCGGGGTCTACATCGGCAGCAAGATCGCTCAGGTCCAGGGGCTGACCCCAACAAGCATTTCCCATTAGGTTAGGCTACCCTAAATTTTATAAAAAGGTAAGGGAAGCCTAACCTAAACAAAAGGANAGCANTNGNGAGGGTCNNGCCCTGTGCTCCCCCCATNNGTATTCAGTAACAAGAGAGGTCAAGATGAANTTNCGCCANAAGGTCTTTGCGCCGCTGCTTCTGGCCTCGATATCGCTGTCAGCACTTTCGGCTTGTGGGGGGGACGACTTCGCAGACGGAAGCGAGTGCGAACCTTCTGGTGATGCTGGATCCCTGACTGTCTACTCAGGGAGAGGTGAGTACCTTGTCGGTGACTTGCTAAANCAATACGTGTGCGATANCGGCGTTGATCTNGAGGTGCGCTACGGGAAGACGGCAGAATTGGCTGCCCAGATTCAGGAAGAAGGTCTCAAGTCACCNGCAGACGTCTTCTTTGCTCAGGATGCAGGAGCACTTGGTGCAGTTGACGCGGCCGGTTTGTGTCTTCCTACATCACAGGAAATCACGGATAAAGTACCTGCNNCCTACCGGGCNGAAACTGGAAATTGGACGGGNGTGACGGGCCGAGCTCGNGTNNTNGCTTANGACTCCTCTNAGNTAGACCTGANCGANGTTCCNNCGTCAGTANTGGACNTGGTCGANCCCCANTGGGCCGGNGAGGTTGCGATTGCGCCCACGAACGGNTCNTTCCAAGCATTNNTNACAGGAATGAGAGTTGCATTTGGAGANGAGGTCACGGAGACATGGCTCNAAGGNCTTNTCGATAACGACGTCCAAACATACGACAACAACATCGCGATTCAGGATGCGGTNGACGCCGGCCAAGTTCANCTTGGATTGATNAANCACTATTACTGGTACCGGCTTGCAGACGANATTGGCGAAGANAACGTCAACGTGNNNCTGGCCTTCACGGAACCTGGTGACCCNGGCGGTTTAGTAAACGTGGCGGGCGCCTGCGTTTTGAGNGCCTCGGAAAACCCNGCNGAAGGAACAGCTTTCATTGAGTGGCTCTTGTCGGATGCGGCTCAAGAATGGTTCGTTGACACAACTACCGAATATCCGCTTGCCCAGGGCATTCCGGGGCCCGNTCATGTCCCGCCTATTGANGAAGTGNNGGGACCNGATATCCCTCTCGCTGAAATACAGGACCTTCCTGGCACGCTGAAAATGCTGGAGCGGGTCGGCCTCAGTTAAGGGCCTGAAAATGCAGGGTGGCAAAAGAGTACGTAACTTGGAGGATCTCGATCTCGGTCTACGTTTAGGACGCCTAACGTGAAGATATTTTTGCGCCTTACGTCCGTCACCGTCGTTCTCCTAGCGTCACTGCTGCTAGCCGTCCCAAACGCGGCCGCCGACTCTTCGCGCGCCGCGGCCAAAGGGGATTATGGACAGCGTGTCATCGTCTCTGAGACCCGAAATCTGGATCCCACGGGGCAGCGCGTAGTGGTGCGCGGTCGCCAGTTCAATCCGCGCGTAGGTGTTTACGTCGCGCTGTGCGTGAAGCCAAACGAGGGTGACGCCCCCAGCCCCTGCGGCGGCGGCGTCAACTTGGATGCTTCCTCCCAATCTTCGGCCTGGGTGTCGTCTAACCCACCTCCGTACGCCCGGAATCTTGCTACCCCTTTCAAGAAAAAAGGTCGATTCAAGGTGACTCTGTACGTTTCGTCGAGGATCGGCGACGTAGACTGCCGCCGCATTCAGTGCGCCATCGCGGTTCGCGCGGACCATACCCGCTCTCAAGACCGGTCACATGACGTCATCGTCCCTGTCGATTTTCACTAAACCGTCGCTCGGCGGAACCGGGCACCAACTATGGAGGAAAGAGTGTTCTCACTTCGCATTGGGACAACACTGCTAGCTGCTGGCGTCCTCGTGGGGTCGGCCACGGCATCTGCGCATGCAACCACGGAGGGGTTCGGTGTCACTATCGCTGAACAACCGGCAAACTCGGTTCTCGCCGCGCTACCGCCAAGTGTCAATTTGGACGTGGCGGTCTCTGGTCTCCCCGAGACTGTAGGAATGTATGCGCTGCACTGCGCGGTGCCAGATAACCCGCGCTCCGCGCCAACGCAGTGTGACGGAGGCACGGGGACCCTAATTTATCTTCCGGCTGGCTCTGTTCGAGGTGGTTCTGCCCAAGTCCCCTTGAAGATAAACGCAGAGTTCTACGGGGTAAACCCGAATCCGCAGGGCGCACCCGATACACCTGAACTCGTGGACTGCCGGGTTGACACTGGCAATCCACGCTCCACCACCTGCGCCGTCTACATA
>NZLD01000033.1 GCA_002694095.1 Micrococcales bacterium | reverse complement strand
GCCTCAAGTTGCTGTAGATCGGTCTGCGGGCCGCCGTACTTCAACGCACGAGCGACCTTTGTCTGCTTAGCCTTAGCTCGGCCGCGCCCCATGGCTCGACCCCCTCATCCGGATTCCGGGTTCTCACGTGGACGGTACTCGCTGGGCCGATCGGGCCGCGATCCCGGGACCACAGCGAGCCCTTAGGTTACCCCGTCCCGGGTGCGGCGCGCGTCAGCGGCCCCCCTGGGGCAAGGATGCCGCGATCCGCGCCTCCGCCTCCCGCTCGGCGGCCCGGACAGGGGTGATGCCCTCGCCACGGGCCCGTTCCAGGACGCTGCGGGTGGTGTCGAAAACCCGCTCCACGGTGGCTCGTGCTCGATCGAGATCGGCCCCCGTGAGCTCCTCGGCAACCTGGATGACGCCTCCGCAGTTCACGCAGAAGTCAGGTGCGTAGACGATCCCCGCGTGGTCGAGGAGGTCCCCGACCCGGTCCGCGGCCAACTGGTTGTTGGCCCCCCCGCACACCAAGCGAACCTCCGCTGAGACCAAGTCCTCCACGAGGGTCTCGCTAATCGCCCCACCGAGAGCATTGGGGGACAGCACCTGTGGTCGGTAGGCCAGAAGTTCGGCAAGTGAATCGACCCAGGTGATCGCGTTCGGGTAGTCGGCATCGAGCGACGAGCGCGCCGCGGCGGATGGATCCAGGGCTATCACTTGCGCACTGTCGCGGATGAGGTGGCCGATGAGACGGCCGCCGACCTTTCCGGTACCGATCACACCGACCGTCACACCGGAAAGATCCGCCGTGCCCAAAGCTGCCTCCGCCCCCGCTCGCATGCCCAGGTGAACACCGACGGACGTGAGAATCCCGGAATCGCCGACGCCGCCGTTCTCGGGGGAGCGGCCGGTGGTCCATCGGCACGTCTCGGAGATGACATCCATGTCCTGAACGCGCATCCCGACGTCGCCTGCGGTGACGTATCGACCACCGAGAGATGTGACGAGTTCACCGAAGGCGTGCAGCAGTTCCGGTGGTTTGTTCGATGGGTCGTGCACGATGACGGCTTTGCCTCCGCCGTGTGGAAGTCCCGCGAGTGCGTTCTTGTAGGTCATCGCTCGTGACAAACGCAATGCATCGGCGTAGGCGGCGGCATGTGCGCCAGACGATGTGTCGGCGTAAGTCGACATTCGAACGCCGCCGAGGGCCGGCCCCAGGACAGTGGAGTGGATAGCGACGATCGCTTGCAGGCCGGTGGACTCATCCTGAGCGACGACCACACTCTCGTGTCCGTCGAAACCCATCCAGGGGTCGAGGCCGGTGGGATCTGTCACGAGGTCACTGTAGGACAGGACACGGCGCGCAGTTTCTCCGTTATTTGGAGGAAAAACGAGTATCTGTATTCATTGGCAGGAAATTTTGCTTGCCTCTACGCGCATACGGTGGAAAGGTACGTATCGGCGCAAATTGCTCGGCCTGCAATCCGTGGCAACGAGGCAACGTTGGGAGAGGCGATGTCGGGACGTGATCCAGACCCTGATCAACTCCTCACCCCGTCGGAAGTGGCAGCACTCTTTCGGGTCGACCCCAAGACCGTCACGCGTTGGGCCAAGGCCGGGAAACTGACAAGCATTCGAACGCTCGGCGGTCACCGCCGCTATCGCGCAACGGAAGTTCACGCTCTCCTTGATTCGCAGTCGGGGTCCCGTGGGGGAGAAACTGTTGCTCCCGATGCATCACACGCGACGCCTCCGGGTGGATTCCCTCCCCGCTGACGTCCGACTACTGTGCAGNTCGTGAACGATCCGGAACTTCGCGCTGGTGACNCGGACCGCGACGCGACGATCTCTGAACTACGTGAGGCGTATGCCGAGGGCCGGCTCCTGCCGGAGGAGTTCAACGANCGCCTTGACCGCGCCCACGAAGCCAAGACCTTCGCGGACTTGCGAGCTCTCACCNCGGACTTGCCNCGAGAGATGGCCATTGCTCCGCANGAGCCGAGTGAATCGGCGATGGAGCGCAGGAAGCTTCGGTCCGCGTGGGCTTCGTGGCTGGGNGTTGGTGTCCTCGTCAACATCATTTGGTTCGCCACTTGGATGGGCAGTGGCCCGGCCCCGTACTACTGGCCCATCTGGGTGGTCGGTCCGTGGGGCGGGGCTATGGTGATTTGGACGTTGTCCTCACGAGCCGAACGGTCATCGGATGACTGAACCGCTCTACCGGGCCGTCGTGGAGGGNTTCAAAGGAATCTTCGCTGTCCTCGGAATGAAACTCGACATCGTGGNNGAGGNGAACATCCCTCTGCAGGGCGGGGCGGTGCTCGCGTTNAATCACACGAGTTATNTGGATTTCGCACTCGGAGGNGTNCCNGCGGATCGGCGGGGGCGCCGANTNGTTCGCTTNATGGCGAAGGATTCGGTGTTTCNACATCCGATAGCGGGACCGCTNATGCGTGGAATGAAGCACATTCCCGTCGANCGGCACGATGGATCGGTNGCGTTCGAGACCGCCGTCGCGGCGGCNCGNGCAGGAGAACTNATCGGNGTCTTCCCGGAGGCGACGATGAGTCGTTCGCTGGAAATCAAAGAGTTGAAGAACGGCGCGGTGCGGATGGCGCGCGAAGCTGAGGTNCCNCTNNTNCCNATGATCGTGTTCGGTGGACATCGCGTCCTGTCGTACGACGTCCGCGACTTCACCCGGGGGCGGACNATTTGCATGACGATCGGACGCCCGATGNCNANCAACAATGATGTCGACGAGATGACNCATGCACTCCGCAGCACCTTGAGCGAACTTCTCGACGAGACGATNNANAGATNCCCGGACAAGCCGNCGGGTGCNCCNTGGATCCCGCAGCGACATGGTGGCTCTGCACCGTCACTNGAGGAAGCCGCTCGTATCGAAGAGCANCGNCGAGCGGCACGGGAGTCGACATAACGAGTGACNGTGTGNGCTGGANGAGGCTGATCCGCTCGACACTCACCATTTCTTGGAGCTGATGAGNACGTTGCGCTCGGAGAGCAANTCCACNGTTCCNGANGTATTTCGCAGAAGTGGCNCNTCGCGCCCCCAGTACTGAGNGCGCTTCGATGGAAGNCCCTTGCCGATGAAGACCGTCAACGTTTTCCCAGCTGGGATCCNCGAGTTGATGACGAANGGGTANGTGGCGCTCCGGTATNCCAGGTAGTAGCCATCGAGNTNGATTTCGGTGTNCGAGGTGTTNTTGATGACGATGTATTCCTCGTTGGCTGCCCGCGATGGCNTCTTTGACGTGGCGATGGGGTTGACGTCGGTGATCGTGAGCTTTCCTTGGGCCGGGTCCGTGCAGTCGACGACGCAGGGCCAGTCGAACCACGAGCGGAACGCNGTGGAGGGGTCCAGNAGATAGACNCCATCTCCGGNAAATCGATCACGCGCCACATTCGCCAACAGCGCTGTCGGCGANCCCATATACAGGTCTCGGGGGTTCGGCGATCCGGGAGTTCCTTGACCGACATGAACTACCCGGTAGTCGTCGGGGGTGAGTACCGATCCGTTCGGGAAGGTGAACCATGCTGTGGAGCCGGAATCACGAAGAATCCAGCCGCTGAGGTCGACGACCGTTCCACCGGTGTTACGCACGATGACGTACTCACCGTTTGGNTTGGCGTTGTCGTTTCNTCCGGCATTCCAGTGNGCGANAAGACNCACGGATGCGTCNGGTTGTTCCGGCGGCCCGCAGAAACTCGGGTTCCAGATGCCCCGCCCGGCNGCCTGTGCGTTCGCCACNTGCACGGCGTAGGNATACGACAGNGCNGCCTCNTTGGACAGGGTGAACAGNGTCGCNAGCCCAGCGCTNGCCAACTCAGCTTGAACGTCGATGTCGTATTGGCCGGTGNNNGGGTTNNACGCGAACGCGTAGCGNTGAGGTCGATTGNCCAGACCNGTGGATTCCTTACTCAACGAGCGAAGTTGNACGGGGGTNCCCGGTGGAAGCAGGGAAGCCAGAACCCTGGTGGCCTCCACGGCGCCGCACATGTCCTCATCTCTGTTCTTGTTGTAGAACCCGCGAACCTCAGGGGTGTTGATGCCGAGGAGTCGCACGGTGACGTAGGACGACGATCCATCCTCAATGAAGCGGAACGTGTCGCCATCGGCGACGACATCAACAACGCCTGTTTCTTGAATGGGAACCTGCGTGTAGTCGACCGTCGAGTAATCAGGGAACGGAAACGGAGTAGAAGGCGCCGCGTGCGCCGCTGCACCGACGACGGACAGTGCCCCAAGGCAGAGAACCATCACTGCGAAGCGTGCGCCGTGGGCTGTCGAACCGGAGAAGGGGCGACGCCANCGCTGGGAAAACATGAGCAACTCGTGGTCTAAGTGCGGCGTTCGCGAAGTTTCTTTACGCCGACGATCAGCACAGCGATCGACACACCCAAGATCAGTGCTTCGATCAGACCGGCCTGACCGCTGGTGAGGGCGAAGATGATGATGGCAAGACCGAGGACACCAGTGCCTATATATGCCCACGGCGTCCAGGAAGGCTCATCGCGCTCGTCGTCATTCATGGAAGGCAGTGTACGTAATGCCGCAGACGCAGATCCTGGGACACTAAGGCCGTGACCGGGCCCTTCTCCACCGCAACCATCATCGTTGGGTTGCTCGTAGCCGTATGGGCGCTGGTCTATCTGGTGATAAACAAGCGAGTGGATCGCTATCTGCAGATCGCAACACTGGGGCTGGCGGCGATGTTTGTCGTTCTCGCGGTTGGCGGAATCGTGCAGATGATGGGGACTGACAAGGAACTTGCTCGGGCCGAATTTGTCGGGTATCTCCTGCTGTCTCCACTGATTCCCGTGGGAGGTTGGTGGTGGGCGAAGAATGACGAGACCCGGTGGGGTGCGGGCGTGCTCCTCGTCGTGGGTCTCGTGATGCCTGTCCTAGTGGTCCGGATTCAGCAGGTGTGGGCCGGTGTCTGAGCGCGCGAAGGCTCGAACGAACCAGGGGTTTGGTCGCGTCCTTGTCGTTGTATATGCCATCTTCGCCATAGGAGCCACGGCTCGATCCGTCATTCAAATCACCCGGCGACTTGACGAGGCGCCCGTCGCCTACTTGCTGTCGGCTTTTGCGGCCGTCATCTACATCGTCGCGACGATTGCGCTTGCTCGAGGAAATCGGACGTCGCGGAAAGTCGCCTACGTTGCCATCGGTATCGAGATGGCGGGTGTCATCGTGATCGGTGCCCTGAGTCTGCTCGTCCCCGACGCTTTCCCGCGTGCCACCGTGTGGTCCACGTTCGGTAGTGGCTACCTATTCATTCCCTTGATCTTGCCGCCGCTCGCGTTGTGGTGGTTGCGGCGCACCGAGTAGCAGCGTCTAGCGGTTAGCCGTTGTCGAGACAACGGATGCGATGTGTTCGGGGAATATTCCGCAGCATCCGCCGATGATGCTCGCGCCCTGCTGGCGCCAATCATCGGCGATACGAGCGAAAGCCTCCGGCGTCAGCAAATCGTCGTATTCACGGTATGTCGGGACGGGATCGTTGTCGGAAGCACTTGCGCGAAACTCATCGCTGAAGCCGTTGGCGTACACCCCGATCGTCAGATCGGGTGCAGCCTCCACGAGAAGGGGGAGACCGGAGGTGATGGCGTCCGGGCTGCTGCAGTTGAGCATTACTACCTCGACGTTCGTGACCTCAGCGATCGCCGCAACACCCTCCGCGATCGACTCCCCGCTCCTCAGGTTCCCCGCATCAACCTCGGACACAGTGAAGGAAACCCACACCGGTAGCCCAGCCGCACTAGCTTCCTCGGCAGCCGCGAAGGCTTCGTCCGTGGAATGCATGGTCTCGCACAACAAGACGTCCGACGAGGGAGCGACGGCATCGACGATCATTCGGTAGGTGCTCGATAGTTCGCGATAGTTCCCGACGCGATCCGGTCGATAGGTCTCGTGCAGGGGTGGTAAGCATCCGGCAACGAGTGGGCGCGCATGAGATAACCCTTCGGATACAGCGATATCGCGCGCTCTCGCTGCAAGCGCACCACCCGCCTGGACGAGCTCCACTACGTCGTCGGGGGAACCGCCACCGTCGGTGGCAAGAGCAGCGGGCACACAGGCATAGGTATTGGTGGTGATGACGTCGGCGCCGGAACGCAGGAACTGAAGGTGAGAGTGGAGAACGATGTCCGGAGAGTCACGATTTGCTCGTGCAACGCCGCGGAAGCGTTCCATCGTGCCGATGGGCCCTGAGATGTCGACTCCATTGCGCCGCAGGAGGTGTCCCATGCCCCCGTCGAGAATCACAGCGACACCGTCCCATCGATAACTGTCACCGTTCTTCCCCCAACCCACACGTCCTCGAGGCGCCTTTCAACGGAAATTAGTCCACGACGACCGAGCGCGCGACCTTGAAGTGCGGTGTAGGAATCCGGTGCGAGCCCTGCACCGATGAGCCACTGGCCGAGCGCTGCGTTGAGCGACCCGGTCACCGGATCCTCGGTGATCCCTTGATTGCCGGGAAAGAACGCCCGCACTTCAAAGTCGGTTTCTGCTGAACTCGGGGCGATGAGTCCGACGTCGGCGTGTGAAAGAAGCTCTGGGTCGGGAGATACAGAATGCAGATCCTCGGTGGAGCGCAGGAGTAGGCCGCGCCAGCCGGGCCCGTTGTCGCACCACTGGTGGTCGACCACGGCATCCGGGGACAAATGCAGCCCACGAACGGTCTCGTGCAAGACGTGGTCCTCGAGAGGTCCCGTGCGATTGCGCGGTGGCGCCGCAAAGCTCAAGGCGTCGTCCGGGGTGCGCCGTATTCGCACCAGACCGGCTCCGCACTCTTGCACGATGTGGTCATTGACCGGCTCGCCGCCGGCCTCCAGCCATGCATGGCATGTTCCCAAGGTCGGGTGGCCGGCAAAAGGGAGTTCGCGACCGGGGCAGAAAATTCGCACGGCGTAGTCGGCTGATGGATCTGTTGCCGGCACGACGAAGGTGGCTTCGGACAGATTCGTCCACTCGGTGAAGGCGTGCATCTGCTGTGTCGTCAACCCTGTCCCGTTAAGTACGACGGCGACGGGATTACCGAGAGTCGGCTCAGCGGTGAAGACGTCCACCTGAGCGAAGCGACGAGGAGCATTCATGAGAAGTAGACGTGGTCAGTTGTGCTGGGTCGACGTGTCGGGTCCGTGGCGTCGCACCAGCGCTCTCTTCGTTGCCCAGGAGAAGACCCGAATAGTGACAGCCAAGAAGCCGAGTGTCAGTGCCATTTGGATCATCACCGCCAGCCGAGCTTGATCCGTCACGGCGGTGATATCCCCAAAGCCAACGGTGGACAAAATGGTGAGAGTCAAGTAATGCGAAGACAAGTGGGTAAGCGGTTCTGTAAACGACCCAGGGTTGAGCCCGTCAATAACCAGGTAGATGCTTGCGAAGATCACCATGAAGAGGGCGGCGCTCAGAATGAGGCCCTCGACGGCAAGAACTTCGGGGTATCGGGATCCCAAGATTCGTTCTATTTCCTTCTTGACAAACCAGACGTAGACCGCCA
>NZLD01000032.1 GCA_002694095.1 Micrococcales bacterium | reverse complement strand
TTCATCCGCGCCCGTTCGCTGTAGGCGCCAAGCCGCAAATTCTCCTCGACGTTGAGGTCACCGAAAATGGCCCGACCCTCCGGCACGAGGGCAATTCCGCCGGTTACGATTTCGTCAGGGCTGTGGCCGAGAAGCGTTTGCCCGGCAAAGCTGATATCCCCGTCGCAATGTCCTTCGGACAAGCCGGCAATGGCGCGCAGCAGAGATGATTTGCCGGCGCCATTGGCGCCAAGAATGACAACCACCTCGCCCTTTGCGATCTGCACGGAAACATCTTCCAGTGCGCGATGCTGGCCATAGCTGACGGAAAGGTTTTTGACCTCAAGCATCAGATATCCTCCCCGATATAGACTTTCACCACTTCAGGATCGGCGAGCACCTCGCCTGGAGATCCCTCGGCGATCTTGGCTCCCGCCGCCATCACGATGCAGCGGTCACAGAGCGAGCGGATGGCGTCCATCACATGCTCAACAAGGATGATGGTGATGCCTTCCTCGCGAAGTGACCTGATGAGATCTATGCCCTCCTGCAGTTCGGTCGGGTTCAGGCCGGCAAGCCATTCGTCGAGAAGCAGAAGCTTCGGCGACGAGGCAAGGGCCCGAGCCAGCTCGAGGCGTTTCTGGTCGATATAGGTCAGGGACCCGACCGGCACGGTTTCCTTGCCGGACAAGCCGACCCGTGAGAGCAGCTTGCCGGCCTCGTATCGAGCCTGATCTCCCCACAGCCGCCTGTGGCCGAACACCATGCCGGCGATGCAGTTTTCAGCCACACTCAGCCCCGGCAGTACACGCACCAGCTGAAAGGTGCGCGCAATGCCGCGCTGGTTGATCTGGTCTGCTTTCAGCGTGCTGATGAAACGGCCATCGAGGCTGACAGACCCTTCACTCAGCCGCAATGCGCCCGAGATCAGATTCATCATCGTGGTCTTGCCGGACCCGTTCGGGCCGATGATTCCCATCACCTCGTTCTGATGCACCTCGAAGGACAGGTTGTTCACGGCGACGAGGCCGCCGAAGCGCTTAGTGGCGTTCGCCACGCTGAGAACAGTCGCTACCATGTCGAACGCCCCCGCTTTGCAAGAAGCTGCTCGATCCGCCCAACCACGCCCCTCGGCAGGAAATAGACAATCACCAGAAAGGCGATGCCCATGACCAGCGTCGAATAGCTTGAATAATTTGCGTTGATATATTCCTGCAGCAGCGCGAACGGGATCACCCCGACAATGGGCCCCCACAGCCTGCCCGTGCCGCCAAGCAGGGCCATGATGACGACGATGAAGGAGAGTTCCGGCGAAAACACGCCGTTTGGCTCGATATAGGTGTAGCGCGGCGCGATCAGAGCGCCGACCAGTGCCGCGACAAAGCCCGAGAATGTGAACAGGATAACCTTGGAGGTGGCGGTGTTGATCCCGACATGGCGGGCCACCGTCTCGTCATTGCCGATGATCCTCAGCGCAAATCCAAGTCGCGACCGGTTGATCCACCAGCCAGCGAGATAGACCACCGCCGCCAGGATCACCAGATAGATGTAGATGTCGGCTTCGGTCAGGTCGGTCAGGACATACAGACCACGCGACCCAGTGAAATTGTTCTGTATCCAGGATACCATGGTGCGGATCATCTCGGCGAGGCCCAGCGTGAAGATCACGAAATAGACCCCGGATAGCCGCAGGGTGGCAATGCCGATCAGGAAGGCGAGCACCGCCCCGACGACCGGCGCGATCGCGACCATCGTCCAGAAGTCCATGTTGTAGTCCGACATGCCGGTGCCGACCAGATAGCCGCCCACCCCGAAGAAGGCCGCGGTGGCCAGTGAGATGTAATGGGTCGGACCGGAAAACAGCGACCAACTCGTCGCCAGGACGGTGAACATCGCAATGGTCAGCGCAATCGACATCCAGTAGCCGTTCGCCACCAGCGGGACGCATGCGGCCAGCAACAGAAGAACGGCGCCCCAGACAAGGGATTTGAATTCGTTTTCGTGGCTCATGTCGGCTTCCTCCCGAACAGGCCCTGCGGCCTGAACAGCAGAACGAGAACGAAAATGGCATAGGCCGCGGCCAGCGTGAGGCCGGGGTCAATCAGACGTGCCACCGTTGTCTCCACCAGCCCGAGGATAAGGGCCGCCACAATCGCGCCGCGGATATCACCGACACCGCCCATGATGATGATGATCAGCGCCTTCATGGTGAAAATCACGCCAACCGACGCATCCAGCGTGATGAAGGTCGAGATCAGTGTGCCGCCCATGGTGGTCACGGCGCCGCCAAGCGCGAATGCCAGCGCCGACATCTTCTGCACATTGATGCCGACAAGCCCGCTTGCCTCGGTGCTGACCGACACGGCGCGCATGGCCATGCCGGGCCTGGTGAAAAACAGCCACAGCCACAGAGCCACCCCTATGAGCACGGCGAAGCAGAAGGCGACGATGCGGTTTAGCGCGAACGTCTCGCCAACGATCTCGAAAGGTTCGGCGAGATAGGAGTAGGTGAAATACTCGCCATGGATCGACACCATGATCCCAACAAGCGCGAAACTCATGCCGAAGGTTGCGAGAATCGAGTCCACCTCCAGCTGCCCCTTGTTCTTGGCACGCCTGACAAGCGGCATCAGAAGGGCCTTGTAGATCACCCAGTTGCCGAAAAAGGCCAGCGGCGCAACGATGAGCATCGTCAGGATCGGGCTGATGGAATCAGCCACGAAAATCCAGAACGCGGCCAGCGCGCCGAGCACCAGGAACTCGCCATTGGCTAGGTTCATGATCCTGGCGACGCCGTACTGCATGTTCAGGCCGAAGGCGATCAACGCATAGGTGCCGCCAAGCAACAGGCCTGTGATGATGATATCCATCTCACCCTACCCCAGGGATGAGAAATCCGGTTCGTTCACCAAGATGGCGGACGTTTCGGCACCGGATTCCCGGGAAACAAATCAAGGAAGATGAAGTCGGCCACACCGATAGCGGCCGGCTTCGTGTTATGTCTGGTTCAGTTCCAGCCGTCCTTTGCGACGATCGGAGCGGCACCGTCCATCTGCGACGACTTCACGCCGCGGAACTTGCCGTCCTGCCACTGGCCGACGGTCCAATACTTGTTCGAAATCTGGTTCTCGAAGCTGATCGGGCCCATGATCGTATCGAAGGTGTTGTCCTTGATGTACTGGGTCACCGTCTTCCGATCGAGCGTGCCTGCGCCTTCAATGGCCTGGCCGAGAATCTGCATCGAAACATAGGTGTTGGCCGAAGCCCAGCCGTCAGCTTCCTTACCGGTGATTTCCTTGTGGGCCTTGAAGTACTCCTGAATCTTCGATGATTCCTGGTTTACTCCACCGGCGCCGAACACACCCTCGATCTTCGAGCCAAACTTGCCCTTAAAGGCCGGAAAGCATGTGGCGACAGCCGTGTAGTACATCTTCACATTCAGGTCCTGGATGATCGCCTGTTCGGTCAGGCCGAAAGTGTCGGGCGGATAGGACCAGGCGACGAAGGCATCAGGGTTGCTGTCCTTGGCGCCCTTGATGATCGGCGACAGGTCCGGCGTGCCCAGCGGATAGGACTTGTCATAGACAATGTCGAACCCGGCTTCCTTGATCTTCGGGCGCGCCGCCTCGGCAAGCTCGATACCGAAGGCATCGGCGACATTCCCCATGGCGACACGGTTGCCGATGGTGCCGGCGTCACGCATGTCCTTGAGGATGTCGATGACCGAGTCCGTAAAGGATGTCGTGTTGCCAAGCGTGAAGAACAGATTGTCGTAGCGGGCCGTCAGCTCGGGCATCTTGTCCGAGATCGCCGACACGCCGATATGCGGATAGTTGTATTTCGCATAGATCGGAGCAGCCGCAAGGTTGAAACCGGTGCCATAGGGCGCGATGATGAAATCGACCTTGTCGACTTCGGCGAGGCGCTGGGCTGCCTTGATATGCTCGCCCGGGTTGGTCTTGTCATCATATTCGATGATCTCGACCATCATCTTCTTGCCGCCGACATTCAGCCCACCGGCCGCGTTGACCTGTTTCGACCAAAGTTCGACATTCGGCCATTGGGTGACAGCCGCGCCGCCGGCAAGCGGACCAGACTTCGGCGCGACCTGGCCGATCTTAATCACATCAGCTGCCTGTGCCGCAACGGCCAGAAACGATGCCGATGTGGCAATAGCCGCGGCCTTGAACAATCTCTTCAACATGGTTTTCCTCCCAGAACGATAGAGCCCAGCCACCCGGTTGCCCCGGGTTGACCTGCTTTTATTCATGAAAAACTTTAGGAGGCCACGCAGGGTCCGCAACCAAATTCCAACTTTCAAGAATTTATGAGTTCAAATTTTTATACATTGAATTCAAATTAGGATTAAAATTGAATTTATGATAAAATTTTGCTGAATTTGAATACATTTAAAATCTCAGTGAATCCCTTCTGATACGGTATGGACCGAATCGGCAATTTGACAGGAGTGCAGCATGAGAAGGCACGCAGAAACTGGACGTCAGGACAATAGCGACGAGGCCGTTGCTAATGCCATCCGCGAGATGATCACGGAGAACGCCTTCAAGGAGCATGAGCGGATAACCGAGAGCGACCTCAGCAGAAGGCTCGGCGCATCGCGAACGCCGGTCCGCATGGCGCTCAAGCTTCTTCACGCCGAGGGATTGCTGACCAAATTGGAGGGACGTGGCTACCGCGCGAGGCAATTCAGCGACGAGGCGTTGCGCCAGGCCACCGAGGTGCGCGGGGTTCTCGAAGGGCTTGCTGCCCAACGCCTTGCCCATACCGGCCTGTCATCCCTGAACCGCGAGCGGCTGGACAAATCGGTTGAGGCCACAAGCGCCATCATCAATCGCGGCATTGTGGACACGGAGGCGATCGAGGCCTTTTCTGTGGCCAACCTGATTTTCCACCGGACCATTATGCAGGGAAGCGATAATCCCTTCATCGAGGACTGCCTGCGCCGGCTGAAGGTAATGCCGCACAGCGNCGTGGGNGAGGTCCTNGCCAGNGANCGGGTCAGCTGGTCGCTGAACNGGATTATCGNNAGCCACAGNCAGCACCTGATNATCAAGAAGGCCATCGANGCAGGTGACGGCGCGCGNGCCTTCAACATCATGCGCGAACATTCCAGCGCTCCGGCCGAGTATCACGAACTTTTCTGAGCACAGACGGGCTAACTCCGCCCGACCAGAGCGCCATCCCGTCAGCCTTTAGCGGGCGCTCAACCTNCCGCTGTCAGCCGCCTGACGGCATTCCTGACGGATGTCACTACCAGCAGGCAAATAATTACCAAAAAGACAAGGCTCACCGGACGGGTCACGAAAATCGTAAGGTCACCACCGGCAGCACCGATTCCCTGACGGAAGTAGCGCTCCATGATCGGCCCGAGAACAAGGCCGAGGATCATCGGTACCAAAGGAATATTCGCCCGCCTGAGCGCAAACCCGACCAGACCAAAGAAAATCGCAATGATGGTGTCGGTGAGCCGGTAGTTTCGTGAAAAGGTGCCAACCATCACAAGACACATGATGATTACGGCCAGAAGCCTGTCATTGATAGTCGCCAGTTTGGCGATCCAGTTTGTCCCAACGAGAAGGATGCCGACGATCAGGAAATTCATCACGAACAGAGAGACGTAAAGACCGGCCACAAAATCCTTGTGATCAGCAAACAGCGTCGGCCCGGGATCAACCCCATGCACGATGAAGACCGTCAGCATCATGGCCGTGAACGCCTCGCCGGGAATGCCGAGTGACAGCAAAGGCACCAGAGCCGCCGGCGGCACCGCATTGTTCGCCGTCTCTGAGGCGATGATACCTTCCGGTGCGCCCTTTCCGAACCGCTCCGGCGTCTTCGATCCGCTTCTTGCCGTTGTATAGGCAAAGAACTGCGCCAGAAATTCTCCGACACCGGGAAGCACACCCATGCCAACGCCGAAACCGGCAGACCGCAAAAGCACTTTCGGGTAGCGGCACACCTCGATGAAGCCGCCGAGCAACCGTCGGTCAATCTCGGTCTTGGACTTGTCGATCTTGCGGTCTGAGAACAGCAGCGAGAAAGCCTGGCTCAGCGCGAAGAGGCCGAGGATCATCGAGATCAGCGGCACGCCAGCCATCATCCAGGTCGTATCAAAGGTGTAGCGTGCAGAACCATAGGCCGTCTCAAGACCAATAGTGGACACGAACAGCCCTACCCCCAGCATGGCGAAGGACGCCAGCTCTGCCCCGCGGTGGGCGACCACCACCAGCACCATGGCCAGCAATGCCGCCATGCCGAGGTCGACCGAGGTCAGATATTTTGAAAGTGCGGCAAGCGGCCAGGCAGCCACCATCAAAACGATCACCGCGAATATCCCGCCAAAGAAACTCGAGGCATAGGCAAGAGACAGCGCACGCTGCGGTTGCCCATCCTTTGCCATGGGATAACCGTCATAGGTGGTCAGGACGTTGNCCCCTGTACCAGGCGTGTTGATCGTGATTGCGGGTATCGCGCCNCCATACCATCCGGCGGCATACAGCCCCATCAGCAAAGTAATCCCTTGCAGCGGCTCCATCGCGTATGTCACCGGCAGAAGAAGCGCAATGCCGACACCGGGGCCAATGCCCGGAATGGCGCCGAGAATGATCCCGAGCAGGCTTCCGGCTACAAGAACGATCCAGATCTCGATCGACGCAAGCTGCTGGATGCCAAGCAACGTTGTTTCGAGCATCACAAAAGACCCTGCAACTTGATGGGAATATCAATCCATTTGAAAAGCATAGGCCTCGGAAACCAGATGGCAAAACCGACACGGAAAATCAGCACCATGGCGATGGTGGTGCC
This sequence comes from Micrococcales bacterium, assembly GCA_002694095.1. Lineage (GTDB taxonomy): Bacteria > Actinomycetota > Actinomycetes > S36-B12 > S36-B12 > S36-B12. The sequence goes on along the minus strand of NZLD01000032.1, from coordinate 11,756 downwards.
AATCGGAATGATCGCGAGACGCACGCCCCTGAACCCGGCCATGAACGTGACACAAAATGCAAAGATCAGTATTGAAAGGGCGAAGCCGAGGACCTTCATCAACATGACTGCCACGATCATGCTCCCCGCGACGCCGAACGCGCGCCCGTAGACACTAACGGCTCCACGGAAATCCACTTTCTCCCACCGCGACGAGACTGCTGCCAGGGCTGCCGCGACGATGGTCAGCGTCAACGCCACCGCAGGTGCGACCGCCGGTTCGGCCCACCAGCCGCCCGACATCTCTGTCTGGCCTGTCGATCCCGGCGTGGTCTGGTCGCCAATCAGGGTCAGCAGAATGAGGGCGATCACAAAGATCGCCCCCAGAAGGTAGCGTCCCCCTGTTGGCTCGGAGCCAAACGGAGACGCGTTCTTTTCGTTGACTTCCCCCATTGCCGACTTACTTGCCCAGCAATGCCTCGAAACGGTCATAGAAAGTGGAGGCAAACTCGGCGGCTTCATCCGCCGGCATCCACTTTATAACTGCGCCGGAATTGGCCGCTATTTCCTGTGCCTCGGAACTTTGCACAACTCTCTTGGCGACGCGCGAAATCACATCGCGCGCTTCCTGCGGGGTGTCTTTGCGAACGAACAGCCCAACCCAGGGCGGGGTCGAAATGCCTGGAACCTGCTCTTCAAGGGTTGCGACATTCGGATAGATCGGAATCCGTGCCGTGGTGTATGCCGCCAGACCCTTTGCCTCGCCGCTCATCAGGCAGGGACGCAGAATGCCGCCACCAAGCGTCACGTCGATCTCCTTGTTCAGGATCATCTGGCAAGTGGTCTCGTCATAGGCTGTCACACTGCTGAACTTGAAGCCAAGCTCCTCGGCCATCTTCATCGTCTGCAGTGCCGGCGGTCCGTTCAGACCGAAAACGCCGAGGCTCACATCGTTGCTCTTCGCATAGTCGGCCAGCTCCGACAGATTGCTNTAGGGCGCGTCTGCATGGGCTNTCAGCATCATGCCATAGCCGATCATCACAGCAAGCGGCTCGAACTCCTCGCGGTCATACTTGGCGTTACCCTTGATGATGTGCGCAGAGATAATGTTCGCAGTAAAGGCGCCGACCGTGTAGCCNTCGGCTGGCTGGTTGAANACNTGAGTGGCGCCGATAAGGCCTCCTCCNCCCTTGATATTCACGGTGGATGCCGGAACACCGGTCTCTTCCTGCAACGCCTTCGAAATCATCCGTGTAAGTGTGTCCTCGATATCGCCCGGAGGCCACGGAACTACGAACTCGACGGGGCGCTCTGGATATGCCGCATGGGCAACGCCGGTGAAGGCAGCGAAGGCAAACGCCAGCGATGCCAAAATCATTTTGGTCCTTTTCAATTTTTCCTCCCTGTGGGTCTTATGACCCGAATTTTGGGCCTGCGACGCAAATGTTACGCTGGCCCGACTTGGCTTTCACCACAACTCAACGTTAAAACCGTACGGGTTTTCAAAACGGTGAAGAAGAAGGTTTTTCTTATTTCAGCGATAAATTTCACTACATTTGATCAATGCAGATCCTGGCCAAAAAGATAAATAATTTCAGTTAATCCCAGAANAAATAAACTGTTTTTCTTCCAGTATTCACCTCAACTCATCTGTCACACTGGCATCTGGCGAAAGGTAGTGCTTTTGTCTTGCGACTTTTCCGCACTACAACTTTTCCCGCGCTAGAAAGGTATCTCGGCAAGGTCATGACCGATGGTCAGCCGCGAATCCCATGTTTGTCTTACCAGCGCCTCAAACTCGGCGGGGCCNGTTTCGGGATCGTCGCTCGGCGTAAAATGCTGGACGACGAGATGCTTGACGCCGGCGGCGGTTGCTATGCGCCCGACCTCGTCACCGAAAGTATGGCCGGCAATCATATGCTCCATCAGGTTCGGCTTGATCAACTTCAGGCGTTCGCACATGCGTTCTGTGCCTTCACGATGCATCACCTCGTGAATCAGAATATCCGCGCCTTTAGCAAATTCGGCCAGCTTGGGGAAATATGACGTGTCCGCCGAGAACACCACAGTTTTGTCGGCAGAACTGAATTTGAGCGCGAAGGTATCGGTCAGGGGAGGATGAGCAACCCGCAATGCGGTCACCTCGACAAGATCGTCACGGAAGACCAGCCCTTCCTTGAATTCGGTGCAGAGAAACATGCCGCGCGGGTCTCTCTGTTTCTCGTCCTGCATGCGCATGGAAACGTCGTAGGACATGACCCTGAAGAAATCGTCCACCATCCGGGAGGTGCCTTGTGGCCCATAGAGATGGATGTCCCGCTTCGGCGACGACACCCAGATAGTGTGCAGAAGGGGGCCAAGCTCAAGGCAATGGTCCGAATGCATATGTGTCAGCAATATAGTGTGGACATCGGCAAGCGTATAGCCGGCTTCAACGAACTGCCTCGTCACTCCGAGGCCACAATCGACGATATAGGGGCGTCCCGAAAATTCGACCACGGACGAGGACGGCCAACTGGAGCCGGTGCTCAATCTCGGCCCACCCTTGGTTCCCAGCAATATAACCCTGTCACTCATATCGAATTTTTCACCAGCATGGTTTTGTCAGGCCACTCGTGTTAGGTCTTCGTCATGATCATCGCGCTGCACCACACAGGAATCGCGACTCGCGATCTCGACCGGCTTTCCAACTTCTACATGAANCTCTTCAGCGGCGAGATTCTCCATTCCTTCGCCTGGGACAGATCCGATGTCGCGCTTTCGGCACGGCTTGGCCTCAAGAGCAGTAGCGGCAGGCTCGTCATGATCGGCTTCCCCAACGCGCGCTTGGAATTGTTTGAATTTTCCGAACCAGCCATCGACTCCGCGCCGCAGCTTCGAAGCGTCGCCGAACCGGGACTTAGTCATATCTGCTTTCAGGTCTCCGACTGCCATGCCGAACATCTCAGACTGAGTGATGCGGGTGTCGAGTTCCACGCTCCGCCACTTGCCATGCCGGGTGGCGGCATTTTTGCCTATTGCCGCGATCCGGACGGCAACGTCGTCGAAATTCTGCAGGCACCGCAACCCGGTCATTCCTCGTCTCCGTAATCGACCGCTGTGCCGTGCCACCCCTGCCAGCGTAGCTCCCAGTAAAGGTTGTGAAGGCGCGTGGTAACCGGACCAACCCCGGCACTCAACTGCTTGCCGTCAACGGCCGAAACCGGAATGATGCCGCCGGCGCTCGATGTCAGAAAAACCTCGTCCGCAGCCTCCAGATCCGCGGTTGTGACCTTTTCGGCCTTCACCTCGATGCCGACCTTTGCCCCCAGTTCGAAAACGGTTTGCCCAGTAACCCCTTCAAGACAACCGTTATCTGGTGTCAGAATACGACCGCCCTTCAGAATGAAAATATTCGATCCCGGCGATTCCGTGAGTTGGCCGTTACCGTCCGTCATCACCGACCAGTGTGCCCCTGATGCGCCGGCCTCCATCAGCGACATGTTGAGATCAAGCGAACAGAAGTTCTTTGCCCGTGGATCAACGGCGTTTTGCGGAATGCGGATATAGTCCCTTGAAACCATCAGGTTGATGCCNANTTGCCTGTCCTTATCNTCCTTGATGAAGACGTAGGGGATGACAAACGCGTAGAANCGGTTGGTGAACCTGTCAGGGTGGAGACGATCGGCAGGCACCCTGGGATTTGCACCGCGGGTCACGGTCCACCACACATAGGCATCCCTGAGACCNGTTTTCGCCACCAGCTTGTGAAGCAGGCGTGCCTCCGCCTCGGCTTCAAACGGGTTGGTGAGCTTCATGCGGGCGCAAGATCTCGCAAATCGCTCCTGATGCGNCTTCAGCCGGAAGAAATGCCCACGACTGACGGTCACCACATCATAGACGGCGTCGGCACGCAGAAACCCGAGATCAGTGATCGGAATTGCCGCATGATCAATAGGAACAAACCGGTCAATGACATATCCGGCCCCGCCCATCCATTCCGGGGCACGTGGCAGAGCGGTATGTGCAGGGTCTGTCCGCATGACGTGCTGGACAGGAATGATGCCCTCTTCAGTCAAACGCCGCCCTCCAGTCCGTCTCCGTCCTCGAGCTTTATGCCGGTTTGATCCGGATAGAGATCATCCACCCGCACCGCGGAGAACACTTCCCACTGCACCAGTTCGTCTTCATCCCTGACTGTCAGGTCGAACAGAATGTCCCTTATGTCACTGCGCGCATATTCGAGGATCCGCGCATAGGAGGGAAACTCCGCCACATATCGTTGCGTCCGGTCCTCTTCGTCCAAGCCGATATCGTCACGCCCGTGGGGCATCGAGATCGAATGCACCACCAGCGCTGTATCACTTTTCTCCAGCCGGTGGGCATCACCCATCGCCCAGGTCCGTTCTATGACATCATCGTCCGTCAGGGCCGATGCCCATACCTGTTCTACCGTCATTGCCTTTTCGTCGACACGGTATTCGACGCCGCGCGAGAAACTCTTGTGAAACGGAACCCGCTGCTGCCCGGGTCGGGCACCATAGATGCCGTTGTCAAACAGCACGATGGTACCTTCAGATGTGATCCGCGGGTTGTGCATATGCCACGGCCACCTGAAATTATTCCCGACCGGCGTCAGCAATCTCGACTGCAGTTCCGGCGACCAGTCGGAGTGATCACCGAGAATCCATACGATTTTGCCGCTCTTGCGGTCGATCTTGAGAATACAGTCCTGAAGGCGAAGAGACACAAGGACGCTATCATCCCTCTGGTCGTAGGTCACGCCATTGCCATGTGTCCAGTCGGCAGCGCCCGGAAAGCCGCGGACATGCCAGTAGGCATCCAGCGCGTCATAACCGATACGATAGGGGTCAAGATGGTCGAAACTGTCCCATCTCCACATCACTTCGCCCGACGCGTCGAACTCGACAATCATATCGCCGACGATTTCACGGTCCGCCCTGACCCTGTCCGGCTCGTGAACCGATGCCGGCCAGTCCTTTACATGGCGCGAATGGCCCGACAGAGCGAGAAAATTACCATTCGGCATCTGGTGAGGCTGGTGGTGAAGGCTGCGCACATCCACAGCGATGCCACCGTCAAAAGCCCCCTGTGGACGTTGCCTGGCATACCACGCCCGAACCGTCTCGCCGGCCATGTCGATTTCACGAGAGCAGGACTCCGTATCATGGACGAACAGGTTCCCGTTCTCCAGTTGCTCGATACCGGCCACGCGCTTGCCGAGCTTCCGCATCCAGCGCATGCGGCCGCGATGATCCACAGCAATGATCATGCCCCATTGCGTGGTAAATCTCCGCTGTGCGGGCGTCATGTCGGGGATACGTCCGGGCGCACGACGACGTACAGTCATGAAGGTGAAATTGCCAGCCATGCGCGCGGGATCTGACGCATGTGTCTGCAGAGGTGGCATCTCCAGCGGCGAAACAGGCACATCACGCGGCGTATGGTGCAGCGGTTCGGGCCATGTTTCTTGGTCTTTTTCATTCAGGATCTGAACGGTGACTTCCGCTTCGCCGTCAGGCATCAGCCCGAGCAGCATATAGTCGGCGGATGGCGCTTCTACCGGGAATGAGATTGTCCAGACCGCATCCTGTTGCCTGATCCGGACCTTTGCCAGCGCCGCATCATCAACGTCCAGATGAAGGTTCGCCGTAAGTGGCGCCTCCGGCGCGCCGTGCCAGATCCGCGGCGGCTTGCGAAAATGCGGATTGCTCATTGTTCCATCTCCCTCGACAGACTATGGCAAAGACACAACTCATATCAAAAGAGGAGATTTCTTTTATCTGCCAAAAGTCACGTTAATGTTTGTCTTACGGGATCATGGTGCCGACCAGCCGACACCACCTTGGCTGACAAGGGTATCGACAATCTCTAGAATGAGGATACGAACGGAACTTTCGGTCGCCGTCATCATCTCCACACGGGGCCCCACGAGATGCATCGTCCGTTCGAAGCTCTCCAGGTTGATATGCCGGAACATCAGCATCCCAGTCTCTATTTCGCTTAGAAACTGGGCAACGGGCGCAATCGCGAGACGGCGTCCCTGAAACAGGTACCCACGCCGGATGTCGAGCGAGGAACTTTCGATCACATCACTGAAAGAAATGCGGATACTCTTGAACTCGCGTTCCAGCTCGGCCCTCAACCAGACTGAGCGCTCGTCCAGAACGAGGGGAAGCCCGGCAAGCTCGAGAGCCGACACCCTTTGCGGAATTGACGCACAGACAGAGGGCGAGCCTATAAGGCACAGCCTTTCCCTGTAAATCGGCAAACTCTCGGATTCATGGGTCTCTATATCCTGCTGAATAATGGCGAAATCGCATTCCCCCTCTTCCCACATCATCTTCAGGTCATTCGGGTATCCCTGCTGGAACAGCATCGTGACGCCGGGGTGACGGTCAAAGCAGACTTCCATGAGACGAGGCACAAGAACGCGACTGAGCGACGGCGTTACACCGATCCGGACGGTTCCCTCGCTGGTGCCTTTGTGTCGGGAGACTTCGCGTTCTGTCTGTTCGACGATATTGACGATTTCCTGAGCACGGCGATGCAGCAGCTTGCCGACCGGGGTCAGCCTCATGCCGCGGGAATGGCGCGCCAGAAGCCGGACACCCAATGTGTCTTCCAGCTTCCTGATCTGCTGACCAATGGCTGGCTGGGTCACATTAAGAGCTCTGCTGGCGGCTGTAAGACTTTCCAATTTCGCAACAGCAAGAAAATATTTCAGCTGCCGGATATCCATGTTTCTGCAAACCCTGCCTGTTTCATCCGGCTTGTTTCATCCAGATATTCGCCTTCCAGATATTAGAATTCCTTTTGTCTTGTGAAAAATCAATGATGTTGTCGCCGAAAGGCGGTCAATCTAGTCTGACATCAACAGACAACCAACCGACAGACCACGATTGATGGCCTCCAACCAGTTCCCAGACATCAACGAGCTTGCATCATTCTATCTGCGCATGCAGGTCATCCGAAAGGCCGAGGAACAGTTGCTATTGGATGTCAGGCAGGGCCGCGCACCCGGCCAGGTCCATTTGTCGGACGGTCAGGAAGCCATCGCCGTCGGCATTTGCGCGCATCTGGGTGACAGCGACCAGATCACATCAACCCACCGCGGGCACGGCCATTTCCTCGCCAAGGGTGGCGACGTCAAAGCCATGTTCGCCGAAATCTATGGCAAGGCGGAAGGCATCTGCGGGGGCATGGGCGGGTCCATGCATGTTGCCGATTTTTCGAAGGGGATCGTCGGTGCGAACGGAATTGTCGGTGCCGGCCTCGGCATCGCTACGGGTGCCGCCTTCGCCAACTCACTGGATGGAGACGGCAGGATTGCTGTCTGCTTTTTCGGCGACGGTGCCGCCAATCAGGGCTCGCTGATGGAATGCATGAATATCGCGGCGCTGTGGAACCTGCCTATTCTGTTCGTTTGTGAAAATAACGGCTATTCCGAATTTTCGCCATCAGCGACTGTCACATCGGGTGTCATCGCTGATCGTGCAGCGCCGTTCGGCATCCCGGCGCAGCGGATCGACGGCAACGATATTGACACGGTCTGGTCTGTTTCAGGTCAGGTCATCGCCGATATCCGCGGCGGTGGCGGTCCAGCATTCATTGAGGCGGAGACCTACCGGTTCTCCGGGCATTTCTCGGCCGAGGAGATGGTGCTCGCAACGCCGTACAGGTCTGAGGACGAGATCGAGGCACGTCGGCAAAGCGATCCTCTGGTTCGCACCCGGTCCGTATTGCTGGAGCGTGGCATGAGTGAAGACAAGGTTGCCGCCATCGAGGCCGATGCCGAAAGAGAGGTGGCGGATGCATCTGCCTTTGGCGAGGCCGGCACACCGCCCGACGCCGGCAGTGCACATCCGCTGATGTTTGCCAAAGGAGACCGGTAATGGCCAGGATACGCATGATTCAGGCTATCAACATGGCCCTTGTCGAGGAAATGGAACGCGACAAGCGGGTCATCCTGATCGGCGAGGATGTCGAGGCCAGCATTTTTGGTGATACGCGCGGACTGCTTGAACGGTTTGGCCCCCACCGCGTCCGCAACACTCCGATTTCCGAGCAGACGCTTACCGGAATGGCAGTCGGCGCAGCAGCTGGCGGCTACCGTATCGTCCTTCATATGATGTTCGCCAACTTCATCTATACCGGGTTTGATGCCATCGCCAACCAGATGGCAAAGCTTCGCCTGATGACAGGAGGTCAAATTTCCCTGCCGTTAACAGTGATCGCAAATTACGGCGCGGGACGGTCGACGGCGGCACAGCATTCAGACACGCCGTTTCCGCTTCTGATGAATCTTGGTGGCATTGAGGTGGTGGCACCTTCGGACGCGAGTAGCGCGCGCGGCCTGCTGAAATCTGCCATCCGCTCGGACAATCCCACCTTTTTCCTCGAACCCGGCGGTCGGGGCGGCGACATGGGTGATGTTCCCGACGACGACATCGTCATTCCGCTTGGCGAGGCCAATCTCCTTCGTGACGGAGATGATCTCTCCCTGATCACAGTCGGATCTATGACGCGCATGACCCTGCAGACTGCCCGACTGGTCGAGGATAAACTCGGTCTTTCGGTGGCTGTCCTCGACTTGCAGTCTCTGGTGCCGCTGGATGAGGAAGCTGTTTTGGCCACCGTTGCAAAAACGGGACGCGCCATCATTGTCGAAGAATCACGGGACAGATGCTCAGCTGCGAGCCACATCGCTGCGTTGCTCGCCGACAGGGGGTTTGGCACGCTGAAAACTGCGGTCCGGCGTATCACCGTTCCGGATACGGCAATGCCATACGCGCCGTCTGTCGAGTTGCCGCTGATGCCGAACCCGGACAGAATCATGGGTGCGGTGAGAGACATGTTTGACGGAGACAACCCCGCATGAAAATAANGCTGAANCTCGCCAGAATTGGCATGAACATGGAAGAAGGCACTATCGCCAAATGGCNTGTGGCGGTCGGNGCCGATTTTGAAGCCGGTGACGCNCTGTATGAAGTGGAAACCGAAAANGTGACAAGCGAGGTCGAAGCACCGGCCGCCGGAACAATGCTCGAAATATTGGTCCCNGAGGGCGAGATNGCGACCGTTGGCACCGATGTTTGCATCGTGGAAGGCAGATGAATTAATNGTCCCTGACCGATTGGNCNGCAGGCTGGAGTGNTTNAATTGGAANAGTCTAGTGATGTTATCATNNTCGGNGGNGGNCCNGTCGGACTCGGCCTGGCGATCGATCTGGCGATCAATGGCGTCGGCAGCATTGTTGTCGAGCGCCATGACAGTATCCAGCGCATTCCCAAGGGCCAGAACCTGACTCCGCGCACTGGAGAGCATTTTCGCCGTTGGGGCGTTACCAAGGCCATACGTGACGCCTCTCCCATTCCACGCAGCTATGGCAGCGGCGGCGTGGCAACCTACGGCAGCTTTCTGTCCGATTATCACTATGAGTGGTTCAATAGGGCGAAAATCATCAATTACTACGCCGCGACCAACGAAAGATTGCCGCAATATGAAAGCGAGGCTGTACTTCGTGCCCGCGCCGCCGAGTTTGCCAGTATTTCGATCCTGACGGGCTGGAGCTTTGATTCGCTCGAACAAAGTGATCAAGGTGTCACGGTCGATATCCGCGAAACAAAAGGCCAAGCGCAACGTAGATTGACGGCGCAATATCTTGTCGGCTGTGACGGTGCCCGCTCGCCAGTGCGAGAGGCCGCAGGCATCACCCAGACCATCGACCCCCATGACAGGCTCATGGCGCTGCTCGTATTCCGTTCGGAGCAGCTCGACGAAAAACTCTCTATCTATGGCGACAAGACGATCTTCAACGCCATCAATCCCGAAATGAACGGTTACTGGCAGTTCCTTGGCCGTGTCGACCTCGACTGCAATTGGTTTTTCCATGCGCCTGTTCCGGCAGGAACGACCCGCGATAATTTCGATTTCCAGGCATTTCTTGAACAAGCCGTCGGCGCACCGGTCGATGTGGATTTCGAATATGTCGGCTTCTGGGAATTAAGGCTTAGCCTGGCTGACGAATATGGCAAAGGCCGGGTGTTCATAGCCGGTGATGCGGCCCATTCGCATCCGCCCTATGGTGGCTATGGCGTAAATACTGGGTTCGAGGATGCCCGCAACCTGTCTTGGAAACTGACAGCCTGTCTGCGTGACTGGGGCGGTGCCCGTCTGCTGGAAAGCTATACGGCTGAACGGCACCCGGTCTTCGCGTCGACACGTGACGAATTCATCGTCAAATCGATCATCGAAGATCGTGAGTTCACCGACGTATTCGACCCGAACCGCGACCTTGCCGCATTCGAGCAGGCTTGGGCGCGGCGCGCTGCTGGAGACGACAGCATGGTGACGCAGTATCTTCCGCATTATGCCGGATCACCGATTGTTTGCGGGGTGTCCGGTGCACGTTCCGGCGCCACCGGAACACATGATATCAAGGCGCTGGCGGGCCATCACCTAGCTCCGCCGTCCCTGCTGGATCATGCCGACCTTTGGGACCAGCTTGGACCAGGCTTCACCCTGATGAACCTGACAGGGGATACCGCCCTGACAGACGCCTTTGCATCTGCGGCGGATGCGCGTGACGTGCCGCTGAAAACGCTTGATCTGGCTTCGGCTGGGTTGATGAATCTGTATGGGACCGAAGCCATTCTGGTGCGGCCCGACCATTTCGTTGCCTGGGTCGGAACAGCCACAGCCGGGCAGGCAGATGCAAAATCGGTCCTCGATCGTGTGACCGGAAGGTATGGAGACGAGCAATGACAGCCGAGTTTGGACATCACTACATCGCAGGGCAATGGCTTTCCGACGCGCCAAACGGGATCAGCGAAGTGGAAAACCCGTCTGACGGTTCAATCATAGGAACGGCACCCAACGGATCTGCCTGCCTTGCCGAAAATGCGGTAATGGCGGCCCGCGAGGCCTTCGAGAGCACCGACTGGGCCAGCAATCCGCGGCAGCGCGCGGCAGCGCTTCTCGAATTCGCCGATATCCTTGAAAGCCGGGCCGACGAGATCGCCGCGCTGATGGCGCGCGAGAATGGCAAGGTTCTGGCGCAGGCAAGACATGAAGTGGCCGCCGGATATGGCGAGGCTAGATATTATGCGGGTGTTGCCCGCAATGTTTTTGGGCGCACCTTTGAAAGCGGTTCCGGAAAGTTAAGCCTGATGACCCGAGAGCCGTCAGGTGTCGTCTCCGTCATCGTGCCGTGGAACGCTCCGGTCACGCTATTGGTTCGCTCAGTGGCGCCGGCACTGGCGGCCGGCTGCTCGGTCGTCATCAAACCGGCACCCCAGACACCGCTGACCAACGCCGCGATAATGGCCTGCTTTCATGACGCCCCCTCCGTCCCGGCTGGCATCGTCAATTCGGTGAATGAGCATGGCACAGAGGTGGGCACCGTCCTGTCCTCGCATCCTGAGATCGACGTCATTTCTTTCACTGGATCTTCGCGCACTGGCAAAATCATCATGGCCAACGCGTCGGACACGATCAAACATGTGTCGCTGGAACTTGGCGGAAAGGCACCGGCTCTCGTCTTTGACGATGCCGACCTGGACAAGTCGGTTTCCGAGATTCGCCGGGGTGTTCTTGCACTGAACGGGCAGATGTGCACATGCATCAGCCGCATCCTCGTCCAGGATTCGATCTATGACAGCGTGAGGCAGCGGCTAAAAGAGGCTTTCACATCTGTGAAGATCGGCGATGCCAGTGCTGCCGGCACCGAGCTGGGCCCGATCATCGACCGCGCCAACCAGCAACGCCTCGCCGGC
>NZLD01000031.1:17550-36412 GCA_002694095.1 Micrococcales bacterium | reverse complement strand
AAGTCGACGGCGAAGAAGGCCACTGCGAAGAAGGCCACTGCGAAGAAGNCNACNGCGAAGAAGNCNACGGCNAAGAAGACNACCGCGAAAAAGAAGNCGNCGGCGAANAAGNCGANNGCGNNNANGNCGNCGGNGAAGAAGNCGGCTGCAGACTCGAACTCGTCGCCGNAGGACGCGTCATCCCCGTCTCGTGCACCCGGCGGGTCCTCGAACTCNTAGTCCTGGAACNCCTCNTCCTCGGNNCGAAAGCACGGACCTGCCGNNNTNACCGATCCCCGTCCTCAGGGGGAATATCCCCAGGGCCCGTTCGCACTCTGCGAACGCCCCGAGTTCCCGATCGCAATTCGAGGAGAGTCCCCGTAACCTGAGNNCAGGAGGNATTATGAGATCGCCGAGAAAGTTGCTGACGTTCCACACCGATCCNAGCACGATCGCGCCTCCACGCGTGCCGACTCTGGTGCACGCTTTTCAGGGATTTGTGGATGCCGGTGGCGGTGTTCGGCAGGCAGCCGATCACATTCGNGAGACCTGCACCACCGAACTCGTGGCGACCTTCGATTCTGATGAGTTGCTCGACTACCGCGCGCGACGCCCCCGAATGACCTTCTCCTCGGACCATTTCTCCGCGGTGGAGTCGTCTCGACTCGAAGTGAATCGAGTTGTCGATGNCGAAGGTCGCGACTTCTTCCTGTTGGACGGTCCGGAGCCCGATTACCAGTGGAATNGCTTTCTGGCGGCGGTCGATCTGCTGGNNGATGAGTTCGGCCTATCCCACGCGGTGGGACTCACCGCCATTCCCTGGCCGGCGCCGCACACGCGTCCGATCGGCATCACGGTGCACGGAAACGACGCCGCCTTGACCGCNGGCCGCAGCGCTGTCCTGGGCGATATCGAAGTTCCCGGGCACATGGGTGCGTTACTCGAATTTCACCTCGGCCAGCGCAGCNTGTCATCGATCGGGGTGACGGCCCAGGTGCCCCACTACCTCGTGCAATTCGACTATCCGCGATGCGCGATGGTGNTGATCGAGGGGCTTACNGAGGTGACCGGACTGCGCTTGACGGGCATGGGTCTGGAGTCCCAGGCCGAGAAAGCCGACGGCGAGGTCGCAGAGCAGTTGACGGGCAACGAGGAATTCGCCGCGGTCGTGAGCGCTCTGGAGACGCAGTACGACCAAATGATCGAAGCACGCAGCGCGCTGACCAAGCCCAGCAGTGCCCCGCAGGGTGAGGTGCCCAGTGGTGACGAGATCGCTGCCCAGGTAGAGGAATTCCTTGCAGGCCTCGAAGGCTCNACCGATAAGGAAGACAAGTNNGGCAACGACGANGCGTCCTAGAGGCANGCGGCGAGGACGNCAGGACTCGTGTTCGCGATCAAGTGTTCGNGATCAAGGGCGCGGCTCAACGTCAGGCGATTCACGTCACAGCCGTCAACTTGAACACACGGTTCCCGGCTCNGGCAGGTCNCCGGTGAGNAGGTAGATGTCCGCGAAACTGTCGATGCACAGGTTGCTACCGCCATACACCGTGTGACCGTCACCGCGGTGGGTNAGGAGTCGACTGGTCGGTAGTTGGGCACGTAGCGCCTGNGACCATGCGTAGGGAGTTGCCGGATCGTAGGTCGTTCCGATGATCAAGATGGGCGCGCTCGTGGTGGAGGTCACTGGCGCGGGTGGTGTGTCCGAATGTCCGAACCACGTGCTGCANGGGGCGTTGCCCCAGGACATCGCGACGGCCATCTGTGGCACCCGCGCATTGGTCGACCACTCGGATGCCGCACGGCGCAGGCCTTTGATGCCCGGCGTCGGGGGATAATCCCAGCACCCGATGGCGTAGAAGGCCGACGTGATGTTGCTGCCGAAGGTGTTGGGTCCGGTTTGATCATTCGCCAGCTGTGCGAGCAGCTGAAGAGTCGAACCGTCGCCGTCGAGCGCCTGGCTCAGTCCCGAACGCAGCGTCGGCCACAGATCGGTCGAATACATGGAGAAGAACANAGCGGTGAGGGCCTCGGCTTGCACGAGGCGTCGGCTGCCATCCGATGGCAGCGGNGCCCNGTCGAGNTGCACGANTAGTCGGTTAATGGCCGAGAGCACTCCTGCCTGCGTNGTCGCGATGCAGTTCGATCGCTNCGCGCAATCGGTGGCGAAGCGNGCTATCGCCCGCTGAAACCCTGCTGATTGATCCTCGGACACTTCCATCGCGTTCAGAGACGGATCTACTGCTCCGTCGAGAACCATGCGTCCNACGCGGTCCGGGAAGCGTTGGGCATACAGAGCNCCGAGTTCNGTCCCGTAGGAAAAGCCGAACCAGTTCAACNCGTCATCACCGAGGACGCGGCGAAGGATGTCCATGTCGCGCACGGNGTTCTCNGTGCCGACAGATCGAGCNAGAGCAGCATCGCGATCGAGGCACCCNTGGGAAATNCGATCGGCTCGGGAGAACAGNGTTCTNCGCTCACGGGCGGTGTCGGGCGTGATGTCGGTCCGATTCCAGCGCAGTATCTGCTTNTCGGTNAGGCAGGTGACGGGTGCGGACTGTCCCACTCCACGTGGATCGAATCCGACGATGTCGTAGACCGCTCGAACATNTGAATCGATGACGGTGCNGAGGTATTCGGCGAAGTCCACNCCGCCCGCCCCAGGGCCGCCGGGATTGACCAGAAGGCTCCCGCGCGCATTTCCGCTGGCGGGGATGCGAAGGACGGCGAGATCCAGGGTTCGACCCGCGGGATTGCGGTAGTCCATAGGCACGGTGACCGTCGCGCATTGGGAGTAACGTGCTGCATCGTCGCAGGAACCCCACGTCAGGGTCTGGCCGTAGAAGCGCGTCAAATCGGCATCTGTCTCGTCCGCTGCAGCGGGGGAGACGATGGCCGGAGAGACGNTCNGCGTGGAGCCGAGGAGGGCCACGCCGGCGAACCCANCGANCCACCTGCGTGCCCNTCGCCTCATGNCTGCCTGCGAACGCCTCATGGCTGAGACGGTAGGTCATGGCATGCGCCGAGCCGTATTTGCGACCGCTTTTCGGTGGTGGGGTGCGNGCAGTTACCGGTCCNGGAGACGGTCGGGGAGACGCCCGACGGCGGTATCGCGCNGGTCATGGCAGGCTAGGGGGGCANNGCACGNATGTCGGATCCGTCTTCGAAGGGGGTCACTCGGGTGAGCCAGGGCGTCAGCGCGGTCGATGACCTTCCAACTCCCTCAACGGGCAGTTCGGTATTCACCTTCACGGATACGGCCGTGCTGGCGGTGTCNGCGGTCGACGCNCCCGAGGTGATCACNTCCTCTGACATCGACGGATGGCTTGCTCCAGCNTATGCNAGTGCGGGTGTGCACGGAGGAATGCTCGAGCAGCTGGCAGGAATCTCNGAGCGTCGTTGGTGGCCGNCAGACGTGTCATTCGCTGATGCAGCCGCGATGGCAGGCGCGAAAGCCATCGCAGAAGCTGGTGTTGATCCCCGAGCCNTCGGTTTGCTGGTGGATACATCCGTGTGTCGTGAGCGGCTGGAGCCGNCCGCATCNGTNGATGTGCACCGTCAACTCGGACTTTCNTCGGCNTGCGTGAACTTCGATCTGTCGAACGCGTGCTTGGGCTTCATGAGNGGAATGCAGCTCGCTGCCAACATGATCGACAGCGGACAGATCGACTACGCATTGATTGTCGATGGTGAAGGAAGTCGTCAGCCTCAGCANGCGACCATCGAGCGTCTNAACTCCCAGGGNGCGACCCGNGAAGACATNGTGGAGAACTTCGCCACGTTNACGTTGGGCTCCGGGGGNGCNGCNATGGTCCTCGGGCGCGCGTCGCAGCATCGGGAAGGCCACAGGTTCCTCGGNGGTGTGTCGCGNGCTGCCACCGAGCATCACCTNCTGTGCACGGGTGATCTGACGGGAATGTGCACCGACAGTCGCGCGCTGCTCGAAGCAGCGGTGGACCTTGCCGTGCTCACCTGGGCCGACGCTGCCGAGCACTTCGACTGGACCGACCTCAGGATGTATGTGATCCATCAGGTGTCGAAGATCCACACCGAAGCGATCGCTCGTGCCCTGAACATCGATCCCGATCGTGTGCCGCAGACCTTCCCAACGCGAGGCAACATCGGACCGGCGTCNGTCCCCTTCACGTTGGCGATGAACTCCGAACATCTGGTGTCGGGAGACAGGGTCGCCTGTATGGGCATCGGCTCGGGTTTGAATGCCGCNGTCATCGACATCGAGTGGTGANTTCGGCGCGGATTCCCGCTCGCACCGCACCTCCCGTGAAGGGGTTCGACCCAACGTGGTCCCGGATTGTCNTCATCGACGACGAACGCNTCAACAACGAAGGTGCGCACCAGCGNGCTGAGGTGNCGCNACCGGTCGGCGAGNNAGAACCGGTTGTCGAGACGCTGGGAGTCCACGTTCTCGATACGAATCCCGAACACNTCGAACTCACNGTTGTGTGTGTTCATGGAAATCCAACGTGGTCCTATCTGTGGCGCAACGTNGCTCGACANGCACCNCCAACGGTGCGCGTCATCGCCCCCGATCACGTCGGTATGGGTTTCTCNNCNAGAAGCGGCGNAATNCGCCGACTCGATCAACGTGTTCGAGACCTNTCAGCAATCGTGGGCAGNCTGGATGTTNGCGGNCCGGTCGTCGTNCTCGCCCANGACTGGGGAGGCCCCGTCGCGCTNGGCTGGAGTGAGAACGTCATNGAGGACGAAGACTCGCCGTTTTGGATAGCCGGCGTTGTCNTGACGAATACCGCTGTNCACCNACCNGAGCATCGGGGCATTCCGTGGGTCATCGCCGCGACGCGNNTACCGGGCATCCGTGGAGTGATGACCCGCCGGACACAGGGCTTTGTTCGGGCGACAACCCGAATCTCCCNAGTCGATGCCGAGACTGCGCGTGCGTTCCGAGCTCCGTATCCCACAGCTCAAGNNCGNCACGCGATCGATGATTTTGTGGCGGATATTCCGACCGGACCCGACCACCCGACCTCGGCGGTNCTNGAGGGAATCGCTNCGCGACTCGACACACTCGCNGACGTCCCNACCTTGCTGGTCTGGGGAATGCGNGACCCCGTCTTCTCGGTGCGNTACCTNGACGANCTCCGNCGACGGCTGCCGCATGCGCTCGTGCAGCAGTATCCGGATGCGGGGCATCTGGTGTTGGAGGATCGCNCGGACGCCATCGNNGATATTTGGTCCTGGATNGTGCGNGTTCCCGCGTCACTCNATGGTCGCGAGNAAGACACAGATTCAGACCTCGNGCACGCGCNCGAAGCGACNGNNGANGACCTCGGAAANAACCTTCNGCGACGAGGTCGAGGTTCNACTTNNGCGGCAGTGGCGATGTCCGAGNCACGTNCAGGTGCAGATCCGGGAGTATCTCCGGAAGCATCNCCAGAGTCCGATCCTTTCCGAGATGTCGATNCTTTCCGAGATGTNTCGTGGGGGGCNCTCGAGGGTCGTGTTGCCNAGCTCGCCGACGCCTTCGCGCGCCGNGGAGTCAGCGCGGGCGATCGGGTCGCGGTCTTGATTCCACCGGGAGCNGACTTGCTCGCNGTGGTCTACGCGGTGTGGCGGATNGGAGCCAGCATCGTGGTCATCGACGCTGCTCATGGTGCGCGATCNCTGCTTCGCTCGCTCAAGGGNGCNCGGGTGGATCACGTCGTNGCCGTACGNCGTGCCGCGCCGGTGGTNCGTCTCCTCAACGTGCCAGGAGAANTNTTCTGGCANCACCGTTTGGNTGNGTTGTTGGATGCTGAAGCNNAGNCTCGAAGCNCACCGGCGGCCCANNTTGCCCATTCNGATGCNGCGATCGTGTTNACNTCGGGAGCGACGGGNCCGGCCAAGGCGGTTGCGTACTCCCGAGCCGGAATCNCCGCCACTCGGGACACCCTGCTCGGTCACTATGGNTTCACCGACGANGANGTCCTCGTTGCGGCTTTCGCNCCGTGGGCGGTGCTGGGCCCTCTGTTGGGCATCNCCTCGGTCATTCCGGCGATGGATGCCTCNCGTCCGGGNTCANTNACGGCGGAGTCGTTGTNGGCGGCGATGGAGCATGCCGGGGGAACGGTCATGTGGATGTCGCCGGNGGNGCTGAGCGGTCATGTGGATGTCGCCGGCGGCGCTTAGTTCGGTGCTCTCCGGTGCTCGAACGGGCTCGCACACCCGCACCCGACTCGCGCGCGCCGGATCGTCTCTTCGGCTGCTGCTGCTCGCGGGTGCTCCGATCGCTCGCTCGTTGCTGCGCGACGTCATGGACCTGTGGCCGGAGTGTGACGTTCGCACGCCGTATGGCATGACCGAGGTTCTCCCGGCAACGGACGTGACCGCCCGCGAGGTGCTCGCAGAGCCGCCGGCGGCGGGGGTGCTCGTCGGTCGGCCGCTGCCGTCGGTGGAGATCGCTGTGGCGGTGGTGGATTCTGATGGCACGCCGTCGAGCGAACTGAGCACCGACGCGGGAGTCCTCGGGGAAGTAGCCCTGCGAGCTCCTCATATGAAGGATCGGTACGACGCACAAGCGTTCGTGGAGCAACGCACCTCACGCAATCGGGGATGGCACCGGACGGGGGATGTCGGAGTACTCGATGAGCAGGGCCGGCTATGGCTTGAGGGGCGTCTGGGCCACGTGATCACCACGGTGAACGGGCCTGTTGGCCCGGTGTCGATCGAACAGCGCATCGAGGAGTGTCTGGGCGGAGTCGGCGCCGACCGGATCGTGACTGCAGCGGTCGGTGTGGGACCAGCTGGTGCGCAAGTGCTCGTTGTTGTTTGCGCTCCCGCCGTCGTCGGCGCAGGTGCGCCACGAATACGGAAACGGCACATCGATCTCGCGGAGATGAGCCTCGCGACGCGTGTGCGTTCCATCGCGCGCGATGCGCAGGTGCCCGATGTGGCGGCGGTGCTATGGATCGATCGGATGCCGGTGGACATCCGACACGGCGCCAAAATCGACCGTGCGCGCCTTGCGGCAGACGCGGAGCGGCTTCTTGCGGGGCACGGATGAGTGGGAGTGTTTCGTCACCGGGATCGAAAGGTCGATTGCTGGTCACGGGCGGGCGCGGCTTGCTCGGAAACGCTGTCGTGCGGGCGGCGCTCGCGGACGGCTGGGATGTCGTGTGCTTTCAGCGTCACCCCTCGGGGATGGTCGATGAGCAATCGGCGGGCGGTGCACGCGTTGAGGACTTTCTGGGATCTATCGTCGAGGCCGCCGATGTGCGACAGGCACTTGAGGGCGTGGACGCGGTCGTTCATTTGGCGGCGCTGGTGGGAATCGACGGGTCGTGGTCGCAATTCGAGACTGTCAACGTCGAAGGAACCCGCCTTGTTCTCGAGTGTGCAGCCGACGCGGGCGTCCATGCGTTCGTTTACGTGTCCTCGCCTTCGGTCGCGCATGTGGGGGAGCCGCTCATCGCCGCTGCAGCCGATACTGCCGATCCGGCTCGAACCCGCGGTCACTACTCGCGATCAAAGGCGATGGCCGAGCGCATCGCGCTCGATCCGCGCGTCAGTGTGCCGGTCGTCGCGGTGCGACCGCACTTGGTGTGGGGCCCGGGTGATCAGCAGCTGGTCGGACGCATCATCGATCGAGCCACGAGTGGTCGCCTGTTCCTGATCGACGGCGGCCGCGCCCTCATCGACACGACCTATGTCGACAACGCCGGAGAGGCGATTGTGCGGGCGCTGGACAGGGCGCAGGATCCGTCGGTCCGAGGCCGCGCCTTCGTGGTGAGCAACGGTGAGCCACGACCGGTGCGCGACGTCATCGAGGCCATCGTCGACGCGGCAGGGATCGAGGTATCCGTGAGGTCCGTTCCCCGAGGCCCCGCGTGGGTGGCCGGAACCGTGGGCGAGGCCGCGGCNTCGGTTTCNGGTCGAGAGCCGGTNATCACTCGATTTCTGGTNGAGCAGCTNTCNACGGCGCATTGGTTTGACCCNCGGCAGACATGGGAAGCGCTCCNGTGGAGGCCCCGGGTNTCCTTCGATGAGGGAATCGCCCNGTTGGCGGCGTCGTTTCGGCGCGCCTAAGCCGACGAATGCCNACGGGCCGGTAGACAAGNNNCACCAGCANAAAGAGCAAGGCCCCTCGAAGTATGAGTTCGAGGGGCCTTGCCATGAAAGTTCCCGGCTGCCGCCCGGTTTCCCGGGGCCTTCGCGGTGTGTGCAGTCCGCGTGGCTCGCCCTGCGTTTCCGCAGCNCCTNCAGCTCGTTTCCTTTCCCGACCCGCTCCCTGCCGCCNTCCCCGCCAGCACTCGGGGACTTNCGGGTCTAGCCCGGTAGGCCGCTAGNTTTCGGACCGTCCCGCACCTTGCGNTGCGTTGNNAGATNTNTAACAGGCGTTGGCAAGGCGACACAAGCGGTTCACCAAAAATTTCTTNGTCAATCTNGACACACTCGTCACATTGATTCTTCTNNGCAACTTCATCCACTGTGGTTCGCGAAATCGGGNCGNGTNGGCGTTCCCGATACCGTTNCTNGGTGACCGATTTCGNGTTCGACGTGGTGGCNCGGATGGNNGANNANCNNTCGCTCCCGGAANGNCAGCTTGGTCGNAGCGGCGTCATCACCACACCNCACGGTCAGATCCGAACTCCCGCNTTCATTCCNGTNGGCACCAAAGCCACGGTGAAGACCGTGCTACCGGAATCCNTGCGTGACCTGGGAGCTCAAGCGGTGCTCGCCAACGCNTACCACCTNTACCTGCAGCCCGGTGCGGACATCGTGGAGGCGGCNGGGGGCTTGGGCTCCTTCATGAACTGGCCNGGNCCGACGTTCACCGACAGTGGCGGGTTTCAGGTGCTCTCGCTCGGCGTCGGNTTCAAGAAAGTTCTCGCCATGGACGTCAGCGACCGNACGGTCGACGATGTTGTCGCACCGGGTAAGGACCGACTCGCTCACGTGGANGACGACGGAGTGACCTTNACCTCNCACCTCGACGGGTCTCGCCACCGCTTCACGGCCGAAGTCTCGATGCAGGTGCAACATGCCCTTGGGGCCGACATCATCTTCGCGTTCGACGAGTGCACNACGCTGATGAACTCCCGCGACTATCAACAGGTGGCNNTGCGCAGAACTCTCGAATGGGCTCANCGGTGCATCGNGGAGCATCGNCGGATCACNNCCGATCGACCGGANCGGGCNTATCAGGCTCTCTTNGGCGTCATCCAGGGCGCGCAGTACGAGGACCTGCGCCGTCAGGCCGCTTCAGATATCGCCGCATTGCCGTTCGACGGGTTCGGCATCGGTGGTGCCATAGAGAANGAGCGGATGGCAGACATCGTGCGTTGGGTGTGCGAGGAATTGCCCGAAGGAAAGCCGCGTCACCTTCTNGGNATCGGTGAGCCGCAGGACTTCTTCACGGCTATTGCCTCGGGTGCCGANACCTTCGATTGCGTATCGCCGGCGCGNGTCGCNCGAAACGCNGCNCTNTATACCTCGCGNGGGCGCTTCAACGTGACGGCCAGCATNAATCGGCGAACNTTCGCGCCTATNGAGNAGGGCTGCACCTGTTACACCTGTCAGAACTACACGCGNGCCTATCTCCACCACGCCTTCAAGGCCAAGGAGTCGATCGCGTCAACNCTCGCNACCATTCACAACCAGCACTTCATCGTGAACCTNGTCGANAACATTCGCGTNGCCATCGAGTCGGGAGATTTCCNTGCCTACCGCGAAGAGTTCCTCGGGGGNTATGCGAACGANGGTTCAGCCGGCAGTCACGCCGGCAGTCACGCCGGCAGTCAGGCCGGCGGCTAGGCCGCCGACTCCAACTCGTACGTNGGCTCACGCTTCTTGACGNAAGCGATGATGCGATAGGTGATCGGCAGGAGCACGATTTCCACCGTGGTCTTGTAGACGAAGCCAACGATCACGTAGGTCACGAAGTCGCCGCCGGTGATGACCCCGTAGAAGGCGATNGTGCAGAAGACCACGGTGTCCGCGAACTCGCCCACCACGGTAGAGCCCATCAGGNGAGCCCAGAGTTTCCGTTCTTGCGTCTTGCGCTTGATCCACACCAGCACATACGCGTTGAGAAGTTGACCGACGAGGAAGCCCAGGACGCTGGCCAGCACGATTCGCGGAACGAAGCCGAGAACCGCCTCGAAGGCCTCCTGATTTTCCCAACCNTCGGCTGGGGGTGAGATCTGAACCAGATAGAAGGTCACAGCGGCCAACGCACCCATGACGAACGCGATGATGATGGCGCGGCGAGCCGCCTTCCACCCGTACACCTCCGCGAGNACGTCGCCGACGACGTACACNAGCGGGAANAGGAANGCCCCTCCGTCGGTGATNAGTGGCCCGAAGGCGATGAGNTTGACCGCNCCGATGTTGGAGATGAGCAGCAGNGCGACGAAAACCGCCACGATGGTGGGGTAAANACCCGANTCNACGCGCGCGAAACGNGGNGATGTNTGNGNCGACATGCGCCCCCGGCAGGATTCGAACCTGCGGCCTTCGGTACCGGAAACCGGCGCTCTATCCCCTGAGCTACGGGGGCTGGGGGAGCGACAGGTTATCAGCGAACGAGTGCGCCATGATGTGCTGGTGTCACGACTGAAGGCGCTTATCGAGTTCGGTCGCACGGTCCTTCTTCGCTATGCCGCCGTGGGCGGAAGCATCGTTGCGGGGGGCCTGTCGTTCTTCACCTTCTTCGCTCTCGCCCCAACCGCGCTGGCGATCGGTGCCATCGCTGGCGCCTTCTTGACGACCGATCAGGTGCAATCGGCTATCGAAGGTATTTTCGATAGAAGCCCGGAAACCCTGCAGGCCCTGCAACCGACGACGNCNGCCNTGGTGGAACTGGCCGACAAGGGCTCCTCGAGTGCCTTCACCATCACCACNGTCNTNTCCATCATCGTCGCGGTGTACGTGTCCTCGCGGGTGGTTTACGGGCTGCGAGCAACATTGACGCGACTATTCGGTCAACCCGAACGCATCCACGGATTCGTCGACCGTGGCATCTCCGCCATCGTGGCGCTCGGGGGAATGATCGTCGTCGTTGTTCTCTTGCTCGTCCTTCAGTTGCTCCCTCGGATCTTGGCCGAACTCGGGCTNTCGGAATTCCTNGGNNTGGTGAGTGTGCGGGTCGTGAATTGGNTNGCGCTCGCAGTCGTNGCCTACGTGGTGTGCGGNTTGATCATCGCGCTTTTGCCGGACGTACCGACACGAATTCGNATTCGNTCGTGGGGGGTGCTGTTNGCGACCGTGTGGATGCTGGGCTCGAGNGCGGTCTTCGGNNTNTACACGTCNCTGTCCAACACGGTCGGNGCCGCCGTCGTTGCTTTCGGNACGCCGATCGTGCTGATGCTCTGGTTCTACCTCGTCTTCATGGGAATCTTGATCGGGGCTGCGATCGAAGCTCAGCGGGNAGGTATCNANGAGCCACCTCGTCCGGCNCCGGTCTCGATGCCGTCGTGGCTCGCGGCAGTCTTCGCACCCGTTGCGTCGACGCTGGGTGCCGAATCGAGTGATGGCGTGAAGAAGTCGGACATGTCGTAGGGCGACATCCGCTGCTGCGACGCGGTCGGTGTCGACGTGCCCGTCAGGAGGAGAACCAGCGCGGNGGCCCGGCGACCAGGCCGGTCACCAGCGATCCGAGTGCGGCCCCGACCCCGCAGGAGAATGAGCCAACAAAAGGCATGAGGAGCCCGAAGAACCAGCCGGCGGCTCCGAAGACGAGGCTGGCGCCGACAGCGAAGGCAACCCGGCCGCCGGTGGAGGACCGTCCCGCCGNCTCAACNGNCTTCGACGTTGCCGGCTCGACGTCCGAGGATCCGCGGGAACTGCTTCCGGAATTGACCGCGTTCACCTCGCGAAGGAGGCGCTCGATGTCGTCGTCGGCCATGTNGTCAGTGTGCCGGACGAGACNCTGACAAGCATCGAGGGCCCCACCATGNTCGGNGGNGCCCTCGANGAGAAGTCGACGAGATGTCGCTACGAGGGGCGAACCTTGTCTGCCTGCGGACCCTTGGGTCCTTGGGTGATGTCGAATTCGACGACCTGGTTCTCCTCGAGNGAGCGATAGCCGTCAGCCTCGATCGCNGAGTAGTGGACGAACACATCNGGTCCGCCGTCGGCCTGGGCGATGAAGCCGTAGCCCTTTTCTGAGTTGAACCACTTCACGGTTCCTTGAGCCATGTTGCACATTCTCCTTGCACGAAGTTTCGCGCCGGACACCTCGCCCGCCGCGGGCTAGCCGTTCAAACCTTCGTCCGGAATCTGTGCGCGTGCTCAGAAACTGCAACGCTGCCTGGCTGGCGGCGCGGTGTGAACAATGGTGCTGATCGGGCCTTGCCTACCGTGAGCATAACCACACCGCTGCGTCGNTACGCTCGCGCGGTGACCATCGACGAGTTGCGGGCAGCAATAGCCGGGTCACTGAACATCGCCCTGGANGGTCTTGGCNNNGGGGATGTGGANGCCTCCGACATCGAGATCGTGATCGAGCGCCCCAAGAGTCGNGAGCATGGCGACTACGCCACGAACGTGGCGATGGTGCTGGCCAAGCGGGTGCAACGTCCACCGCGGGAGATAGCCGAGGNGTTGNCATCTGAGCTCNGTGGCTANGCGGGAATCGCNCAGGTGGACGTGGCTGGGCCNGGCTTCGTGAACATCACTCTGGAGGCNGCTTCCCACGCGGAAGTTGCCCGCAGGATCGTNNAGGCGGGACCTGACTACGGGGTGGGTGANGCCCTCGCTGGCACGAAGGTCAACGTCGAATTCATTTCCGCAAACCCGACGGGACCGCTTCACCTNGGGCACACGCGNTGGGCCGCCGTGGGTGATGCGATCGCNCGGGTCCTTCGCGCAGCCGGTGCGGACGTCGCTCGCGAGTTCTACATCAACGATCGCGGCGTGCAGATGGANATNTTCGGNGCGTCGGTGATGGCCAGCGCNCATGGCGAACCCGTGCCAGAAGACGGGTACCACGGTGGCTACGTGGTCGATCTCGCTGCGGCGATCGTCGCNGANGATCCGGACATCCTTTCCCTGCCNCGCGATGATCANNTNGTCGCTTTTCGTGAAGCTGCCTANGCNCGACANCTGCGACAGCAGCAGCAGGTTCTCGATCTNTTCCGCACGCACTTCGATGTGTGGGCGTCAGAACGGGAGCTGCACGGGTCCGCNGCNGTGGAGCGNGGGCTGGANCGACTACGNGAACAAGGCCATGTNTTCGAGGAGGANGGCGCCGTCTGGNTGCGCACGACCGANTTCGGNGACGANAAGGATCGCGTGCTCGTCAAGGCCGACGGCGAATACACCTATTTCGCCTCGGATACCGCCTACTACGTCGACAAGCGCGCCCGCGGTTTCGACGTGAACATCTACCTTCTTGGTGCCGATCACCACGGATACGTCAACCGGTTGCGCGCGGTGGCCGCGTGCGCGGGAGACGACATGGATGCTCATATCGAGGTCCTCATCGGCCAGCTCGTGAAGATCACGCGTGGCGGGCTCGAGGTCAAGTTGTCCAAACGCGCGGGCAATATCGTCACTCTGGAGGAGTTGGTCGAGGAAGTAGGTGTTGACGCTGCCCGCTACACGCTCATCCGCTACCCGGCAGATTCTCCGTTAACTCTTGATCTGGAAACGATCACCCGACAAACCAACGACAACCCGGTTTTCTACGTTCAGTACGCACATGCGCGGATTTCCTCTGTCTTGAGAAATGCTCGAGAACTGGGCATCGACTGGCGTGAAGCGGAATTCGACCCTGGATCCCTGACGCATGAACGGGAGATCGAACTCCTCGGCCGTTTGGCCCAATACCCACGGATCGTGGCCAGCGCCGCTGAACTACGCGAACCCCACCGGGTGGCGCGCTATCTGGAAGAGATGGCCACCGACTATCACCGGTTCTACGACGTGTGCTGGGTGCTGCCTCGNNGAGAGGAAGANGTCCAGCCGCTNCACATATCTCGANTGTGGTTGTGNGCGGCGGCTCGTCAAGTGCTGGCNAATGGGCTGGATCTNCTCGGAGTNAGCGCCCCCGAGCGCATGTAGCGCNGGCGTNGGNGCGGGCNGGGCGCGCTGCCNTAGCCTTGACCAATGCGCGCGCATCCGGCAGGACCTCGGCACGGTGACCTTGTCACCGATTCCGGGGCGATGGTCGCGGCCCCCACGGCCGAGGCGGTCGACGCTCTGGTCGACTCGGTGTGGCCCCGTCACTGTTCTCGCGGCGCCGATGGCGCCATGACGGTTGGTGGGGTCGATGTCCGGGACATCGCGGCCGATCACGGTTCTCCGGTGTATGTCCTCGACGAAGAGGACCTGCGGTCACGGGCCCGCGAATACGCGTCGGCGTACCGCCAGGCGGGAGCGTCGCGGGTCTATTACGCGGCCAAGGCCTTCTTGTCGGTGGCCGTTGCCCGGTGGGTGTTCGAGGAAGGTCTCGGCATAGANGTNGCCAGTGGCGGAGAACTCGCTGTTGCGGTNCGCGCAGGNGTTCCNGGCGANGCNNTGCTGATGCACGGCAACAACAAGTCGATGGCAGANATCACGGCGGCCATCGAGTACGGCGTCGGNCGCATCGTCGTGGANTCTTTCGAGGAGATCGCACGGGTCGCCAGCGCCGCCGCCGACGCAGGAGTCGTCCAACCGGTGATGGTGCGNGCGACGGTGGGNGTCGAAGCGCACACGCACGAATTCATTGCCACCGCGCACGAAGACCAGAAGTTCGGTCTGTCGGCNGAAACGGGNGCTGNGGAAGAGGCCGTTCGCAGAATCGCGAAGTTGCCGAGCCTTTCGCTGGTGGGTCTGCACTCGCACATCGGCTCNCAGATTTTCGACTCGTCNGGGTTCGAGGTGGCCGCGGGTCGGATCGTCGCGCTCGCCCAGCGACTGCACGAGGAACAAGGAATCGACATCGCCGAACTCAACCTCGGGGGCGGCATGGGTATCGCGTACGTGGANAGCGACGANCCGATCAACGTCGCGGACATGGCAGCGCAGATNGNGCNGATAGTGTCGCGNGCNTGCGCNGATGCGGGAATCGACNANCCGACGTTGGCTTTCGAGCCCGGCCGGGCGATCGTCGGACCGGCGGGAATAACCCTCTACGAAGTCGGGACGATTAAGCCGGTAGAACTTGATAGCGGTGTCGTCCGCACCTACGTNTCTGTNGACGGCGGCATGAGCGACAACATCAGAACCGCNCTNTACGGCGCCGAATACA
Organism: Micrococcales bacterium; assembly: GCA_002694095.1. Taxonomy (GTDB): domain Bacteria; phylum Actinomycetota; class Actinomycetes; order S36-B12; family S36-B12; genus S36-B12. Next base: position 21,243 of record NZLD01000031.1, on the reverse strand, counting down.
GNGTCCGACTCGCCTCTCGCTCCTCCTCGGCTCCNCCGATGTTGTGTCGGGTCGTGGGCAAGCATTGCGANTCNGGNGATGTGGTCGTNCGTGATGCNTGGCTTCCNGAAGANTTNGCTCCCGGCGACCTGCTGGCTGTCGCGGCNACGGGTGCCTACTGCCGGTCCATGGCGTCGAANTACAACTACCTCACTCGCCCNGGGGTNGTCGGGGTTCGCGACGGCNCATCNTNGACGATCATCCGACGTGAAACGATGGATGANCTGCTCGGTCTCGATACGCACGCCTGACCGGGGCGACGGNGAGCCGAACGNANACAACGAAGACGAGCACGANGGAGACAGGGAGCGGTCATGGCACGTGAAGAGGTNACGGTTGCCCTCCTNGGGGGCGGAACCGTCGGCACCTCNGTCGTGGAGCTGCTCACCGAGCACGCCGAGGATTTTCGTGAACGCATCGGAGCTCCTGTGAGGCTCACGGCNGTTGCCGTTCGGGACGCCAGCAAGGCTCGGCCGGGTATTCCTTCTGANCTGATCACCGACGACGNCGTTGCCGTCGCCTCATCCGGNGTCGACATCGTCGTGGAGCTCATNGGGGGAATAGAACCTGCGCGCGAANGCATCCTGGCAGCCATGGCNGCGGGTTCGAGCGTCGTNACCGCNAACAAGGCNCTGCTGGCCGAAGACGGNGCCCGTCTGTTCNAAGCGGCTGAGCAACACNNGGTCGATTTGTCTTTCGAAGCCTCGGTTGCGGGAGCTATTCCACTGTTGCGCCCCTTGCGAGAGTCACTGGCTGGTGATCGTGTCCGCAAAGTCATGGGCATNGTNAACGGCACNACCAACTTCATGCTCACCAAGATGGACGAGGAGNGNGTGGAGTACGCCGACGTTTTCGCNGANGCCGACGCCCTNGGATANTTGGAATCCGATCCGTCGCTGGATGTGGACGGCCATGACGCCGCGGCGAAGGCCGCGATCCTGGCCGAGTTGGCCTTCCATACGNGGGTGACGTTGGCTGATGTGCACGTCGAGGGGATCGCCGATGTGACGGCTGACGATATGGCGGCCGCGCGGGATATGGGTTTTGTGATCAAGTTGCTCGCCATCGCCGAGAAAGTCGATGACTCCGAAGACTCGGGCGTTATCGTCCGAGTGCACCCGACCATGCTGCCGCGTACCCATCCGCTGGCCGCGGTCCGTGAATCGTTCAACGCGGTTTTCGTTGAAGCCGACGCGGCCGGTCAACTCATGTTCTACGGGCGTGGTGCCGGCGGCCACCCCACCGCGAGTGCTGTGCTCGGGGATCTCGTTGCTGCGGCGCGGAACCGGGTGAGNGGCAGTCGGGGGCCGGGNGAGAGTACGTACACGGCACTGCCCGTGCTGCCCATCGGGCGCGCNTACACCGAGTACTACGTGAACCTCGANGTCGCCGACCGTCCNGGTGTNCTCGCCAGTGTCGCGNCTGCCTTCGCCGAGAACGGCGTNAGCATCCAGGTGGTCCACCAAGAGGGTCACGGTGACGATGCCGGGCTTGTCGTTCGGACGCATCTNGCCACNGACGCCGCACTCGAGGCGACCGTCNAGCANTTGCGTGGACTGGACACNGTGCGCCGCGTTGTCGGTGTGATGCGNGTCGAGGGAGACGAGCAGCCGTGACNGGNGCACATCAGTGGCGCGGGGTGATCGAGGANTACCGCGACCGACTGCCGGTGAGCAAGAANACGCCCGTGGTNTCACTGCGGGAAGGTGGCACGCCCCTGGTGTANGCGTGCTCGCTCAGTGAAACGCTCGAATGCGAGGTGTGGCTGAAGTTCGAAGGNGCCAACCCNACNGGGTCGTTCAAGGACCGCGGGATGACGATGGCCATCAGCAAGGCCGCGGAAGATGGNGCCCGGGCGGTGATCTGCGCGTCGACNGGCAATACCTCGGCGAGTGCGTCGGCGTACGCNGTCAANGCCGGCATGGTGAGTGCGGTGCTGGTGCCCCAGGGCAAGATCGCNATGGGCAAGTTGGCGCAGGCGATCGTGCACGGAGCGACNTTGTTGCAGGTNGATGGAAACTTCGANGACTGCCTNACGGTNGCCCGGGAACTNTCGGACTCCNATCCCGTCGCNCTCGTCAACAGCGTGAATCCGGTGCGNATCGAGGGCCAGAAGACGGCCAGNTTCGAAATNGTNGANCTGTTGGGGCGTGCGCCCGATATTCANGCACTCCCGGTGGGCAACGCGGGCAACATCACNGCGTACTGGCGTGGCTACACCGAGTACAAGGCCGACGGTGTGAGTGATTCCTGTCCGCGCATGTGGGGGTTCCAGGCGGCGGGCGCGGCACCGTTGGTCCAGGGCTCACCGGTGACCTCACCGGAAACCATCGCGACGGCTATCCGCATCGGCAACCCCGCNTCGTGGGANGCGGCCATCGCCGCACGNGACGAATCCGACGGGCTGATCGATTCGGTGACCGACGACGAGATTCTGNNNGCTTATCGATTGCTNGCGTCGACNGAAGGGCTGTTCTGCGAACCNTCAAGTGCNGCCGGTGTCGCGGGTCTGTTGAAGGTCAAGAGCCANGGTGGTCTCGATTCNGGTCAGGTGATCGTTGNGACATTGACGGGCAACGGACTGAAGGACCCGCAGTGGGCTCTGGAGTCGGCGCCGGATCCNGTCNTGGTTCCCGTCGANCCCACGGCTGCGGCCCGGGCGTTGGGTTTGGCGGACTAGTGACCGCCTTTCGATCGGAAGCGGTGCGGGTACTNGTTCCCGCGAGCAGCGCGAACGTCGGACCGGGGTTCGATTCCGCCGGCCTNGCNCTCGCGGTNTACGACGAGTTGATCGCGATGGTGACCGANGACGAGGGAGTCTTGGTCGANGTAGCGGGCGAAGGGGCCGACGAGGTTCCGCGCGATGAGCAGCACCTGGTCGNNGCGGCCATGCGCACNGCCTTCGCGGCCATGGGCCNGCAACCGACCGGTTTCGTGCTTCGCTGCCGTAACGCGATTCCGCANGGACGNGGGTTGGGCTCGTCAGCGGCTGCGATNATCGGNGGNATGGTTCTTGCGCGNGCCATGGTGGTGGAGGANTCGGGCGCCGCTATGTCCGACGAGGAGTTGTTGTCACTCGCGACGACGATGGAGAGTCACCCGGACAACTTNTCGGCGGCGTTGCACGGCGGCTTCACGATCGCCTGGCTCGANGACGCCGGTTCCCCGGGATGTGTTCGNATGNATGCGCACCCTGACCTGCGCGCNGTGCTCGCCGTCCCGACCGAGACGCTCCCGACATTGGATGCGCGNCGNGTCCTTCCNNCATCTGTGTCGTATNCGGACGCCGTTCACAACGTGAGCCGCGCGGCGCTGCTCGTCCACGCCATGACNCGACAACCGGATCTGCTGTGGGAGGCGATGTCCGATCGGCTGCACCAGCCTGCGCGTTCAGATGCATATCCGGANGCNTCCGCGNTGGTGGCGTCATTGCGTGNNGCNGGGGTACCTGCCGCGATCTCNGGNGCCGGCCCCTCGGTNATCGCCGTCACCGACCGNGCGGAGGATTTCCNGCGAATGCANGACACGGTNNCGAGCCTGNGNGGTGCTGCGCAGNNAGATGCGNGCCGCTGGCGTGTGCACGANCTCGCGATCAGCGAGGTGGGCGCGCGGGAGNGCCCNATTGACNCCCNGTAAGNGNNCGGTGCTACAGTC
>NZLD01000031.1:0-17545 GCA_002694095.1 Micrococcales bacterium | reverse complement strand
GCCTCAANGGTCCGATGTTGGACTTNCTGCACCGAGCGTGCAGCANGTGAACCCACGGTTTGTTTCCCGCCCGGGATGTTTTCCTCGGGGTTCGAGCCCAGGCTTGCGAGGCGGCCCCATTGTCGGTGACGTCATGGGTGCCGACAGTTCACGCTTCCGCTGACCAAGAGAACGTCAGCACAGTCGAAGGAAAATATGACCGACACAACAACGAGCACTGCCGATCGAGGCAGCAGCCTCGCCTCGATGCTTCTGCCCGAGCTCAAGCAACTCGCCCAGCAACTGGGAATCACCGGCTCGAGTGGCATGCGCAAGCAGGAGCTCATTGCCGCCATCAGTGAGCGGCAACAGCAAGGNGGTGCCCCGCGGCGAGGTTCGCGTTCTGCGACGCGCGACGCCGGGTCCCCCNATAGTGCAGGCTCCGCGGACACACAAGACTCCGCCAGCANGGCCTCGAAGGCCGATGGAGGGGGCTCGTCGGANTCCTCCGAAGGATCTTCTCGCAACGACCGCAACGACNGNANCGACCGCAACGACNGNANCGACCGCAACGACNGNANCGACCGCAACGACCGAGACGATGGCGGTCGTCGCCGCCGTCGGGGTCGGGACCGATACCGGGACCGTCGCGACCGCAAGGGTGGCTACGGCGACGGCGAGCCGGTAGTCACCGAGGACGATGTTCTGTTGCCGGTGGCGGGCATCATCGACGTTTTGGACAACTACGCCTTCGTCCGCACCGGTGGCTACCTTCCGGGCCCCAACGACGTGTACGTCTCGCTGTCGTTGGTGCGCAAGTACAACTTGCGCAAGGGAGATGCAATCACCGGTCAGGTGCGTCAACCGCGCGACGGTGAACGGCGAGAGAAGTTCAACCCGCTGGTGAGTGTGGAAACCATCAATGGGGGAGACCTTGAGGCGGCCAAAGACCGGCCCGACTTCTCGAAGCTGACCCCGCTGTATCCGCAGGACCGGTTGCGACTGGAGACGACTCCGCAGAATCTGACGACACGCGTTATNGATCTCGTCGCTCCGATTGGTAAAGGGCAGCGCGGACTNATCGTGTCTCCGCCGAAGGCCGGCAAGACGATGGTGCTCCAGGCCATCGCGAACGCCATCACTGANAATAACCCCGAGGTTCACCTGATGGTCGTGCTCGTCGACGAGCGACCGGAGGAAGTCACCGACATGCAGCGTTCGGTCAAGGGTGAGGTCATCGCCTCTACCTTCGACCGCCCCGCAGAGGACCACACGATCATCAGTGAACTGTCGATCGAGCGCGCCAAGCGTCTGGTGGAACTCGGTCACGACGTCGTCGTCCTGCTCGACTCGATGACCCGGCTCGGCCGTGCCTACAACCTCGCTGCGCCAGCGTCCGGACGCATCTTGTCCGGTGGTGTTGACTCCACGGCGCTCTATCCGCCCAAGAAATTCTTCGGTGCCGCCCGCAACATCGAGAACGGTGGCTCGCTGACGATTCTTGCCACGGCTCTGGTGGAGACCGGGTCGCGGATGGACGAGGTGATCTTCGAAGAGTTCAAGGGCACGGGCAATATGGAGTTGAAGCTCGACCGCCGACTCGCAGACAAGCGGGTCTTCCCTGCGGTGGACGTGGACGCGTCTGGCACCCGCAAAGAGGAGTTGCTGATGTCCAGCGACGAGCTCAAGATCGTGTGGAAGCTACGTCGGGTCCTGCACGCGCTCGATCAGCAGCAATCCATCGAGTTGCTGCTCAGCAAGCTGCGCGAAAACGACAACAACTACGACTTCCTTCTCCAGGTGCAAAAGACCACACCATCTGTCCAGGGGTCCACGGAGGAAGAGTGACCCTGTCCGTGGCATACTTTTCGCGCTCCGGTTCCCGTCGCCTCACCCCCCAAGGGTGGCCGACGACCCGGACACCAACACAGAGGACGTGACGAAGTGAAAGCTGATATCCACCCGGAGTACGTGGAGACGACGGTGACGTGCACCTGCGGGAGCACATTCACGACGCGGAGCACCGCGANGAACGGCGTCATTCACGCAGACGTGTGTTCCCAGTGCCATCCGTTNTACACTGGNAAGCAGAAGATTCTCGATACGGGTGGTCGCGTAGCGAAGTTCGAAACCCGCTACGGAAAGAGCTCCGGCTCAGGATCGAATTAGCACAACTCCCGGGCGCCGGCCCGGGANCGGCCGCGTGTCTCCCCCGTCGCGCGGTCGGTCCCCGACCGGCGCCCGATCTTTTGTGGANTGCTCGGCAGCTACGTNAGGCGGGAGGGCGAAGGCGTGTTTGACAGTTGCGAGGACCTCGCACGCGAACTCGANGAGGTCGAGACCGAACTCGCCGACCCGTCGATCCACGCAGACCAGGCCGCGGCTCGCAAACTCGGCCGNCGGTACGCGCAATTGCGCCCGGTCGTCGCCGCCTATCGGGAATGGCGCGCTCTGCACGAGGACCACCTCGCCGCCGTGGAACTTGCGGAGTTGGGGGATGACGCCTTCTCCGACGAGGCAGCGAGTCTGGCGGAACGAGAAGAGCGCGCGGCAGAGCGGCTTCGTGANCTCCTCATTCCCCGCGATCCCATGGANGACAAAGACGTCATCGTCGAAGTGAAGGCCGGCGAGGGCGGCGAGGAATCAGCCCTGTTCGCCGGAGACCTGCTGCGCATGTATCTGCGTTACGCCGAACGGCGCGGCTGGGCTACCGAGGTCATCGACGCGGTCGAGTCCGACCTTGGCGGCTACAAGGACGTTTCCCTCGCGGTGAAGGCCAAGGGCGTTCCCGAGCCGGGAGAAGCTCCCTTCGCGCGACTGAAATTCGAAGGTGGCGTCCATCGAGTCCAACGAGTGCCCGTTACCGAATCCCAGGGCCGGATTCACACATCGGCGGCGGGCGTGCTCGTCTTGCCGGAAGCNGAGGACGTTGACGTNACCATCGATCCGAACGATCTCCGCATCGACGTGTACCGATCCTCGGGTCCCGGTGGGCAGAGCGTGAACACCACCGACTCAGCTGTGCGCATCACCCACGTTCCCACAGGNGTCGTCGTGTCCTGCCAGAACGAGAAGAGCCAGTTGCAGAACCGCGAACAGGCGCTTCGCATTCTGCGCGCTCGTTTACTGGCCATAGCGGAGGAACAGGCGGCGCAGGAAGCATCGGACGCGCGACGCAGTCAGGTCCGTACCGTGGACAGAAGTGAGCGCATCCGCACCTACAACTTTCCCGAGAATCGGATCAGCGATCATCGCGTGGGTTTCAAGGCCCACAANCTCGACCAAGTTCTCGATGGNGACTTGGATGCCATCGTGGACGCCTGCACTCAGGCGGATCGGGAGTCCCGACTGTCGGGATCACCTGAGGCATCGGCCTGAGGGGACGGATCAGCCATGGGNGACGNTTCCCCCCGNTTCGACGACGTCGAGTCCGGTGGCTACTCCACCGACGGTGGCCGGCAGACGGTTCGCGACCTTCTCTACGACGCCGAACGCCGACTCGCCGGTGCNGGGGTNCCGTCGCCGCANGCCGATGCCGCGTGGCTGATGGCGTGGGTGCTCGACGTTCCGCGCAGTCGGCTCTTNCTGCATGACGAGCCNCGCGCGTCGCAGCGGGTGCAATTCGAAAAGGCAGTGGCCCGACGCCTCACGCGCGTTCCCCTGCAGCACATCACCGGGCGTNCTGCNTTNCGTCGACTCGAGGTCTCGGTGGGACCCGGTGTGTTCGTCCCACGGCCGGAGACCGAATTGATCGCCGANGCNGGAGTTCGTGCGTTGCGTGACGCCGCGGGCGGAACGGCGGTGGATCTTTGTGCGGGAAGCGGAGTTATCGNACTCTCCTTGGCCCTCGAAGCCCCCGGGTCGACGGTGTTTCTCGTTGAACAAGACGAGGCCGCGCTGGAGTGGACCGAGCGCAATGTCGAGGAGTACCGAGCCACNGCGGCCGCTGGTGGNTCCTCGCTGGAGGTCGTAGCAGCGGACGCCACGGAAGTGGCNTNGCCNGGTCAGCCCCTCGGTCACCTGGCGGGCNCCGTGGATGTGGTGTGCGCGAATCCGCCGTACATCCCCGATGCGATGGTCCCGCGCGAGATCGAGGTGCGCGATCACGACCCGGCGGTGGCGCTGTATGGGGGCGCCGATGGATTGGACGTGGTGCGTGGCATCGCGCGAACAGCGGCGGTGCTCCTTCGACCNGGTGGCTTGCTGGNGATCGAGCACGCCGATACGCAGGGGCCAGACGNCCCCNCCGGAGGAGTTCTGCAGATCCTTCGCCAGNCCGTGATNGATGAGGACATGGCNACNCACATCCCNGGACTTCCCGGAACCAGTGTNTTCACGGGTGTGACCGACAGACGGGATNTGGCCGGACTNCCACGCTTTANCCTTGCCNCCAGAGCCGANTTCTGANTTCGGCNAGCGAGGAAATTCGATGACGAGTCTTCGATGAGCGCCGGCCAGGTGTGGGAGTGCGCGGACGGAGCCAACCGGGAAACNGCTGTCGGTGGTGCCGTNGCCGCTATGCGGCGCGGTGGTNTGGTCATCTTGCCGACCGAGAACAGTTACGTCGTTGCCACCGATNCCTTTTCTNTGCGNGGAACGGCATTGCTCCGNCGGGCGAAGATGGTGCCCGAGTCGACNCCCTTGGGCTTACTGGTGGCCTCGCCCGTTGTCGTCTCCGGCGTTGCGGCACGAGTCCCGCGGGTCGCGAAGAAACTCATGGAGGCGTTCTGGCCCGGCTTGCTCACGGTGTTGTTGCGGCCGCAGCCGACACTNGCCTGGGATCACCCGAAGCGTGCGCCGCTGGCGGTNCGCATGCCCCTTCATCCGTTCACCCTCGCCGTGTGTGCTCGACTCGGACCTATNGCAGCGAGCACNGCCACCATCGCCGGAGGAGATGCACCGCGCACCATNGAGGAAGCACTCGAAGCGCTNGGCGACGACGTCTCNGGCGCGTGNGACGTCGGGGCCCTNGGAGAACGGTCGTGGTCGGCTCAGGANGACCCGGAACTCTCCAGCACCNTCGTCGANGCCCGATTCACCGAGGTGTCCATTGCCCGAGAAGGAGCNGTCGCCGCCGAGCGGGTTCAGGAGGTGTTGCGCAGGCTCGAGCAGGGAACCGGGGATACAGTGNCNNCAGTGGNGCAATCNCCGTCCGACCCNGTGGCGNAGGCACCACCCTCACCNGCAAGCGATCAGGAGTAGCGATGACGTNATCGGANCAGGACGTGTTTTGGGGACCGGACTTCGGTGCTCTGCAGTCCGAAGACCCGCAGATCGCGTCNATCATCCTGGGNGAACTCGATCGNTTNCGCGGTGGNNTGCAGTTGATCGCGAGCGAGAACTTCACATCGCCGGCGGTGCTGGCTGCGCTCGGATCCACGCTGAGCAACAAGTACGCCGAGGGCTATCCGGGGCGGCGCTACTACGGCGGTTGCTCNGANGTCGATTCTGCCGAGGAGATCGGCATCGCGCGGGCGAANGAACTCTTCGGTGCCGAGCACGCCAANCTNCAGCCACACAGTGGTGCCAGCGCCAACATCGCCGCCTACGGAGCGTTCACCATGCCCGGCGACACCGTCTTGGCGATGAGNCTGTCGCACGGTGGGCACCTCACNCACGGTTCTCCGGTCAACTTCTCNGGCAANTGGTTCAACGTNGTGTCCTACGGNGTGCGCGAGGACACCGANNTGATCGATTACGACCANGTCCGNGACCTGGCCCTCGAGCACCGNCCCACGATGATCATNTGCGGGGCGACCGCCTANCCCCGACTCGTNGANTTCGNGNCGTTCCGAGNNATCGCCGACGAGGTCGGCGCGATCTTGATGGTGGACGCGGCCCACTTCATCGGATTGGTCGCCGGCAAGGCGATCCCGAGTCCGGTTCCGTACGCCGACGTCGTCACGTTCACNACGCACAAGGTTCTGCGCGGCCCGCGTGGCGGCATGATGCTGTGTAAGGCCGAGCANGCGAAGGCCGTGGACAAGGCCGTGTTCCCGATGATGCAGGGCGGACCNCTNATGCANGGGGTCGCCGCNAAGGCCGTTGCCCTGCGGGAGGCCGCAACACCGGAGTACCAGCAGTACGCCTCCCAGGTGATTCGTAACGCGCAGGCGCTCTGCGAGGGGCTTGCCGAGCACGGAATGCGGCCGACCAGCGGAGGAACNGATACCCACCTGGCCCTGATCGACNTGCAGTCGATCGGCGTTACCGGCGCCGATGCGGAGACTCGNTGCGATGCCGCGCGCATCACGCTCAACAAGAACGCGATTCCCTACGATCCTCAGCCCCCGTCGGTGGGCTCGGGTATCCGCGTGGGAACACCGTCGGTGACGACNCAGGGCATGCTNGAGAACGACATGCGCGAGATCGCCGACCTGATCCACCGCGCGGTGACCGATGCCGATGGCTCGGCGGCAGCCGATATCTCCGTCGAAGTCAGCAAACTCGTCGAACGTCACCCCGCCTATCCGCGAGATCAAAGAACGACGGACTAGGGCGCGTGCGGGAATACATCCTGTGCCTGGTGGCCGCTGCTGCGGTCACNTATCTNCTGACGCCGNTGGCGAGAGANCTNGCNAAGAAGTGGAAAGTGATGGCGCCGGTGCGGGACCGGGANGTCCACGACACCCCCACGCCGCTGCTCGGCGGNCTNGCGATGGTTGGNGGACTGCTCGCCGGAGGNATNCTCGCCAGCAAACTCCCGATGATGAGCGCTGTNTTCGACAGTGGTCGAACACCTCTCGCGCTGCTGTCCGGTGTTGCGATCATCGTTGCGCTGGGAGTCGTTGACGATAAGTGGGGACTGGACGCACCCACGAAACTCGCGGGGCAGGTGCTCGCTGCCGGTGTGATGGCCTTCCAGGGAATCGCGATCATCTGGTTGCCCATCGGAGGAACTTTCGTCCTCGACCCGGTGACCAGCGTGCTGTTCACCGTGTTGATCGTCGTTATCAGCATCAATGCCATCAACTTCGTGGACGGTCTGGACGGTCTTGCCGCTGGAATCGTGCTGGTGGCTGCCGGGGCTTTCTTCGGATACGCGTACTTGCTCAGCGTGGAGTCCGGTCTCGATCGCGCCACCCTGGCAACGCTGGTGAGCGTCCTGCTGGTCGGAATGACGGTGGGATTTCTTCCCCACAACTACACCCGAGCGCGGATCTTCATGGGGGATACCGGGTCAATGCTCCTCGGGCTCTTGCTGGCCGCGGGAACCATCACGCTCTCCGGGCAGGTCGATCCGAGCGCTCTGACCACCGGAGCCCTGCTGCCCACCCTGCTGCCCATCGCGCTACCCGTGGCCGTGATGGCGATACCGCTAGTGGACCTTTTCTTGGCCGTCATCCGCCGAACCAGAGCCGGCCGAAACCCCTTCGCGCCGGATAAGCAGCACCTTCACCACCGTCTCCTGGAGATGGGGCATTCGCAGGGCCGGGCTGTCCTGCTGATGTACGCCTGGACGGGGCTCGTCGCCGGCACCGCTGTCGCGGTGGCCTTCGTGCCGTGGCCCTACGCAGCTGGCGGATTCATCGTGGGGCTGGGTGCCCTGTTGTGGCTGGTGCGGCGCCCGTCGAAGTCCATGGGTGCCGAGGGGAGCACCGAGCACACCCGGGCCGACNTCCGACCGCTGCGTGCCGCCGACGGACGCGATTCGTCCTTGGGCTGAGNGGACGCTCGTCGATCGGNGGTGCGCNACGAGNGCCGCGATCATGGCCGCGACGAAGGCNGTGACANCGATCGTGACGAAGACCACGCCNCTGGGGCNNCNGAGNAACCANGCTTGGNGTGAAACCTNGCGGCAGGTGCGATAGCGTCTGAGNGCGAAANNCCGTCGGACAACGACCCCGTCGGACGTGGATTTTCGNACAACGGCNACGANAGTGATGACAGACGACGCAAGCGCCCCACCGCGCNCCACCAACGACNCTCCGAGCGTCGANGCGTTGGTCCTGAAACGNGCGGGGTTGACCACCGCCCTCGTGGGTGCCGTGGGGATCGCCATCGGAGCGGCNAGCAGTGGAGTCAGCGGTGCCCTCGGTGGCGTGTTCGCCACGGTCTTGGTTCTGGTCTTCTTCAGCGTTGGGCAGTTCGTGCTGGGTTCTGTACTCAAGAGCAACCCACAGATGGCCATGACCGTTGCCTTGACGATCTATCTCGTGAAGATCGGGGTTCTGTTCGTTCTCATCATCGCCTTCGCCGACACCACCGCGTTCNATACCCGCGTTTTCGCCGGAACGATCGTCGCGTGCACCCTCGCCTGGACCGTGGCCGAAGTGTGGGTTTTCGCCCGCACGAAGGTCCTCTACGTGGACCCGGAGGCCGGNTCATGACGGGTGCTNCCCCCTGGTACCGTGCGNGTCAGCGTTCGAATCCGACGTCGTCCTCACCAACAGGTGCGNACTCTTCCCCGGCAATGGACAACGCCGCTTGGACGATCTCCAGTCGACTGATAGCCGGCATCGTTCTGTACGCCGGGATCGGCTGGTTGATCTCTTTGTGGTGGGGGAACCGACCGGCGCTNATTGCCATCGGTGCCTTCGTCGGGCTGGGACTGTCGTACTACCTGATCTTCACGGGTCTCGCTCGCGAAGAGGCGGTGCGTCAGGGCCGTGGTCNCGATCACCGAGCGCGCCAGGAAGCACCGCCACAGCAAGCGGNGCACGAGCAAGCGACGAACGTGGATGCAGGCCAGGAGGGTCGAACGTGATGGAGGACCTGAGTGTTNGCTGAGGTCGTTTCCGCGTCTGCTCCCACGAGCGTGNCCGCCGCGGGTGGTCCCGATTGCCATTTGATGTCTGGATGCGGGTTCCCCGCTCCGGGTGCCGAGATCTTCCTCTTNGAGGACATCTTCACGCTGCAGNTGGCGAGCCTGGAGTTCGGCTTCTCNAAGGTCACNGTGCTGCTGCTCCTCGGTGTTNTCGCTGTCGTTGGTTTCTTCACCTACGCGTTCCGCAAGCCCAAGNTGGTCCCACGCGGCGCCCAGAACATCGGCGAGGTGGGGTANGTCTTCGTTCGCGACGGNATCGCCAAAGAGACCATCGGGCACGGAGGCGAGAAATTCGTCCCGTTCCTGTTCAGCTTNTTCTTCTTCGTGTGGGTCTTGAACTTCTTCGGGATCCTGCCCGGCGCACAGTTGCCGGCGACTTCGATCTTCGCGATTCCCGTAGCCTTCGCNCTCATCGTGTACTTCACCTGGGTTCCGCTGGGCATGATCAAGCAGGGCCCTCTCAAGTTCTTCACCAACATGATGTTCCCGCCGGGCGTCCCCAAGCCCATGTACATCTTGTTGGCCCCGATCGAGNTGATCTCCAACATCCTCGTGCGGCCGTTCACGCATGCGGTTCGACTCTTCGCCAACATGTTCGCGGGCCATCTACTGCTCGCGACGTTCAGCATCGCCGCCTTCTACCTCATCAGCGCGAGCGTCATCGGAATTCTCGGTTCCGTGGCGTCCTTCGTTGTCACCGTTGCGCTGACCGGATTCGAAGCCTTCATCCAGGCCTTGCAGGCCTACATCTTCACGCTGCTCGCTGCCGTCTACATAGGGAGCGCGCTGCACGCGGAGCACTGATGGCGAGTGCCCCGCACACAACTGAATANCCACCCACGACCCCAGACCGACGGAAACCGCCGTCGGCCCGGAAAGCAAAGGAAACGACATGTCGCTTCTCGCGGAACTCACCGGTTCCATCGGATCGATCGGTTACGGCCTNGCCGCNATCGGCCCTGGTATCGGTATCGGCATCATCTTCGGCCAAGGTGTGCAGGCGATCGCCCGCCAGCCTGAGGCCTACGGCGTGATTCGCCAGAACATGCTCCTCGGCTTCGCTCTNGCGGAGGCGCTGGCGCTNATTGGCTTCGTCGTTCCCTTCGTCTTCGGAGCGTGATCGANCGCGTTGCGCGCTGANCANAAGCGTGNAACGCACCGGTCCATGACGAACACACGTCCCCCCGACCACTGACNAGAGAGGTTCCGGCAATGAAGGTTGTGGCAGCAGTNAGCGCCGCAAGCGAGGAGATGCCAAGCGTTCTNGCCGTTCCNNTCGATGAGTTGATCATCGGCCTGATCGCGTTCNTGATCGTCTTCGGTGCTCTCGGCAAATTCGCGTTGCCCAAGATCAANGCGACACTCGACGAGCGTGCAGACGCCATCGAGGGTGGCCTGCAGCGTGCTGAGGAAGCTCAGGCGGAAGCCAGCCGTGTACTCGAGGAGTACAAGGAGCAGCTTGCNTCGGCACGTGAGGAAGCGTCGGCCATNCGNACNCANGCCCAGGCCGACCGCTCGTCGATGGTGGAGGAAGCCAAGAACGAGGCACGACAGGCNGCCGCCCAGGTCACCGCTGCGGCGGAAGCACAGATGGCTGCCGATCGAGCCCAGGCGATGAGCACGCTCACCCGGCAGGTAGGGGAGTTGTCCGTCGAACTTGCNAGCAAAGTCGTCGGGGAATCTNTGACNGACGACGCGCGCGTTCGCTCGACCGTCGATGCNTTCCTCGATGACCTCGAAAGGCAGGCNTCCAACTGATGCTCGGTTCCAGCCGCGAATCCCTCGCCNCNTGTTCGGCCGCCCTCGATGCCCGCCGGCAAGCGCCGGGCTTCGANGAGTTGTCCGCNCAGGTCTTCGCCGTGGCGGCGCTGCTGGACGACAANGCNCAACTTCGCTCGACCNTGGCCGANTCCGGACAGCCAGCNTCNGTTCGNGAGTCCTTGATCCGGGACATCTTGGCCAANCAGGTCTCCGCTGTGNCCCTCGACNNGGTTGCCGATGTCGTGGACCATCGGTGGTCCGACGACGTCGATCTGGTGATCGCNCTCGAGCAGCTCGCTGCGCAGGCGGCNTTCACCGTCGCAGAGGGCAACGGCACGCTTGATGCCACCGAAGAAGAGATCTTCCGCTTCGGCCGTGCGATCGATGCCTCCGCGGAACTGCAGATGGCTTTGGGTGACCCGGCGCGGTCGGCGCAGACCAAGGCCGCCATCGTGCGCGACCTTCTGTCCGACAGGGCGACCGCGGCAACCCGCGAGGTGCTGGAGTCGACCGTCGGNCGNTTGCANGGTCAGCGACTNGACGCNGCGATCGACACCCTGTGCGAACTCGCTGCCCGGCAGCGCGAGCGAGTNGTGGCCGAGGTGCGGGTGGCAGCCCCCCTNNCCGAGGAGCAATCCCGTCGTCTTGCGGCGGCGTTGTCTTCATTGAAGGGCCGGACCGTACGGCTCAACGTCGCCGTCGATCCCGCCGTGCTTGGCGGGGTCATGGTGACCATNGGCGACGAGGTCATCGACGGCACCGTCGCATCTCGACTAGAACAGGCCCGCAGAGCAGTCTTGGGCTGACCCAACAACAACGACCCCACAACAACGACCGCACACACCGCCCGCACCGCGGGCCCGACGAAGGAAAGCAGGACACCATGACGGAGCTGACGATCCGGCCGGAAGAGATCCGGGATGCGATCGAGCGGAACGTCGCGGCGTACTCGCCGTCCACCGCCCGAGAAGAAGTTGGTCGCGTCACGGAGATCGGCGATGGCATTGCCCGCGTCGAAGGCCTCCACTCGGCGATGACCAACGAGTTGCTGGAGTTCGAGGGAGGACTGCTCGGTGTNGCNCTGAACCTCGACGTTCGAGAGATCGGTGTGGTGCTCCTCGGCGACGGCGCGCANATCGAAGAGGGGCAGCCNGTACGGCGCACCGGNGAAGTNCTCTCCGTNCCGGTAGGCGACGCNTTCCTCGGACGNGTGGTCGATCCGCTGGGCAACCCGATCGACGGGCTNGGTGCCATCGAAGCNGAAGATCGCCGNGCCCTGGANGTGCAGGCCCCCACGGTCGTCCAGCGTCAGCCCGTGAAGGAGCCGATGCTGACCGGCATCAAGGCGATCGACGCGATGACGGCGATCGGCCGCGGACAACGTCAGCTCGTCATCGGTGACCGCCAGACCGGCAAGACCGCCGTGTGTCTGGACACGATCTTGAACCAGCGCGAGAACTGGAAGTCAGGAGACCCGAGCAAGCAGGTTCGCTGCATCTACGTGGCGATCGGGCAGAAGGGTTCGACGATCGCGTCCGTCAAGGGAGCNCTNGANGANTACGGCGCGATGGAGTACACGACCATCGTGGCCGCACCNGCATCNGACCCCGCGGGCTTCAANTANNTGGCCCCGTACACNGGATCNGCNATCGGCCAGCACTGGATGTACGGNGGCAAGCACGTGCTGATCGTCTTCGACGATCTGTCCAANCAGGCGGAGGCNTACCGCGCCGTGTCCNTGCTCTTGCGTCGTCCCCCCGGCCGCGAGGCCTACCCCGGTGACGTCTTCTACCTGCACAGTCGCCTCTTGGAGCGCTGCGCGAAGCTCTCCGACGAAATGGGCGGTGGCTCGATGACGGGTCTGCCGATCATCGAGACCAAGGCGAACGACGTCTCGGCGTTTATTCCCACCAACGTCATCTCCATCACCGACGGCCAGTGCTTCTTGGAGTCCGATCTGTTCAACTCCGGNGTGCGCCCAGCCATCAACGTCGGTATCTCCGTTTCCCGTGTGGGTGGTTCAGCGCAGCCGAAGGCCATGAAGAAGGTGGCCGGCCANTTGCGGTTGAACCTCGCACAGTTCCGCGAGCTAGAGGCCTTCGCCGCCTTCGGCTCCGACCTCGACGCTGCGTCGAAAGCACAGCTCGAGCGCGGTTCCCGCCTNGTCGAACTGCTNAAGCAGGCGCAGTACGAGCCGCAGGCCATGGAGCGCGAGGTCATCTCCGTGTGGGCGGGAACGACGGGCAGGCTGGACGACGTNCCGGTNGAGGACATCCGTCGCTTCGATGCCGAGTTCTTGGACTACGTCGATCGCAACAAGGCGGAGATTCTCGACGCCATTCGCAGCACCTCTGACTTGTCGGACGACACCGTCAGCGTGTTGGAAGCCACCATCGAGGAATTCAAGCGTCAGTTNTCCACNTCNTCTGGACAACTGCTGGTCAACGACGAGTCGGTAGAGGCNATCNAGGACGAAGATGTCGATCCAACGCAGATCACTCGGTCGGTGCGGGGCTAGTTCATGGGTGCACAGCTGAGGGTCTTCCGACGACGGATCCGTTCCGTCCAGGCGACCAAGAAGATCACGAAGGCGATGGAGTTGATCGCGTCATCTCGGATCGTCAAAGCGCAGCAGCGCTTAGACGCGTCGATGCCGTACTTGACCCAACTCGTCGACGCGGTTTCTGCAGCTGCCTCGCATGCGTCGGACGTCTCCAAGCATCCGTTGACGGCCAAGGCGGANAAGCAGGAGNGGGCCGCCGTGCTCATCATCACCGCCGANCGAGGTCTCGCCGGCGCCTACTCGACCAACAGCATNAAGGAAGGCGAAGCCCTCACCCGAAACCTGAACGACAAGGGCATGACGGTCCTGCCGTTCGTCGTCGGTCGCAAGGGCGTGTCGTACTACCGCTTCCGCGGTCGGGAGATGGGCGGTGAGTACACGGGATTCACCGATCAGCCCAGTTATGCGGACGCCAAACGCATCGGAGGCGATCTGCTGGCTGCCTTCTACGGCGATGAAAACCAGGAGGGTGGAGTCGACGAGATCCANGTCGTTTACACCCACTTCATCAACATGGGTACCCAGGAGACTCGCGTGCGCCGGATCCTCCCGCTGGAGGTCGTGGATGAGGTCATCGAGCCGAANGAGTCCGGGATGCCCTTCCCGCTGTANGAGTTCGAACCGAGCTCGGAGGGTGTCCTCGACGCGCTCCTTCCCCGGTACATCGAGCAGATGGTGTACCTGTCCCTGTTGACGTCGGCGGCCTCCGAGCACGCCGCACGTCGACGAGCCATGAAGTCTGCGACGGATAANGCTGAGGAGCTCATCCGCTCCTTGACCCGTCAGGCCAACCAGGCCCGTCAGGCGGAGATCACCCAGGAAATCAGCGAGATCGTCGGCGGCGCCGACGCCCTCTCGGCGTAAGACCAACGAATACGNAAGCGAAGGAAGAGGAACGAGATGACCGCAACGACTGAGACCACCACCGGCGTCGGGCGCGTTGCCCGCGTGACAGGCCCGGTCGTCGACGTGGAGTTCCCCGTCGAGGCGATGCCCGAGTTGTACAACGCACTGACCGTCGATGTGTCCTTCGACAGCGGTGACGAGGGTGGCGGGGCTCANACCCTGACCCTNGAGGTCGCGCAGCACATCGGTGACAACATGGTGCGAGCNATCTCGATGCAGCCGACCGACGGTCTNGTCCGGGGTGCCCCCGTGCAGGACACCGGCGANGCCATCACTGTCCCCGTTGGTGACGTCACCAAGGGCCACGTCTGGAACACCCTTGGCGTGCCGCTNGATGTGGATGCGGCCAGTCTCGACATCAGCGAGCGNTGGAGCATCCACCGCCAGGCGCCCGCCTTCGATCAGCTGGAGTCGAAGACCGAGGTCTTCACCACCGGCATCAAGGTCATCGACCTGCTCACCCCGTACGTCAAGGGTGGCAAGATCGGNCTGTTNGGCGGTGCCGGTGTCGGCAAAACCGTGCTTATCCAGGAGATGATCTACCGCGTCGCGGAGAACTTCGGCGGCGTGTCGGTGTTCGCCGGTGTGGGNGAGCGCACCCGTGAGGGCAACGACCTCTTCTTGGAAATGACCGAATCCGGGGTTATCGAGAAGACCGCTCTGGTCTTCGGNCAGATGGACGAGCCCCCGGGCACCCGCCTTCGTGTCGCGTTGGCTGCGTTGACCATGGCGGAGTACTTCCGCGATGTGCAAAAGCAAGACGTGCTGTTGTTCATCGACAACATTTTCCGTTTCACGCAGGCCGGTTCGGAGGTGTCGACCCTGCTCGGTCGCATGCCCTCGGCGGTGGGCTACCAGCCGACCTTGGCCGACGAGATGGGTCAGCTGCAAGAGCGCATCACCTCGACCCGCGGCCACTCGATCACGTCGCTGCAGGCGATCTACGTCCCCGCCGACGACCTCACCGACCCGGCGCCGGCGACGACCTTCGCCCACCTCGACGCCACCACGGTGCTGTCGCGTCCGATCTCGGAGTTGGGTATCTACCCGGCGGTGGACCCGCTCGACTCCACCTCGCGAATTCTGGATCCGCGCTACATCGGTGACGAGCACTACGCGGTCGCGGCTCGCGTCAAGGAGATTCTCCAGCGCTACAAGGACCTCCAGGACATCATCGCGATCCTCGGTATCGACGAACTCTCCGAAGAGGACAAGATCATCGTCGGCCGTGCGCGCCGCATCCAGCGCTTCCTGTCGCAGAACATGTTCGTGGCCGAGGCCTTCACNGGCCAGCCNGGCTCGTTCGTGCCGATTGAAGAGACCATTGCCTCGTTCAAGAAGCTTGCCGAGGGCGACTACGACCACCTGCCCGAGCAGGCCTTCTNCATGTGCGGTGGTATCGAAGACGTCGAGCGCAAGGCCGCGGAACTGGAGAAGAAGTAACCGTGGCCGAAGGTTCCACGCTGGAAGTCGCCGTGGTNTCAGCCGAGCGCNTGCTNTGGCAGGGCGAGGCGAAGTCGGTCGTCGCGAAGACACCGGAGGGTGAGATCGGAATCCTGCCCGGCCACGAGCCGGTGCTGGCGCTGTTGCTGGACAGTCCGCTCCGCATNGAGGAGTCNGACGGCAACAANATNATNGTCGCCGTGCACGGCGGTTTCTTCTCCGTNGATTCCAACAAGGTCAACGTCATTGCCGAGGTCGCCGAGTTGGCCGAGGACATCGATCTCGAGCGGGCGCAGGCGGCCCTGTCCCGTGCTCAGGCGGCAGGGGACGAGACCGAGGACACCTCTGCTCTCAAGCGCGCCGAAACCCGGATCACCGTCGCAGGAGCAGCCAAGGGGCTTTCGTAGGCGTGCGTGCCCGTCAGGTGGTTATGTCCACCTGGTGATGCGCATCTTCAGGGGCGGGCACCCGGCTGCCACAGCACGTCATCTCCGGCGTTNGCGATGCGCGCCAGGATGAACAGCAGGTCACTCAGCCGGTTCAGATACGTNGCCGTCAGCGGGTTCATGCCGCCGTGGTANGTGTCCAGGGCCGCCCAGGTCGTTCGCTCCGCCCGTCGAACNACCGTCCNNGCNACNTGGAGATANGCCGCNGNCNGNGTGCCTCCGGGAAGAACNAAGGAGCGCAGCGGCTCGAGTCGCTCGTTGNANTCNTCGCACGCGGNTTCGAGAGCGGAGATGTACGCGTCGGTGATGCGNAGCGGCGGGTGCTCGGGCTCGTCGATCACCGGGGTGCATAGATCGGCCCCGACATCGAACAGATCGTTCTGAATGGTCAACAGCAGCGCCCGGACGTCGTCATCGAGTCTTGGTTGCGCGAGAACGACGCCTAAAGAGCAATTCGCCTCGTCGACATCCGCGTAGGCCCGCAACCGCGGATCGTTCTTGCCGGTCCGGCTCATGTCTCCAAGGGACGTGGTGCCGTCGTCACCGGTTCGGGTGTAAATCCGCGTCAGGTTGACCATGCCTTGACCCTAGGGCAGGAGGGCCGATCCCGCACTGATCCGGCGCTCGTACGATTCACCGGTGGAAGTGCACACGGGTGATCAGGGCATTCTGAGTCTGACCGGTGGGCAGCGGTTGCACGGAAGCGTGTCGGTCCGCGGAGCCAAGAACTCGGTATTGAAGTTGATGGCGGCCGCCTTGCTGGCGCCGGGAACCTCCACACTGACGAACGTCCCCGCCATCGTTGATGTCGAGATCATGGCCGAATTGCTCCGCAGGCTGGGGTGCACCGTGACGTGGGACACTTCGGCCGGGGTGGTCGAGATCGACGTTCCCGAGCGCCTTGATCATCGAGCCGACTACGACCTTGTTCGTCGAATGCGAGCGTCCATCTGCGTCCTCGGGCCATTGATCTCTCGTTGCGGTGAGGCCGATGTCGCGATGCCCGGGGGAGACAACATCGGATCCCGTGGGCTCGATCTTCATATCGAGGGACTTCGTCGGATGGGTGTCGACGTTGTCAACGAGCACGGTTATCTGGTGGCGACGTCCGCGCAGCTGACCGGCGCGGACGTGTGGCTGGACTTTCCCAGCGTGGGTGCGACCGAGACGCTGGTGATGGCCGCAGTCCTCGCCCACGGCCGGAGCACGATCGACAACGCGGCGCGCGAACCAGAGATCGTCGACATTTGCTTGATGCTTATCGAGATGGGTGCGCAGATCGACGGTGTGGGCACATCGACCTTGGTGATCGATGGTGTCCCGGAACTGCGCCCGGTGACCCATCGAACGGTTCCAGATCGCATCGTCGCCGGCACCTGGGCGGTCGCGGCGGCCATAACCCAAGGTCGCGTGGACGTTCTTGGAGCCGACCCAGCCCATTTGACGCTCGCCCTGGACAAGTTGCGTAGCGCGGGCGCAAGCATCGAGGAACGCTCCGATGGTTTCGTCGTAGAGATGAGTGAACGCCCACGGGCGGTCGACATCGTCACGTTGCCGTATCCAGGTTTCCCCACCGATCTTCAGCCGCAGTTCATCGCTCTGAATGCGATCGCCGATGGAGCCGCCCTGGTCACCGAGAACCTCTTCGAGGCGCGTTTTCGTTTCGTCCGTGAATTGGCG
>NZLD01000030.1 GCA_002694095.1 Micrococcales bacterium | reverse complement strand
TCACCATCGGTAGCCTCCGCCTGGGCCCATAGCTCAGTTGGCTAGAGCGCTTCCCTTACAAGGAAGATGTCATCGGTTCGAGTCCGGTTGGGCCCACCACGAACTGCGTTTTCACACAGACGCTTGCTGCGCCGTCGATCCCGTCTGCTCCCTCGCTAGGGGATCTGCGTCTATTCCACCAAGAAGGTGATCTTTTGCGAGTCCAGGTCAACTCCCGCGTCTGTTCGCATCTTCTGTAGTTCGGGGTTGCTCATCGCTTCTTGCATTCTTTCCATGGACTCAATTTCGATCACCTGGTACACGTTGGACTCGTCGTCTTTGTCGTGGCCGTAAGCCAAAACGGTCACGCCGTATTCCTCGCGCACGGCGTCCGCGGAATGAAACAGCTCCACCCACTTCTCGTATCCTTGCGTGATTCGCACGTTGATGATGATTTTCATGCCAAGCCTTTCGTCGACGTGTGCTAGCGGAACTTACAAGCCTCGCAGGATCATGTCGCGTCACTTGCGTTACGAGTATGTGAACAATCATCAGATTTTCGAGAAGGCTCAGACATGAGGGTCGCGCGGCGCTCTTTGCCCCTGTGAGGCCGATGATCGACTCTTGGCAGTCAACCTGTGTATCGACGACTGGCTTACATCCCGTGGCACGAGATCCCCGTCACGAACCACGACGGCACGCAGGGTTGTTGTAGAAGAAGCATCGATCAATGACGAGAGCACCCCTACGATGTCGCGTATGAGGCGGGTCGTCCAAGCCATGTCTTTGACCATGATTATCGCGCTGCTATGCGCCTGCGGATCGGGTGAGAAGACCACGAGCGATCAAAGTGAGGATCAGGCTTCGTCGCAGGCGTCCCCGGATGAGGTGACTGCTACGCAGGAAAGCGATCCGACCCAGCCCGAAGAGAAGACGGTGGTTGATGAGCCTAAAGAACCCCAACAGTCGCCATCAGTCACACTTCTGAACGCGTCGAGCGTCGAAGACGACGTGCTCTTAAGTTGGGTGGACCTGGCTGAGCAGCAGATGGACACGCGAGTCTCCAACGTCTTGATGCTCGTGTACGACGTCGGCGAGCCAATCGAACCTCCCCAAGAGATTCCAGAAACGGAAGCCTCCGTGCACGAGAGAATCCTTGATGACGGGCAGATCGACTCACTCATGGCGGATTTCGAGGCATGGCTCGAAGCGGACGAGTGCATGTCCACAGATGCTGGGTACCGTGCCGAGGAATCAATGATTTATCGGCGCTACCTCGAAGAGGGCGGTGACGCGTCCCATATGCGGGCTTTGTGTCCTCAGACGCGGGTTGTGGGAATCGGGCTCACGGACAGTCTTCGCAATGAGGAGCCTGCGTCAGTAACGGAGCTCCTTGTTTTGCATGAGCTGTATCACGCATTTCAACAGGATTTAGAGGAAGAGGGAGAGTGCCGGGCCGCAGGAGATGCCGAAGACAGCACGACGCGCTGGATGGTCGAAGGAGGAGCTCACTACTTCTCCACGATGCTGGTCAATGACCTGGATCAAGAAGAGGCCCGACAGGTCATCTACGAACAAGCCCGCCAATCATTGAACGAAAGCGAAGGACTCCGAGAAGAGGCGCCTGATCGTAAGGGAGCCGCCGCTTTATTGCTGATGATCGACAAGGGAATGACGACGCACGAATCCGTCATGGATGGGTCGCTTTTCCATGAGTGTGCCCGAGAGTTTCAGTTCGGAAACTCCAATCCAGAAATAAGCCTCGTGGAACAAGAGTGGTCGCACTTCTAAAGGGCATGTGTGCTCCTTCCATGGGCCGATGAGCGTTTCGCATTAGGCCTTAATGCGCCTTCGTAGCCGAACGAAGCCGTTGTTGAGCGTGACGACGCCCCGCCGGTTCAGGGCGGGGCGTCGTCATCAAGGGGGTGATGGTGGTCTCGCGACCACCCACGTGTTGCTAGTTGCGGTGCTCGTTAACCCACTTCGCTGATTTACCGAAGAACAAGGACACGAAACCAGCCAAAAGCAAGGCAGCGAACAGGACCCTCAAGACGTCGTCACCATGGGTTGAGAGATCGGTATCAGGGATCCCGAAAGCGTTCTCCAAGAGCGCTATGAGAAGAAGAACCAACATGATGGCCGACGTGATGGTGCCAGTTAAACGCACGCCAGACAGGTACTGCCCCCGGTACAAGAGAATGCCGAACATCAGGAAGACGACAGCCATCAGACCATAAACGTCGGAAATGAGTGCGAGCGTCTCGTAAATCTGGTTAACGTCGCCGTCTTGCGCGCCCAGTCCAGCCCAATCGACAACGTTTGCGTGATTCGCTGAACTCAGGAGATATCCAAGTACTGCCTCTACCAAGTGAAACGCTTGAATGAAACACAACGTCGCGAGAGCGACGACTTGCCACGGACGAACTCACCAATGCTCCCTAGGTTTTTCGGTCGCGATACCCCTCTGCTTTCGCGGTACCGGGTAGCCCTTGAGGGGGACTGGGTATCCCTGACCCACTCCCCCTCAGGTGGACTACGAAAAGATTGCGATAACTGTCGTAATCGTGACGGCGACAGGCACGATCGCAACGATGACTCTGAACAGGCCGTAGGGGCCACCTCGCTGCAGCTCGGCCCACTTCGACTCGTCGTTGCCGAAATCCTCGCTTATGGCTTTCCAGGATTGGACGGCGTTGTCGAAGCCGAGAAGAATCATGAAGTTCACGACGACAACGAAAACGGTCATCGCGACCTGTTGCGCGCTTCCCAGGTCCGATGACGTGCTCATCTGCAGCACCCACGCGTTCGCCACTACGAAAGCAAGAAAGATAAGCCCAAAATTCAAGGAAAGGCTGAAGTCACGCCTCGCTTGAATATCTTTCGGTTCCATTAACAACTCCTATCTCAATATTCTCGTTCGTTTCACACGCAAGAAAACGCGGGAAGAGCCTGCGAGTTCGTCGATCCCGACGCTCGTCATGTTAGTGCGGCAAGAGGTCACCATTGCGTCTTTTTCGAAGTTTCACCGATTCACCCGAACTGTCTCTGCGCACCGAGAATTCTGCCGCCGTCCCCGGATTCCCGGAGAAGCTCCTGAGTCGGTCTCTCAGTTGGATGCAGCGCTCTCAGGTAATCCGAAGCGGCCGCCCCGTGGGTGTGGGGCGGCCGCTTCAAGGTCAGGGAAAGAGGGGACTACTTCTTCGCGATGAACGTGAACTTGCCTTCGTCGCCGCTTTTCGGATCGAGCCAGGTGACCGTGCACTTACCTTCGCCGTTGAACTTGGCCTTCACGGCACCTTTCTTGGTCTCGTACACAGCGCACACGTCCTCGCTGTCATCGGAGACGTTCCACTCCAGGCGCTTGGCTAGCGCCGCGCGGGCCTGGTCTTTGTCGACGATCGTGTACTTCTCGCCAGCCTCCACGGCTTTACGCTTCAGGGCCTGGGCGAAAGCGTCCGGGTCGTACGGCAGCACCTGCACGGATGCAGGGACCGTGTCGATGTAGGCGTCCGCGCCCGAGTAGCCGGAGAACACCACGCCCGAGGCCGTGAAGTCCTTCACGCCCGGGGTCTCGGGGATGAATCGCCACTCAGCGACGCCGTCCTTGAACTCCACTCCCGAGTAGTCCTCACCATCGACGCGAATAACCGCCGTGCCGTTCGTCGGCTGCGCAGGAGAGTTCTCGTCAGGGCGCCACGAGGCGTACGCCTTCATCGTGAGCGGCACACCCACCATCGCGTACGCGGGGGCGTCGAACCGCAACGCGTTACCCACAGGACAGTTGTTACTCGCGTCGGCCTCCCAGCACACAGGAGTCGACTCAACCTCTTGGCCCTCCTGACTGGCCTCCACAAGAGGGCACTCAGCCTCTGACAGCTCCCCGCACTCCTTGATAATCGTGACCTGCTCCCTAGGCACGCCGCACTTTCCGCCGCCTTGTCCGTCGATGCTTGCAAAAATAATGCGGCCATCCCCGCAGTCAAGCCAAGCATTTCCCTTGTATGCGCTCGCGGGTGCGGCGACACCCACCAAGCCACCCAGTAACAGCGCAAGCACACCAACGGCCGCCCCGAGACGACCCCAGAACCCCTTCACAAGCACTCACTCCTTTGAACTCGAATAGACAACGGGCTAGCCGGAAGACAATAAAACACCGCCGTCAGTAGGTGGCGCGAAAACGCGCAAGTGAAACAAATGCCTCGGTTTTGTTTCACCCAAGAGCCACGCCCTCCCCGGATCCGGAATAGACCGCAGGCACGTAGAGGGCGTCACGGCAGACCACATACGTAACCGCTGCGCCGCGGTACACGGAGGTGGACGTCGGCCCGTGCACCACCACGGTGCCCAGCAGAACGCCCAACGAGTTGAACCCTCTACGGGCACACGGACAACTACACAGACGCTGACAACCAAAACCCGGGTCGAAGTCATCGTCTCGCAAAGGCAGTTAGCGTGCCGTCCACAGGCGATCCCGTCGGGCTGTCCATCTGCCTGGGGGCGTCGGCTTTGGTGATGTTTGCGCTCGCTTGGCCCATCTAGCGCGCAGGCAGGGCATTGACGGGTCTTGCACACTTCCGCGCGCGTGCCCACGCGACCGAGCCAGTTGTGCCGTAGCCTTATCCGTATGACGAATCCAGAGACTCAAACCGAAGACGCGAAAGATGAGTTGGAACTAGCCAACAACGGCGGCTGCGGCTGCTCCGGGTGCGGCTGCGGCTGACTTTCCCGGANGGGCAGGGNGCCTNTGNCGGCGCGAACTNCCTNGTTNCGCCACGNGCGATGAGCTGGACGAGCTCGACGGGCAGGCCACGTGCGGCGGCGTTAGATTCAGNCANTCTCACCGATACCGCTTCGTGCGAGGAGCCCCATGANGGATCGANCATGGCTCGTTGTCCTCGCCGNGGCGGGCGTGGTNACGGGTNTGGCCGTCATTGTTCTTCTCCTGTTGTGGCAGTCGCAGGGNCAGGAGTCCAGTCAGCAGCGAGCAGCNGCATTGGCCGTGGAGTTGCGGGTGGTCGTCTGCGACACGGGAGTCATGGAACTCGAGCAGTTCCGAGACGAGGCCGCNCAGCGGACCAATCAGTTCATCACCGANGCGGANAGGCCGTGGACGCAATCGGCACGCGCGTGGGATTNGGCTGTTGAGGCTGCCATCGGCGAACCCATCACGATCGACGGGTACGCGATTCAAACNCCGCTGAGGGCATCGGGGGCTCACCGCGCGAGCAAGACACNNGCCGACTGGGANCGCGCCTGGTCGGGNGTGGANCAGTACTGCGAGAAACTCGACGGCAATCAGCAATGGGAAGAGGTCGAGCGACTGGCCGACTGATGGAGNTGCTCAATGATCATNNATGCGCCGACNACGGTGCCGTCATGGTTTCGGCANTCCCTCTCGCATTCTTCGTGATTCTGNTGGATACGTGGCTCGAGNTCGATTTACCNAAAGGCCCCCACGCACATGCACCAGATCACTAGTGTGGTTTCCACCGGCAGCCCGCCGTTGACTTTCGATTGGGAGGACANCATGAATTCCAGCTCTTTCGTACACTACGTNCGCGACCAAGTCATCTTTATCAGCNTGACGACGATCGCAACCATNTTGCTNTTCACCCTNGGGCTGATGGCGGCCGCGTCACTGGACGGGAAGGCGCAAACAGCCGGCATCGTCGGCGCCGTGGTTATCGGTTTGTGGCTGCTCGTCGCATCGCTGGGCACCATCCGCCGCCTTCAGTTGCTGTCCGAAAGCATTCCCCCGGAGGAACAAGACACTCCCTTTGCTCGAGAGTTCAAGAAGAACCCGTGGCCAGTGTTCTTGGGTCTCGCCGTCATCGTGCAGGTCGGTGTCGCGTACGCACTGATCTCCGCTTTCACTGCGTAACCCCAAGTAACCCCGACAACGCGGCTAGTAAGCGGCATCTAGTCGCCGCGCGGCTGGATACGNGCGCTGGGCACGANGCCNTGATCCCAACANCCCATNNACCAGGGATGGACTCATCACAGGGCGCGNGGNANNCCGAANGTNGTGTAGACGCCNGGTGAGAAGAGNGGNCGCAGCATCGACTCCGCTCGCGCGTCGAATCCCGCGCGGTGGACGAGGTCCTCGTCCAGGTGAAGCACNNCGGCNGTGTGCAGGGGCCACGNCGGGTGCTGGTTGGGAGTCCACCAGGTGCGACCGGCCGCGCGGGAGTGCAGGCCCCACCGCGCGGTGAGAAACACTTCTAGATCGGTCGGCTCCACCGGCTCACCGACGCGGGCCTCAAGGGCCATTGACCCTCCCCCGCGCGGGTGTCGTCGCTCAGATCGCCACCACCAGTGATCACCCCGCTGGCGAACGCTCATCGACGCCCACGCATAGGGGAGCCGGTAACCCCAGCGCGCTGCGAGTGCGGTGACGAGCCGGGAGGCTTCCAGGCTTCGGAACACCACACCGTGATTGCCCTCGTCATCGACCGAGTACATACGCACGTTGCACTCCACGAACGTCCCCCACCACGGCATCGAGTGGTCTCGCCCCAGGCCGGCCCCCGACATGCGGAAGGGAACGAGCGCGACGTACGTCGCACCGTCGAACTCATCCGGTCTGACTCCCGGTGGCATGAAGGGCGCGACATCGGATGGATCGACCGGCCAATGCAGGAAGAACACCGACTCCCACCGCTGGTCGAACATGACCGGCCCCGGGACCGGGGGCGCCACGGGTGACACGCCACCGAAACGACTCGAGTCGTCGGTGGCGGTACTCATTGAGGTGACACGGCGCAGGCGGGTGTGGATCCGGGGAGCCGGTAGCGGTTGCGGGCGACGAGGCGGTACGCGGACGCGGCGATAGGTGCGATTCCCGGGGCGTCCGCAAGTGCAGCGATCCACGGCCACGGGCGGTTGGCTGTTCGCAGCATGCCGGTCACCGCGCGACTCCCCGAGTGGATGCGGCCATCGGTGGCGACGAATTGCACCGCTTCCGCGCACTGCTCTTCGGTCAACCCATAGTCCGCGAGATCCAGGAATTGCCACGGTTGAATATCGACTCGGGGTCGGATCCATCGCCGAGTGAATTCCACGCAAGCGGTACAGAAACCGCAGTCACCATCGAAGACCAAGACCGCGCCCATGCGGGCAGTGTACGAAGGTCTCGCCGTTTCGGCAGGGTCGATCGTGGCTGCTGATTCTCCTTCGTGAATGTCGTCCGTGATTCTCGAACGTGATTCTGGATTGCGGGTCTCACGACGGGAGCCCGTGACCACCTACACTCACCTGACATGAACGCATCTGCTGATGGTGGCTCGACACCGCCCGCGCGCCCGCCCGGGGTTTTCTGGCTCTACCTCGTTGTCGCCGCTATCGGGCTGGTCGGGACCGCGTGGTTCAACATTCGCAATGTCGTCGAACCGAGTGGGGACACGTTCTTCGCCGCGTGGTTCGCGAACCCCGCGGTCAGTTCCTTGTCGATCGATCTCTTGATCGTCGCAGCCGCCGCATCGATCTTCATCATCATCGAGGGTCGTCGCCTGGGGATTCGCTGGTACTGGGTGTATGTCGTGGCTTCGTTCGTCACCGCTATCGCGTTCACGTTTCCCTTGTTCCTCGCGGTGCGGGAACGTCACCTGGCTCGCACGCCCGAGGCGTAACGGCGGCAGGCTGGCTGACCTGTCAGCTCAGCTTCTTCTCAAAAGCTAAGAGGGCGACTTCGGGAACCGGATGCCAGTCGCGCTCGGGCAGGCGCTGGAAACCGTGACGTTCATAAAGCGTCATCGCGGCTGCGTTGATGTCCCGGACACAGATCACGAGTCGATTCGACCCGATCGAGCGCGCGTGATCCTCGCACGCCGCCACGAGAGCCTTCCCCACGCCGTGCCCCCACGCCTCAGGCGCGACAGCTAAGAAGCGGAACTCGACTTCTCCGTCGCGGCCAATCTCCCGAAACGGTGACGCCGGCGGACAGATCGTCACCGTCCCCACCACCTGCTCCCGCCGAACGGCCACCAGCAGCAACGCGTCGCTCTCCCGGGATCCGGTGTCGGCGAGCACCGTGCCGTAGAAGCCGTTCGGGCCATCATCGAGTTGCCCGGCGCCGACGTATGCCTCGACACTGATCCGGGAAGCCGCCGCCAGATCGTCGACGGTGGCGCGGCGCACCACAACGGGGTTGGTCATGACGCCACTATCGCGACTCGGCAGCCGCCAATGCTGTCGCACCCTCCCACTGTTCCCATCGGTTGATTGTTGCAAATCAGGCCACGGCGCAGTCGGATTCCGCACAGCGTCGATCCATGCTCGGCTCACCGGTGTCGGTGAGTCCAAGAGGCGACAACGAGTGCGTCTAGGGCAGCGCGGGCAGGCCGTCGAGGCTGACGGTGTTGTTGTCCTGCCGGTAGGTCTCGAGTCCGTCGGCTCCGCGCTTCGCGTGATCTAAGGGCAGGTTCTCGCGCTCGCGAACGAACTCCATTGCCGGGACGCCGTAACCGCAGGAGTCGGACACCCGGTCCACGGCGATGCGCACGATCGAGCGGGCGCCGAGGTAGTCGGCGAACCGATCGGCTAGTTCGGAGAACTCCGCACTCCCGGCCTCGACCACTCGGGCGGTGCCGTGCAGCCGGACGATCTGGGGACGCTTGGTGAATGCGCAGAACATGATCACGATGCGGCCGTTCTCTTTCACGTGGGCGATCGTTTCCGCTCCGCTGCCGGTGAGGTCAAGGTAGGCGACCTCGTTTTCGTCGAGCACCGCGAACGTGCCCGGTAGTCCCTTGGGTGAGCAGTTGACTTGCCCGTCTGCCGACATCGGCGCGGTGGCAACGAAGAACAACGGTTGTGCCGCGATCCACTCGGCTAGCCGTTCGTCGATCCCGTCGAAGACTTCCGCCATGTCCTGCTCCCGTGCCGCCTAGTCCGCGAGGCCGAACCCGCGGCGACCGCGATCGTTCAACTCTCCGACCGAGAAGCGATCGGGCCACTGGCGCTCGTAGTGCTCCGCTGGGAAGTCGCTCGGGCTTGACCCGGTGGCGAACGCGTCGAATGCGATCGGCGCATACTCACGGTTGCGCGGACACCACGGGGCGGCCGGGATATACATCACGTTGCCCCAGCCTTGTTGATCGAACACCGGCGCCACCCCGTGCACAAGATCGCAGTGCCACCACACAGAATCACCCGCGCGCACACTCGGGATTCCACTCAAGGCTTGCATCGGCAACTCGTGCCACTTGTCGTTGATCGGGAACACCTTGTTGACCATCACGCCGCACATGTCGTCATCGGCGGTGTCGTCCAACATCGG
>NZLD01000029.1 GCA_002694095.1 Micrococcales bacterium | reverse complement strand
CGCCGTGCTCGTCCTCGTCACCGTGCTCGTCCTCGTCACCGTGCTCGTCGCCGTGCTCGTCCTCGTCACCGTGCTCGTCGCCGTGCTCGTCGCCGTGCTCATCGCCGTGCTCGTCCTCGTCACCGTGCTCATCGCCGTGCTCGTCACCGTGCCCTCCACCGAAAGGAATCGGGTCGACGAGGGGAGCGACCTCCAAAACGGTGGCTCCGTCTGAGGCGGCGTTCTCGAGTGCATCCTCAAGGCCCGCTTCCAGCATCAAGCCGTTGGCGACAACCAAATCCGACGTCACCATGACAGCGACCTGGTCTGATGAGGGGGAGAAGTCGTGCGGATCTGTGCCAATCGGCATGAGCGTTATTGCCGTGGAGTCGGGGCTGGCGCAGGCGACGATGTCGCCGACGACGCTGCCCAACTGAGTGGTGGTCGACACCACCGAGACGGTTGAACTGCTCGATTCCGCTTCACTCGCATCGTCAGTAGATGCATCATCGGTGGAGGAGGGATCGGCTTCCTCCTCCACCGATGAAGTCTCTTCCTCGGTCGCGGCCTGAGAGGCAGTGGCCTCAGAGGACGTGGAGTCGTCCGAACTCGAGCATGCGACGAGGGATCCAGCGGAGGCCAATGCGGCCGCGGTTATGAGGGCAAGTTTGTGTGAAGTCATGTGGGCATGGTGCCCTTAATGAAAATGATTGTCAAGTTCAGAAGCGGCCGAGAAACTTCAGCACGGCAAGTCCGAGGACGGCCACGACGATGATCAGCCGCGTGGCCCGCCGACCGGGCGTCAGTACCGGCCAGGACAGCGCGAGTAGCCAGCCGAGAAAGCCTCCGACGATCAGCAGGAAGATCCCGCCGAGCCAGGACAGCGAGCCGGTTTGGATCAGCCCAAGGAAGAGAAAGGCACCCATCAACACCACGATCAGCCATCGCGGGACAGCCATGAGCTTGGTCAGGATCGGGATGCTGGCACGCTCGAGTGACTGTCGGGATTGACCCGAGGGTGGGCGTGCTTGAGGTTGTTGTGCGGGGGGTTGATTCGGGCCTTT
Source organism: Micrococcales bacterium (assembly GCA_002694095.1). Classification (GTDB taxonomy): domain Bacteria; phylum Actinomycetota; class Actinomycetes; order S36-B12; family S36-B12; genus S36-B12. The sequence goes on along the minus strand of NZLD01000029.1, from coordinate 9,394 downwards.
CACGCCGGGCGGCAGGTCGCCCTTCTTGCGGCGCTTCTTGTCGGCCATCTCTTCCCTCGCAGATACCCAACGCCTGGACTAGCGTCGTGGCTGTGAAGGAGCCTAGTGTGCTGGGGGACATGGCCCCTTTGCTCGTTCAATCCCGATTTCGTGTCACGCAGGATCGCGACGAGTGGTTTACCCGGATGCGCGCCGCGCTCGCGGTGCTCGCTGAATCGACAGGCTTCCACCGCGGCTGGATTGGACAGGCCACGGACGACGCCGAGCTCGTGACACTCACCACCCAGTGGGAGGGGATCGGTGCGTATCGAAAGGCGCTGTCCCGCTTCGAGGTCAAGGCCGAGGTCATTCCCTTGCTATCTGCCGCGATCGATGAGCCAACGGCATACGAGGCGGCTGTAGTGCAGGAAGCCGGTGAGGCGAAATCGTTCGCGTGCGGGCTCGCAGCCGATCATGACGCCGTCGGGCTGGGATCGGCGTCGGCGGCTTTCGTCCCGCCGGTGACCGGTACGGACATTCACGATGGACGTTCAGGGCAGGTCCGAGGGCAGGCCTGAGGGCAGGCGCTCACGCGCAGCGCACCGCCAGCACCCCGATGGAGCGCTGGCTCGTACACTCGTCCCCGTCCGCCGACAGCCAGCCGGAGTGGAAGCGCGCAAGGCGCTTCGGAAATGGAGCGTTTCGTGGCTTCCCGCGTAGATTCCGTCGTCAATCTCTCCAAGCGTCGGGGATTTGTGTTCCCGTCGTCGGAGATCTACGGGGGTACCCGTTCGGCCTGGGACTACGGCCCGCTGGGAGTCGAGCTCAAAGAAAACGTGCGCCGGCAGTGGTGGCAACACATGGTGCGTGGGCGCGACGACGTGGTCGGCATCGACTCGTCGGTGATCCTTGCCCCGCAGGTGTGGGTCGCGTCGGGTCACGTCGATGCGTTCGTCGATCCGCTCACCGAGTGCAAGCAGTGCCACAAGCGTTGGCGGGCGGATCAACTGATCGAAGCGTTCACCGAGAAGCACGGTCATGAGCCACCTGAGGGTTTAGCGGAGATTGTGTGCACCAACTGCGGGACCAAAGGGAGTTTCACCGAGCCGCAGAACTTCAACGGAATGCTTCGCACCATGGTGGGGCCGGTGGAGGATGAAGGCGCCCTGCACTACCTGCGACCAGAGACCGCCCAGGGGATCTTCGTTAACTACTTGAACGTGATGAATTCGGCACGCAAGAAACCACCCTTCGGTATCGGGCAAACCGGGAAGAGTTTCCGCAACGAGATAACGCCCGGTAACTTCATTTTCCGGACCCGTGAATTCGAGCAGATGGAAATGGAATTCTTCGTCAAGCCTGGAACGGACGAAGAATGGCACGAGTACTGGCTGCAGAATCGCTGGGATTGGTACATCGACCTCGGCTTGAACCCGGACAACCTGCGATTCTTCGAGCACCCGAAAGAAAAGCTCTCGCACTACGCCAAGCGAACGGTGGACATCGAGTATCGATTCCTCTTCGCCGGAAGCGAGTGGGCGGAACTCGAAGGCATCGCCAACCGAACCGACTACGACCTGACCACGCACGCGAACAGTTCCGGAACAGACCTCTCTTACTTCGATCAGGAAGTGGACGAGCGTTGGACGCCGTACGTCATTGAGCCGGCGGCGGGCCTGACCCGGGCGGTTCTTGCGTTCCTGCTCGATTCCTACGACGAGGATGAGGCTCCCAACTCCAAGGGGGGAGTGGACAAGCGGACGGTGCTGCGGCTTGATCGGCGATTGGCGCCGGTGAAGGTTGCGGTGCTTCCCCTGTCCCGCAACGCAGACCTCTCGCCGAAAGCGAAGGACCTCGCGGCGATGTTGAGGATGACGTGGAACGTCGATTTCGACGATGCCGGAGCAATCGGCCGCCGCTACCGACGCCAGGACGAAATCGGCACTCCGTTCTGTGTGACGGTCGACTTCGACTCACTCGAGGATCAGGCCGTCACCGTTCGTGACCGGGATTCAATGACACAAGAGCGCATCGGGCTGGACCAGATCTATTCATGGCTGGGCGAAAGGCTTCCGGCGCAATAGTCCGGCCTGCCTATCGAGATCGGGTCCGTTGCCTGAAGACGCGGGTCGCCCCAAGACGCGAGAAGGGGCCGCCCTGACGAGCAAGGCGGCCCCCATCACGTTGTGAGTCGAGCTAGCTGACGGCTCGCTTCAGCGCTGTTCCCGCGGAAATCTTCACGGCGGTGCGCGCAGGGATCTGCATCTTCTCGCCGGTTGCGGGGTTGCGGCCCTCGCGGGCACTTCTTTGCACCGTCTCGAGGGTGGCGAAGCCGGGAATGGTCACCTTCTCACCCTTGGTCAGGGCGTCCGTCACCACATCTTGAATGGCGTGGAGCGCCGCGTCCATCGCCGAGGCGGACGTTCCGGCGCGCTCTGCAGCTGCGGACACTAGTTCAGATCGATTCATGTCTCTCCTTAATGAAAACGATTGTCAGCGAGGCTGAAAATAGCAGAGAAATGGGGGAATTCAGCGGAAGCGGCGGCTCAATGGTCGGCGTGGTTTGGGGAAATAACAGTCCCCGCCGTGGGCTACGCGGCCCCGCCACGGAAGGTGATAGCCCCTAGTCTTCGGGTGACTCGGCCCGAGCTATCCACCGCCAGATCGGCTTCCCCCGATGAGACAATCAAGTAGGGCTCGAGCCCGGTCATCGCATTGGTCACGAAGGAGGCCGTGAGCCCGTTGACGTCGACGACGGCTCCGATCGCGAAGAGGGATTGAGTTTCGGCGATTGCGTCACCGGTTCCGGCGCGAATGACCAGTCGGGTATTCGGTGCGATCGCCAGCGACGAGACAGCGACGGCGATGTTGTCCCATTCCGCGGACCCTGCCGCAATCAGAGCCTCAGCCTCTTCCACGCGAGCAGCCTTGAGAGTGGACCGCGAGGCGGCATCGCCCACAATGACCGGGATCCCGCCGGCACGTGCGAGCTGCAGGGTCCTGGCGTCGGGCTTGACTTCGATCCCGATGACGGCCACCCCGAGGGCGCGGAGTTCTTCAGCTAATCGCAACCCCACCTGACCCATGCCGGCAACGATGACGTGGCCGAAACGCGGAGCGACCCGTCGTCCTAGTAGCGCGACGTGTCGACCGGAGAGCAGGTAGTTGACGATGCCGGCCGCGAACATCGCGGTGAAGGTGAGCACGGAGAGTGCGGCGATGGTTGCCCAGACGAGAACCCACGGCTCGTCATCGGACAACGCAGGAGCGGAAATCGTCGCCGTGGTTCGTGTCGCGTCGTACAAGGCCCGCAGGAAGTGCGCGTGCTGGAGACCAACGATGGTGTCCAGAATGATGATGGAAATCAAACCGATGATTCCGGCCAAGAGGACTTTGGTGCCGGCGTCGTACGCGCGCAGTTGCCCCGACAGGCGTCCGAGACGTCCGTATCGTTTGAGGCCTTCGGGGGTGAAATAGTCCGTGACAGTGACGTCATTCTCGTCGGTCGGCGTCACCGACACCCAGCGATTCTCTTCCTGGGTTCCGCGCCGCCGAATCGCAGCGGCCTCGGGGTGGATAGCGGCGGCGACCAGACTCGGGACGCTGATCGCCGCAGGGGATAAGACAACGGAATTGGGGACGTGGCCTCGAAGTTGCTCACGCGCTGTGCGATCGAACATCGTGGCGAAAAGCCTGGCTGAGGGTTGAATGTGATGGGCGGCGAGGGAGTAGCGCAACACTTTGACGTCGTCGTGCAAGAGCACGGCGATGCCCTCAATCTCGCGCGTCAGGGCCTCCCGCAGTTCCGCATCACTCGGCTCCTCAAGGTGAATGGTGCCCAGCCCTGACATCTCAAGAAGTTCACATACGCGCCGGCCGACGGGCGTATTGCTGACAACCAGGACGCTCGGAGAGTTCACCATGGACAGAGGATACGGTGACGTGGGTCACAGCGCGTCTTGGAAGTTTCGCACCCTGTCGTTGGCCCTGAGAGACTGACGGCCATGAGCGTGCTGATGTCCGACCCTGGCGAGCGGATCGCTTTACCCCTGCAGGTCGGGGATCACGTCATCGACCCTCCCGTGGTGTTGGCTCCGATGGCCGGAATCACGAATCGCGCGTTTCGCCGACTGTGCAGGGAATCGGGGGCTGGGCTGTATGTCTCGGAAATGACCACCAGTCGGGCATTGGTGGAACGCAACGCCGCCACGATGGACATGGTGTCCTTCGCGGAGGATGAATACCCGCGCTCCGTTCAGTTATATGGAGTGGATCCGCAGGTGATGGCTGCTGCCGTGCGCATCATCGTGTCCGAAGATCGCGCCGATCACATTGACATGAATTTCGGATGCCCCGTCCCGAAGGTGACCCGCAAGGGAGGGGGGAGCGCCCTGCCGTGGAAGAAAGACCTGTTCGCGTCGATCGTCCATGCGGCCGTCGACGCCGCCAACGGTCGCGTCCCGGTGTCGGTGAAGATGCGCAAGGGCATCGACGATGACCACCTGACCTATCTTCAGGCGGGGCGAACCGCGGCCGAGGCGGGAGTCTCGTGGGTGGCGTTGCACGCACGAACGACCCAAGAGATGTATTCCGGTCACGCGGACTGGTTAGCGATCGCGCGCCTGAAGGAGGAGCTCGACCCGCTCGGTGTTCCCGTGTTGGGCAACGGAGATATCTGGACGGCGTCGGACGCCATGCNGATGATGGAGCAGACCGGTGCGGACGGNGTNGTTGTNGGTCGCGGTTGNCTCGGCCGTCCGTGGCTGTTCGGNCACTTGGNGGCTGCTTTCCGAGGCGATCNGTTGCCCCCGGAACCCANGTTGGATGAGGTGCTGCNAACTCTTCGGCGGCACGCGGAANTGCTGTGTNCGGACTACGNCGAGANCAANGGATGTCGCGATATCCGCAAACACATGGCGTGGTACCTGAANGGCTTCCGNGTNGCNCANCCCGTTCGTCAGGCGCTGGGNACGGTGGCGAGTTTGTCAGAACTCGANTCNTTGCTCGCNCAGATCNANGGGGATCAGGAGTTCAACACTGANGTNGGTTCGGGNCCACGCGGTCGAACATCCGGCGGNCGTGCTCCCACACTGCCCGAGNGATGGCTCGATACGCCCTTCATCGACGAGCAGTCGGCGTGTNNGNTGGCGGAAGCCGAANTATCNGTCAGCGGTGGGTAGTGCAGCAGCACCTGTTACCACGCAGATNACCNCGCAGATCACTACACAGTTCACGACGCAGCGTGGACGCTGCTCGTTAAGGTCGAGCCGTGACNTCGACNCCCGTTGTCCNCGGCTACTCAGGCGACGACACCGCACGGCTCGCNGAGGAACCGGTNAAGGANACCGTTCGNAGTCCCTTCGCTCGGGATCGGGCGCGGGTGCTTCACTCNGCNGGGCTTCGGCGGCTCGCGGCNAANACCCAGGTGATGGTCGCCGGCCAGGANGANTTCCCGCGAACNCGACTGACCCACACNCTCGAGGTCGCGCAGATCGCGCGCGAACTCGGAGAAGCNCTCGGNTGTGANCCCGACGTTGTCGAAGTCGCCGGTCTGGCNCACGATCTCGGCCACCCACCCTTCGGTCACAACGGGGANGAAGAACTCAATCGACTCGCNGATTCCATCGGCGGNNTCGAAGGAAATGCTCAGACCCTTCGGGTTCTGACTCGCCTNGAGGCGAAAGTCCACGACGACGATCGTGACCGAAGCGTCGGCTTGAACCTGACCCGCGCCTGTCTGGATGCCTCGTGCAAATACCCGTGGCCACGCGGTGACGGNGGCGNNGGTCTGGAAGGAAAGTTCGGCTACTACGCCGACGANGCAGANGTCTACGCGTGGGTGCGCCGCGGTGCACCGGACCGACGCACCTGCCTNGAGGAGCAGGTGATGGATTGGAGCGACGANGTNGCCTANTCCGTNCACGACGTCGAGGANGCGGTGCACGTNGGNCTNATCAACGTCGANCTGTTCGCCGATGCCGACGCNNGCGATGAGGTTGTCGCNATTGCGCGCGAGAANTACCTTCCGTCNGCCAGCGACGATGAANTAGCCGAAGCGATNGCGCGCCTGACGTCCCTGGAGTACTGGCCCGAGTCCTTCTCCGGCTCCCANCGGGACATGGTCACCTTGAAGCGATTCACGAGCTACCTCATCGGTCGTTTCTGTGTNACGGCGCAAATCGCCACGCAGATGACNTACGNNGACGCGTCGNTGACCCGCTACGCGGCNGACCTGGTCGTGCCNGATGAGGTGCGNGCCGAAGTCGCNGTCATGAAGGCGATCACCGCGGCGTTCGTGATGCGCCGGCCCGGTGCCGACGCCGAGTACTCGCGGCAGCGAGAGATGATCGCCGANCTTGTGCACGCCTTGACNCTGGAGGAGGGGCGANCNCTNGAGCCCTCGATGGCGGACGCNTTCGCCCGGGCAGAGACCGACTCACAGCGGTTCCGGGTGATCATCGACCAGGTAGCGAGCCTGACCGATGTCAGCCTCGTGCAGTGGCATAAACGGCTCGTGCGCTGACGCGCGGAGCCGGAGGCGAACCTAAGATCAGGCCATGGCCGGCCGGATACGCGACGAGGACGTTGCCCTCGTTCGCGAACGCGCCAGCATCGATGATGTNGTTCGCGAATACGTCACGTTGAAGACGGCNGGAGGNGGCAGCCTCAAGGGCCTGTGTCCNTTNCACGACGAGAAGTCNCCGAGTTTCCACGTCACTCCNAGCCGCGGCATGTGGTACTGCTTCGGTTGNGGCGAAGGTGGAGACGTCATCAACTTNGTCCAGCGCATGGATCACNTGTCGTTNGCGGAGACCATCGAGAAGNTGGCGGAGAAGACCGGTGTGCAACTTCGCTATGTCGACGGTGGCGCCGCCATCAACCGCCAGCAGGGCGTACGGACGCGACTTGTTGAGGCCCACAAGACGGCGGCCACCTTCTACCGCGAACAACTNNAGTCACCCGCCGCCGCAGCCGGGCGCGAATTCTTGAAATCCCGCGGGTTCGACGCCAGCAGCGCCGAGCACTTCGGAGTCGGGTTCGCTCCAGCGTCCTGGGACGCGCTGACTAACTTCTTGAGGGGTAAGGGATTCACCGACGAGGAATTGCTGGCCGGGGGACTGGTCAGTCAAGGCAACCGTGGTGTGTACGACAGGTTTCGCGGACGGCTCGTGTGGCCGATCCGCGATCTCGGCGGAGACGTCGTTGGTTTCGGGGCGCGCAAACTCACCGATGACGACGACGGCCCCAAGTACCTGAACACTCCGGAAACGCCGATCTATAAGAAGTCCCACGTGCTCTACGGCATCGACCTGGCCCGTCGGGAGATCTCGAAGAACCAACAGGCGGTCATCGTCGAGGGCTACACCGACGTCATGGCCTGCCACCTCGCCGGAGTGACGACTGCCGTCGCGACGTGCGGCACCGCTTTCGGAGCCGATCACATCAAGGTGCTGCGACGCTTGCTGATGGACGACGATCAAATGAAGGGGCAGGTCGTCTTCACCTTCGACGGGGACGCTGCCGGGCAGAAGGCTGCTATGCGTGCGTTCGCGGAAGATCAGAAGTTCGTGTCGCAAACATTCGTGGCGGTCGAGCCGCACGGGTTGGACCCGTGCGATCTTCGTCTACGTCACGGAGACTCTGGGGTGCAAGAGCTCGTGAACAACCGGGTACCGCTCTTCGAGTTCGCTATTCGTTCCACGATCGCTGCTTACGACCTGGATTCTGCGGAAGGAAGAGTCGCGGCTTTGCGAGATGCGGCGCCGATCGTGGGAAAGATTCGCGATCCGGCGTTACGGCCGGAGTATGCGCGCCGCCTGGCCGGGTGGATCGGTATGGATGTTGGGGAAGTGACGAAAGCCGTGGGCGGATCGGCGCCGACGGGACCGTCCACACCCGCTGCCACGAGGGCGTCGCGACCCGGCGACCCGGCGCTCGTGGTCGAGCGGGAAGCGTTGAAGTGCGCACTGCAGCACCCCGGTGTTGTCGCCGAGTGGTACGCCTCAGTGGAGACGCCGGCGTACTCGCACCCTCGCGCCGTTCGTGTTCACGAAGCGATCACCGCCGCCGGTGGTCCGCACGTCGGGCGTGACGGACTCGAATGGATCGATGCGGTGCTTGAGGAATGTCCCGACGATGAGGTTCGATCACTGGTGCGCGAGTTAGCTGTCGAACCGCTGCCGGCGATGGACGGTGAAGGGTCGCGGTACGCCACCGGGGTGATCGCGCGATTACTGGAAATCGATGCCGGTCGTCGCATGGAGGATCTGATGGGTCGCCTGCAACGCTCCGAGGACCCCGAGGAGCAGCAGCGCCTCGGGCACGATCTGCAGGCACTCCAGCAGTACCGGCGAAGCCTGCTGGAGGAAGCGGTGGGCTCCGCGTGAGGCTTCGTCGAAGCGGACTCGACGCGGAGGCTCGTGATCGGGTGGGCATCCGGCCGGGAGAGCGGGTGATCTCCTGGGGGGTGGGAGACAAGGCGGATCCGGATGGCTCGTTGATCGTCGCGACCGATGCCGCGCTGTATGAGCAACGGAGTCGCCAGCGCATCGAGTGGCAACGGGTGACGAAAGGAACCTGGGAGCAGCCGGAATTCGTCATCGACTTCGACGACGATGGTCTGGCACGACGCCTTCGCATCCGTGTCGATGACGCTCGGGACATCCCTGCCGCAGTCCGTGACCGGGTCACCGACACCGTCATTGTTTCGGAGTATCGAACCCTGGAGGGGGATCGCGGTGCCTTCTTCGTGGCCCGACGCTCTCCAGACGGGGATGTCGGGGACATTCGATGGTCGGTCGTTTTCGACGAAGGCCTCGATCCGGAAAGCCCGGCCATGCGGGAACGTGCGGATGCAGAGTTGGAGCAAATCCGGGCATCCCTCGGCATCTAGTCAAGGAGACGGTTGGTAGCCTTTGCGCGCTTCACAATCCCCCATAGCTCAATTGGCAGAGCATTCGACTGTTAATCGAAGGGTTATTGGTTCGAGTCCAATTGGGGGAGCATTTTCCTCCCGTCCTTAGGGGGGCGAAGGTTATTGGTTCGTGACGCGAAAACTGGTGAAACTAACAACCTTCCGCAGTTGGAGAAGTACGTCCAGAAGTGGCCCTCAGGGGCTTGGGACAAGTTCGCTGGCAAGAAGGGCTTGGACCCGATGGTCTACGACAGCAAGGCTCACGGACTGCTATTCCCCGTCTGAGGGAAGTGAAGGGCGACCTAGGGCCTTATAGGTCCGAAGGGCACGCCCTTAGTTCGAACACATCACGACGCGCCAGCACCCATACGGCTCTGAGTCGATGAAGAGTGTGGGTTGGGTGATGAGGCTGGTGGGTGGTTCTTGCCCGGGTAGTGGCGTGGCGGTGAACGTGACTGCTCCTGCGGTGGGGGTGACGGCTCCGTCGTCGCGGGCGCTCAT
>NZLD01000028.1 GCA_002694095.1 Micrococcales bacterium | reverse complement strand
GTACCGGATCGTGCGTACCGGATCGTGCGTACCGGATCGTGCGTACCGGATCGTGCGTACCGGATCGTGCGCGCGACATCGTGAACGCACGCCGGCACACACCCCGGGCGGTCGTACAGTTGCCAGCGTGTTCCCTCCGTCGTTATCGCCGTCGCGCGCGAACGACTTCATGACGTGTCCCCTTCTGTATCGACTTCGCGTTATCGACAAACTCCCAGAGCGACCCTCGGCCGCCGCGTTACGGGGAACCCTGGTGCACTCAGTCTTGGAGGAGTTGTTCACGGTGCCGGCGGAACAGAGAACATCCGACAAGGCCACCACCCTGATTGCGAGGCATTGGGATCGCATGCGTGTTGAGGCACCCGAGGACGCGGAGATCCTCGCCGAAGGGATCAACCTCGAGGAACCCACCGATATTGCGGACGCGGTCATCGCTCCTATTCAACCGTTACTGGAGGCGTACTTCACTCTCGAAGATCCGCGTCGCGTTGAGCCCCACGCGCGCGAGATGGGCGTCTCCACGGAACTGCCCACGGGGCTGTCGCTTCGTGGATACATCGACCGGGTCGATATTTCTCCCACCGGCCTTGTCCGCCTCGTGGACTACAAAACAGGTCGCAGCCCCGGGGCAGGATTTGAGGCGAAAGCGTTGTTCCAGATGCGCTTTTACGCCCTGCTGTGGTGGCGGACCGCAGATCAGATTCCGGCTCGCCTCGAGTTGTTGTATTTCGGCGACGGGCAAAGGATCAGCTACGAGCCCACCGAAGACGAGTTACGCGCAACGGAACGAAAGATCATGGCTCTGAGTGACGCCATCGCTCGCGCCGCCATCCACGGTTTCACCGCTACCCCGTCAGCGTTGTGCAAGTGGTGCTCGTTCCAGGACGCCTGCCCAGAGTTCGGCGGACACACACCCCCAATGCCGGCGTTACCTGAGTGACGCCCGCACTGCGCGAACAACGTCCGCTGCGCCCCGAAGCCTCACGCGTCAAGCCGTAGGTGACGTCGAGCGTCCCGCCACAAATCTTGTGGTTGCCGGTTTTCCAGGCTGTCCACGATCAGGAGGCTCGAGCCGTCGATGCGCACGCCTTGCGGTACCGCGACCACCACACATCCTGCGGCGAGGGCCGACTGCACGCCGGTCGGTGAATCTTCCACCGCCAGGCAGTCGCGTGTCGCCACACCGATCGCACGCGCTGCGGTCTCGTAGGGCTCGGCATGCGGCTTACCGGAGCTGACACTGTCCCCCGTCACCACGACGTCGAAGGGCTCGGCGCCGATGTCGACGCGCATCCGCTCAAGAGAGGCATCGACCAGGCTCCGCCAGGCAGCCGTCACCAATCCGGTAGGAATCGCTGCACGTCGGCAGGCTCGCAGGAAGTCCACGGCTCCGGGTTGCCATCGCGGGCGCTGCGATCGAATCCTGGTCTCCACGGCCACAAGCAGCTGTTGTCCGATTTCCTGGGGCCGCGCCTGAGGACCGATGCGCTCGGCCATGTGGCCCGAGACGCGTTCGAGCGGCCCTCCAAGGCAGTGGGTGTGATCCGCTGTGCTCCAGGAGCTCCCCCACGAGGTCATGACCTCGTTTTGCGCTTCCCACCACACCGGCTCGCTATCGACCAACGTGCCGTCAAGGTCGACCAAGACGCCGGCAGGTGCGTGGGAGCGATCCATCATGAGGGCGGAGCATAGAAGGCATCATCTTCCGGCGGTGTTCGTGGCGATAGCGTTCGCACGATGCGAGTGCCCCTGTCCGACGGCGCCGAAGCCGTCTTCACCGACCATGACAATGGCAAGACCTCCGGCCTGCCGGTTGTGCTGCTGCACGGCTTGACCCAGCAACAGCACTACTGGGGTCCCGTCCTCGCCCGACTGGCAGGAAGGCGAGTCATCACCGTTGATCAGCGCGGCCACGGTGAGGCTTCCGGATCACAGGTCACGCCACAATCCGACTTCAGCATTCCTCGTCTCGCCCAAGACGTGATCGAGATCTTCGACCAGGCCGGCGTGCCAGAAGCGGTCGTGGTGGGACATTCCTGGGGAGCGTCGGTCGCCCTACACACGGCATCGACGTTTCCCGATCGCGTGCGAGCGGCCNTGCTNATNGATGGCGGCATCTTCGGGCCTCGTCATCTTGTGACCTCGGACAGGTCTGCTGAGCAGGTGCGCGAAGCGCTTCGTCCACCGGCGTTGGGAATCGCTGAGACCGCGTTGTGGCAGGCCATCGAATCAGGTGATCTCGCGGACTACTGGAGTGACGACCTCCAACGGGCTTTGGCCCCGACGTTCCGGGTCGACGAGGATGGGCGTGCATTCACTCGTCTGGGGATNGACCGACACATGGCCGTNCTNGACGGCCTNTTCGCCTACGACCCGCNTCCCGATATCGCGGCGACGACCCGACCCACGTGGGTTGTCGTCTGTGAACCGNGAGTCCTGGACCCTCNCCACGGCTCCGGCNCCGACGGAACNAGCCGATTCCNCNAATNCATCNGANTCCGCCAGTTCAACCGATCCCGCCGAATCTCTCGCNCAGGCCTGGATAGCGGCACGTCGCTCGGCGATCGATCNACTCGGATCGCGCTTNTATCGTCAACGTTGGAGTGGAGCCCACCACGACGTTCCCTTGCAATGGCCGGCGCTGGTGGCGGGTCTAGTGGAGACTGTGCTCGAACATCCAGATGCTGNCGGGGAGNNCGAATGATCGAGTTTGACGGGATNCCCACCCTGAGCGACCCCGTCATGATCGCCGCCTTCGANGGATGGAACGACGCTGGNGAATCGGCCAGNNCCACCATCACCCACCTNCGCGAGGTGTGGGGTGCGGAANTGATCACTGAGTTCGACTCTGAGGACTACTACGACTATCAAGTNAATCGTCCNGACATCAGCGTTGACTCNGCGGGCNTTCGNCAACTTGAGTGGCCNACCACGCGCATCTANTTGGCTCGTGNNCCCNTNTTTCCNCGNGATGTGGTNCTGATCCAGGGCATCGAGCCGAACATGCGCTGGCAGCAATTCACNCGNGAGATTCTCGGCCTGGCGGCGGAATTGGANNTCTCCNTGGTCGTCACCCTCGGGGCGCTGTTNTCGGACAGCCCGCACACGCGACCTGTTCCCGTTACCGGATCGACGTCGGANCCNACCTTGATGGANACGTACGCGCTCGAGGCAAGCAATTACGAGGGCCCCACGGGCATNGTCGGNGTNCTGCANGAAGCGTGTCAGCGGTTCGAGGTGCCNTCGATNTCNCTGTGGGCGGCTGTGCCGCACTACGTCGGTCAACCGCCCTGCCCTAAAGCGACNCTNGCCCTCGTGCGCAAGATCGANGACGTGCTNGACATCCCGGTCCCACTCGGNGACTTGGTGGAAGAGGCGAGGGCATGGGANGTCGGTGTCGACGAGCTTGCCGAGGACGATGAGGAAGTCGCCGATTACGTCCGNCAGTTGGAGCAGGCTCGCGACACGACCGAGCTCCCCGAAGCCAGTGGAGAGGCGATAGCGCGGGAATTCGAGCGNTATCTCAAACGGCGTAACGTCGACTGACNNCCACNCCCGGCCAGCCGNTCGCGTGGGGTTCTAGGACCNAGGTTGGTCCCGACGNACCAAGANNGCAGCNAGNGATGCGCGGGTAGCCGGGTCGAGTTCCGGNTCGTCCACCTGCNGTTGGTNAATGTCGTCCACNATNCCGCNGGCNACCTTCTTGCCGAGTTCCACNCCCCACTGGTCGAAGGGNTTTATCTGCCATANAGCGGCCTGCACGANAACGCTGTGCTCGTAGGCGGCCAGCAACGCNCCGAGTGCAAAGGGCGTGAGTNNATCCATCATGATCACGCTGACCGGCCTGTTTCCCGGTATCACCTTGTGGGGCACGAGAGCCTCGCTGACACCTGCTGCGGCCACNTCTTCACGTGTCAGGCCNACGGANAGAACNGAGGCCTGGGCCAGCGCGTGNGCGACAAGGACGTCGTGTTGGTCGTCGATCTGGCNACCGGACTGCCTATCCGAAGANGTCGGTCGGGCCGCGAGGATGATGTCGCTGCAGACGTCATCGGTCCCCTGGTGCAGCAACTGGAAGAANGAATGCTGGCCATTCGTNCCNGGNTCGCCCCAGTAGATGGCGCCGGTGNCATAGGTGACCGGTGANCCATCANTTCNNANNGATTTGCCATTGCTCTCCATAGTCAACTGCTGCAGATACGCCGGCAGNNGAGCGAGATCACGNCTATAGGGAAGTACCGCGGACGTCGACATCTGAAGAAAGTTCCGGTTCCANACNGCGCACAGNCCCATCAGGACCGGGGCNTTGTCGGNNAGNGCTGTGTCGCGGAAGTGAATGTCCATNGCTCGAGCACCGTCNAGCAGTTCTCGAAACCGCAGCGGGCCTATCGCGAGCATGGTGGACAGGCCTACCGCGGACNTCAGCGAGTAGCGACCGCCCACCCAATCCCAAAACCCGAAGACGTTCTGTCGTTGGATCCCGAAGTCGTCAGCGAGCTGCTCGGCGGTGCTCACCGCGGCAAAATGCGCACCGATAGCACTGTCGCCAAGGTGGTGAACAATCCAGGTNCGGGCGTACTCAGCGTTGATCATCGTCTCCGCAGTGGTGAATGTCTTCGACGCGATGATGAACAGAGTCTTCTCGGGCGTCACGTGACTGAGCACATCGATGATGTCTGCGGGATCGACATTGGAGACGAAATGACAGGTGATGTTCGGGTCGCGGTAGGCNCGCAGCGCCTGATACGCCATCGCTGGACCGAGGTCCGAGCCCCCGATGCCGATATTGACNACNTCNGTGATGCGCTCCCCGGTGGCGCCCCGGTGAGCACCNGATCGCACGGAATCCGCGAACACTTCCATGCGTCCCACGACGTTCTCCACGGCANCNNANACGTCNTCGCCGTCAACGGTGAACGAATCACNCGGCCGGCCNCGCAGAGCCACGTGCAGCGCCGCCCTGCCTTCGGTGCTATTCACCNNGGTACCNGCGAACATCNCATCGATGGNTTGCCNGACACCNGTCTGCTCAGCCAGNNCGATCAAAGATTCGANCNCAGCGGNATCGAGTCGCTGTCGACTGAAGTCGAAGGACATTNCGGCTGCGTTGATTCNCAGNAATTCTCGGTCNNTNNGAAGNAGTGACCGAATGGACTCNTNACGNATTCGATGCGCCTCGTGNCGTAGCGTCGACCATGCCGGGCACGCTGTTGGATCGATCGCTACCCGTTCAGCCATGTCGCTCTCCCCTNCACGNTCTGTGCATCATCACGTCAGCCGAATGCCCAGAAGGGTGTCCACNAACGTGGCCATCTCGCCNGGGCNCGCGGGGTCCTGCCCGCCNCGGGTGAGGGCGGTGTGAACCCANGAATCGACCGCATCCAGNGCANACGGCGTGCGCANATCATCCNCGAGAACCNCCCGGACTCGATCGATCAGNGGATCGACGGGCGGGCCGTACGGCAGTTGACTCGCNNCTNTCCAGCGCTGAAGCCGNTCACGNGCCCCTTCNAGTCCGTGCGGNGTCCAGNCCCAATCNGTTCGATAGTGGTGGGCGAGCANCGCTAGCCGTATCGCNATCGGGTCGGTTCCCTCNNGGACCAACTGCGAGACGAAGACCAAATTGCCTCGGGACTTGCTCATCTTGTGTCCCTGCCACGCGACCATCCCGGAGTGCACGTAATGCCGCGCAAACGGCCATTCGCCGGTCAATCGATGCACCTCGGATGCCCCCATTTCGTGGTGAGGAAATGCAAGATCTGAGCCCCCTCCCTGGATATCGATGGTGGGACCGAGGTAGTCAAGGGCGATCGCGGCGCATTCAATGTGCCATCCGGGTCGGCCGTGTCCCAGCGGCGTATCCCAGGCCGGTTCTTCGGGACGTGCGTTCTGCCACACGAGGCAATCCAGAGGATGTTCCTTGCCTGCCCGCCCCGGATCTCCCCCGCGTTCGGCGAAGACAGCCACCATGTCGTCTTCGTCCAAGCCCGCGATGGACCCGAAGCGCTCGTCGTTCCTCACCCGGAAGTAGAGATCGTCGCCGACAGCGTAGACGTCCCCGGACTCCTGCAATTGCATCACTTTGCGAGCGACGGATGGGATCGACTCCACAGCGCCGATGTAGTGATCGGGGGGCAATACGTTGAGACCGGCCATATCGTCACGAAACAAAGCTGTCTCACGGTCGGCGATCTCTCTCCAGTTCTCACCGGTGGCGACGGCCCGCTCGAGCAAGGGGTCATCGATGTCTGTGACGTTTTGGACGTATCGCACCTGATGCCCTGCGTCTCGCCACACCCGATTGATCATGTCGAAAGCAACATAGGTATTCGCATGACCGATATGTGTTGCGTCATACGGGGTAATTCCGCACACGTACATCGTCGCGTGTGGCGCGGGAGCAGTCGGCCGAACAACACCGGTCGATGTATCGAAAAGGGCGAGTGGTTTTCCCTTTCCGCGCAGAGCGCGCGGCATAGGTGCCGACCATGACTCCACGCAGGAAGCCTACTCAGGCATGCCCAATGCAGCGGTGCGCGCTTAGAAGACCGGCCAGGGAATGGCGGGCCACTCCTGGTGTGGAAACGGGTAACGCCCCGAGTCAATCAAGGCCCGCACGCGAGCCGTCAGTGCAACCAACTCCTCTGCACTCACGTATGCGGCTAGTTCGGCAACGGACATCCCATCCTTGGCGCCTCGGTCATCGTCTTCCAGGATTGTCAAGAGTTGCTGCAACCGACGCACGTCCTGGGCGTGGATCGATTCCCCGGCCCACCCCCACAGAACAGTCCGCAGCTTCGGTTCACTCGCCATGGACACACCGTGGTCGATGGCCCATACCCGTCCGGTGTCGTCGGTGATGACGTGCCCACCTTTTCGGTCCCCGTTGTTGATGACAGCGTCGAGCAGGGCCATATGTTGCAGTCGGTGGTCATCCGCATGCACCAAGGCGACCGGGCGACCGGATGCATCCTCGGCGCTGAGAATCTGGTGCCAATCCGGCGGGACCTCATTGGCCGACACGACATCGACGAGCCTGTGCGCGGGGTCCTCGGTGACCCACAGTTGGCACATGCCTGGACCCGCTGGTCCATCGTCTCGCCAGATGGTCGGTGGAATCAGATCGAACCCCAACATTCGGTCGACGTGATGTGCGGCGACCTCCCGGCCACTTAGGGTCCCGTCGGGAAAGTCCCACAGTGGACGTTCTCCCTCTTGCGGCTTGTACACACACTTCAGTGATCCGCCGAGAGTGCATCTCCACGTGGCGTTGCTGGCGCTGACGAGTTGCCCGTCAACCT
>NZLD01000027.1 GCA_002694095.1 Micrococcales bacterium | reverse complement strand
GTGACCGCAGTGAATTCCGGAAGCGTCTCGTCGGCGTTCGGAACCACAGGAGTCTGCTCGGCGAGGGTTTGTGCTTGCTGGGCCACCCGCTTTTCTTCGGCTCGCTGCCACTGCCAGCGACTCAGAAATCCGAAACCGATGATGGCAACGAGAACAACGACGGTGAAGCCCTGCCAGCGGCGGGTGCGGAGGGCGGCGAGCATTACTCCACTCTAGAAGTGTGCGGCGACGCCGTGGGATCGTGGAAGCCGGTCGGGGGGTCATCCTGAGCGGCGAAGCCGTCCTCGGTGTCGTCGTCGGGAACGATCACTACGCCCTCAAGTGCTGCTCCGGACGCAGGGAGGGCGGCAACCGGCTGGGGGCGAACGTCGGTGGGCGCCTTGCCCTTGCGCGAACCGCCGCTGTTTGCGATCACGACAGCCAAGTAGGGGAGGACCACGGCGCCGGCGATCAGCACCCATCGAGGCCAGCCGGGAATAAATATGGCACCGATCACGCAGACGGTGCGTATGCCCATAGAAATGAGGTACTTGCGTGTCCTTCCCGCCTGTTCGCTGCTTAGCGAGTGCTGGGCGGTTGTGATGCTGTGGGTGGGGTCGGACACCCCAATAAGGTAAACCCGAATGTGGTGGGCCGCCCGTTGAGGTGAGTGGATTCGACAGTCAGGAGCGAGCTATGTCAGAGCGTGTCTACGGGATCAGCGAAGTGGTGGGGACCTCAGCGGACTCCATCGAGACGGCGATCCGAAATGCTGTGCAACGGGCTGGATCTGAGCATCGTCACGTTGACTGGTTCGAGGTGGAGCAGGTGCGTGGATACGTTCGCAACAACGACGTCGATCACTTTCAGGTGACGGTCAAGGTCGGCTACCGTCTGGAAGATGCCTGATCAAGCGCGCTCCGAGATCACGTCATCGGAGCAGAGATCTTTTGACCGCTTGGTCAATTTCACCGACGCCGTCGTCGCCATCGGCATCACTTTGCAGTTGCTACCGATCATCGATGTTGCGGGACCGACGTCCGGTGAGTCCGTATGGGACGTGTTGACGGCCAACAGCGGACAACTCTTCGCGTTCGTCTTGTCGTTCGTGGTCGTGATCTTCATGTGGGCAGCACACAATCGAGTGTTCAACACCATGCGTTGCTACGACGGAACGATCTTCCGCCTCAATGTTGCCTGGTTGCTCCTGATCGTTTTTCTGCCATGGCCGACGGCTATGTATGGAGAAGCGGCGAACGATGCTGTTGCCGGACGCGGAGGCCTGGGCCTGTTGTATTGGTGGACCCTGGCCGCGATCAGCGGGTTGGGAGTGTGGATGGCGATCCATGCGAGACGACATGTGGATCTGCTCGCACCTGACGAGCGCCACCAGGAAGACGACCGCGACACGCGAGGCCTGGTGCGCGGGTACGTCCTCTTCGCTTCATTCGTCATCGTTGGCCTGGTCAGCATCTTCCAGCCGACGTGGGCGCCGCTGGTGTTTCTTGGTGCCTTCCCCGCGGTAGCTGTCGCCAATCGAATGGTGTCGCGCCGCAACGATCAGCACTCGGGAACCACACAGGAGGCCGGATCGTGAGCGCGGAAGTAACAGTCGTCACGGGTGGTAATCGGGGGATTGGCGCGGCCATCGCGCGCCGGTTGGTCGAAGCGGGCCATCGGGTAGTCGTCGCAAGTCGTACCGGAACCGGGCCGGACGCCTGCGCTCTGACCGGCACGGTGTCGATGGATGTGTCGAGCGCCTCGTCCATTGCTGATGGACTGGCCGAGATCGAGGATACCTACGGACCGGTCGGTGTACTCGTCGCGAACGCGGGCATCACCAAAGACAACCTCGTGATGCGCATGAGTGATGAAGACATCGACGCTGTCGTGCAGACCAACTTGTCAGGCTCGATCCGACTGTGTCGGGGGGTTGCCCGGGGAATGATCCGAGCCAAAACGGGTCGGATCGTGCTCATCTCGTCCGTGGTCGGCCTTCTGGGAAGTGCCGGGCAGGTGAACTACGCGGCGTCCAAGGCCGGCCTGGTCGGTGCTGCTCGCTCCCTAGCTCGAGAACTAGGTTCGCGAGGCATCACGGTGAACGTCGTGGCACCCGGATTCGTCGAGACGGACATGACAGCAGAACTCGATGAAGGCCGACGCGATGAGATCCTCGGCGCGATTCCTCTTGGACGGTACGCTGCCGCGGACGAAGTAGCCGCTGTCGTGGAGTTCCTCGTCGGTCCAGATGCCGGATACATCACTGGGTCGGTGATTCCGGTCGATGGCGGCCTCGGTATGGGCCATTAGGAGGCGGCAATGGGGTTGCTGACGGGAAAGACGGTGGTCGTCACCGGCGTTCTCACTGACCAATCGATCGCCTTCCACATCGCGCGGCTCGCTCAGGAAGAGGGCGCAGACGTCATTCTGACGAGTTTCGGTCGGACAATGTCGTTGACACGACGATCTGCAACGCGACTACCCACCGATCCGCCCATCGTCGAGTTGGACGTGACCAACGATGACGATCTCGCGCAGTTCGCAGACCGGCTGGGGGAGCACTGCGAGACGGTGGACGGCCTCGTGCATTCGATCGGTTTCGCACCAGAGTCCGCGTTGGGGGGAAACTTCCTTCATACGTCGTGGTCGGACGTGGCTACCGCCATGCAGGTGAGTGCATACTCGCTGGTGTCTTTGACCATGGCAGCCAAGCCACGCATGACGTCCGGCGCGGGCGTGGTGGGCCTGGACTTCGACGCCTCGGTCGCGTGGCCCACCTACGATTGGATGGGGGTCGCCAAGGCTGCGCTGGAGTCCACCGCTCGTTATCTCGCCCGCGATCTTGGACCGGAGGGTATTCGAGTGAATCTCGTGGCCGCTGGTCCGATTCGCACCATGGCGGCGAAGAGCATTCCTGGCTTCGATGAGTTCGAGAAGGTGTGGCAGGAGCGTGCACCGTTGGGGTGGGACCTCACCGACCCGGCTCCGGCCGCGCGTGCCTGCGTGGCGTTGTTGTCACCGTGGTTTGCGGCGACGACCGGAGAGATCGTGCACGTCGACGGAGGAGTGCACTCACAAGGGGCCTAAAGCCGAGGCTGCCCTCGTGAGGAGACGATTACGGGTGCGAATCACCCGAGGAAGTCGTCTCTGGTGCCGTGATTCCGTCGAGGGAGTCGGCGCGTTCGATCTCATCGCGCGTGATCCCCATGAGGAACAACACAGAGTCCAAGTACGGAGCGGATACCGACGTATCGGCGACCGCTCGCGCGGCCGGCTTGGCGTTGAAAGCAATACCCAAACCCGCTGCTTCCAGCATGTCGACGTCATTCGCGCCGTCGCCGATGGCGATGGTTCGATGCCGCGGAATACCGAAACGCACCGCAAGTTCCTCCAATACCTTGCGCTTGCCTGGTCGGTCGACGATGTCTCCGACCACCCGCCCCGTGAGATAGCCACCGTCCACTTCCAACGTGTTGGCGCGAATCTCCACAACACCGAGCTCGTTGGCCAATGGTGAAATGACCTGGCCGAACCCTCCGGAGACGAAGGCGATCCGATACCCGAGGCGATTCAAGGTTCGACAAAAGGTCCGTGCTCCCGGTGTCAGGCGGATCTGCTGTCTGACCGTGTCGAGAACGGATTCCGGCAAGCCTTCGAGGAGTGCTACGCGCTGGTGGAGCGACTCGGTGAAGTCGATCTCTCCCGACATCGCCTTGGCGGTGACGGCTGCCACCTCGTCGTGTCGGCCAGATTGCGCCGCGAGGAGGTCGATGACTTCGTCTTGAATGACCGTTGAGTCCACGTCGAGGACGACCAGATACTGGCCCCGGGTGTGGAGGTGCCGCTCCTGAACCGCAACGTCCACGGACAGGCTGGACGCTAGTTCGGCAAGTGGACGGCGAATGAAATCGGGTTCGGCTCCGCGCCCTTCAAAGGAAACTGCGGTCACGGGATACTTGGCAATGCGTCGAATACGGTCGATGTTGCCCCCGTTGTCGGCGATAACGTCCGTGATTTTCGCGATCGCTTCGGGCACTAACCGAGGCGACATCACCGTGACCTGGAAATGAGGAACGCCAAGATTGCGGGTCGAGGGGGCGGCTTTTTCCTCTATCGAGATCGTGCAGTCCATCGATGAGCGGTGAGCCATTTGTTCGATCGCCGGTCGCAGGCGCTCTAGCTCAGCTATCGCACCATCAACCGATGCTGCGATCGTCAATCGGTCTCGCATGACAATCTGGTCGACGTCCGTCACCGCAACAGCCTGTGCACTGCATGCAGTGAACAGGTCTCGGGTAATACCGGGACGATCCCGCCCACTGAGAGTGACGAGCATCGTCGCGTGAGTGTCGTGATGAGTAGTCATCGGAACCCAACGCTACCGAGGTTAGGAGCCGGGTCGTGTGAACGACCTCGGGACACGACGTACGAGCATCACCACCAGACACGACCTAGGGTGTTCGTGTGCAGGTGATCGATATGTCTGATGTCGGGGTTCGGCGTGGTGAATCCTGGCTCCTTAAGGACGTGAATTGGGTCGTTAACGAGGCGGACCGCTGGGTTGTTGTGGGCCCGAATGGTGCTGGCAAGACGACGGCGCTCACGATCGCCGCGACTCGGATGTATCCAACGACGGGCGAAGTATCCATACTCGGGGAGCGCCTCGGACGGGTGGACATCACCGATCTACGGCCGAGGGTCGGTTTCGCCAGCAGTTTTCTGCTCCGTGACATACCGATGCACGAAACGGCTGCCGATGTTGTCATGACGTCGGCCTACGGGGTGACCGGACGGTGGCGAGAGGCCTATGAAGCCGAAGATAGGGAACGTGCCCATCGCCTGCTCGAGGAGTGGGGTGCGGCGTCCGCCGCCGCGCGGCCCTTCGCGTCGTTGTCGGAAGGAGAACGCAAGCGGGTACTTATCGCGCGCGCGTTGATGAGCGACCCGGAACTGCTGCTCCTCGATGAGCCTGGGGCGGGCCTCGACTTGGCCGGACGTGAAGAATTGGTAAGCATGCTGGCTGATTTTGCTCGGCGGCCGCAGTCACCGAGTCTGGTATTGGTCACCCATCACCTGGAGGAGATTCCTCCGGGAATCACGCATGCGCTGTTGTTGGGGCAGGGGCAGATGATCGCGGCCGGGCCGCTGGAGGTAACTGTGACAAGTGATCTCGTTAGTCGTACCTTCGGGATGAGCTTCGACGTGCGGCGGATTGGTGAGCGGTGGAGTGCGGTGATGAAGCAGTCATGACGGACGACACCGGAACTACCCGTTGGCTATTCGCCGATCAGCTAGGACCGCACTTTGATGACGGTGGTCCACTGCTGCTGATCGAGGCTCGTTCGGTATTCGAGCGCCGGACGTACCATCGGCAGAAGGCCCACTTGATACTCAGCGCCC
Organism: Micrococcales bacterium; assembly: GCA_002694095.1. GTDB lineage: Bacteria > Actinomycetota > Actinomycetes > S36-B12 > S36-B12 > S36-B12. The sequence continues at coordinate 8,291 of NZLD01000027.1, read as the reverse complement.
TGCACCATCGTGCAGCGGAGGATCCTGAGAGGGTCACCCTTGTTCGATCCCAGACCTACGCCGAGGGCGTTGCGACGCATCGGGATTCGAGTGACCGTGATCTTGACGCTATCGCCGCAACATCCCGTCCGGCGCGGCGACTGGTCGAGAGACTCGGCCTGTCCACGATCCACCCGGAACGCGGATGGTTCACGACACCCGGAGAGTTTCAGGCCTGGGTGACCGGTCGCGGGGACAAGCGATTGTTGATGGAGGACTGGTACCGGGGGGTTCGATCCCGACACGACGTCCTCATGGCCGACGGTAAGCCGGAGGGTGGGAAGTGGAATTTCGACCACGACAACCGGCTCCCTCCGCCCAAGGGGGAAACCCACCTGCCGGTGCCAACGCCGTGGCAGCCGGTGGAAGATGACATTGACGCCCAGGTCCGGCAGCAACTTGACGAGTGGGAAGCCCAGGGCATTCGCTTCCTCGGCCAAGACGGTCCGCGACGCTTCGCCGTCACCAGGAGCGAAGCCGAAACCGCACTCGATGATTTCCTGGACAACCGACTCACCCTCTTCGGTCCCTACGAAGACGCCGTCTTGTGGCGGGATCCCTTCATGGCGCACTCGCTCCTATCCGTGCCGTTGAACCTCGGGCTGCTCCATCCGGCCGAGGTAGTGGCTCGGGCTGAAGAACGATGGCGGGTGGACCAGGCGACCCTGGCCAGTGTCGAGGGACTTATCCGTCAGATCATCGGATGGCGGGAATATGTCTGGCACCTGTATTGGCATCTCGGGGAGTCCTACGAACTCCGTAATGAGCTCGACAACACTGTTGAGCCACCGACCTGGTTTCTTGAGGCATCGGTGGAAGAGGTGGATGCCGCGTGCTTGCGGCACTCGCTTGGGTACGTACGGGATCTGGGCTACTCCCACCACATCGTTCGCTTGATGGTGCTGAGCAACTGGGCTCTCCAGCGCGGATACTCGCCGCAGGTGATGAACGACTGGTTCCGCCGCGCCTTCGTCGACGGATACCCGTGGGTGATGACGGCCAATGTCATCGGCATGGGTTTGTATGCCGACGGAGGCGAGATGGCGACCAAGCCGTATGTGTCCGGTGGGGCGTATCTGAAGCGGATGACGGACTTCTGTGGTGATTGTGTGTACGACCCGAAGCTTCGGGTGGGGGAGAAGGCATGCCCCTTCACGGCCGGCTACTGGGCATTCCTGGACGGGAAGCGTGAGTTATTGCAGGGAAATCACCGACTCGCGACAGCCTTTCGAACCCTCGACAAGCTCGCCGATCGCGCTGCATTGGTGGAGCAGGAACGTCTGCGCGGGCATTCTGCTCCGTAATGGATACCTGGATAGCTGTTCTTGCCCTGATTGCTGCTGGTGCGGTGGCCGGTGCCATCAACGGCGTGGTGGGCTCGGGAACGCTCATCACTTTCAGCACGTTGCTGGCGGTAGGCGTTCCACCAGTTGCGGCGAATGGAACAAACACCACGGGTCTGTTTCCCGGAAGTTTCGCCTCGGCGTACGCATATCGGCGCGAGCTGCGCGATCGCCTGAGGGCTCTTCGGTTTCCCGTTATCGCCACCACGATCGGTGCCGCAATCGGCGCGCTGTTGGTGGTGGCTCTGCCTGAGGAAGTCTTTGCCTCGGTCGTTCCGTGGTTGATCGCTACCGCCACGGTGATGGTTGCTGTGCAGCCCGTGCGTGCGCGGCTCCGGGCCCGCCGGGGAGCGGCATCTGAGCCGGTGCCATCAACACCGCTTCGGCGGCTGTGGCCATGGACGGGAGCGGTGGGGGTGTACGGCGGATACTTCGGCGCTGCCCAGGGAATCGTGCTGATGGCGATTCTCACGTGGATCTATGACGCCCGCGTCCAGTACAGCAACGCGGCAAAGAACCTTCTGGCGTCTGTCGCGAATGTGGTGGCGGCGGTGGTGTTCGCGTTCTCCGGCTATGTGGTGTGGCCTGCCGCCCTTGTACTGATGGTCAGTTCCACCGCCGGTGGTTACCTCGGCGGACGCTGGGCGAGGCGCATGCCGGAGGTGGTGCTTCGTGGGATGGTTGTGGCCGTGGGGATCGTGGCGACCACTGTTCTCGTCCTTCGATAGCCGAATCGACCCGGCGATGCGGTGGCTGCGACACAGTGGATCGCATTCAGGGAGGCTCAATGGCGACAGCCGATAGTGGGCGCACTCCTGAGATCCCCGATCACGACGATGCGCCAACGTCACACGAGCCGTGGAATGTCTGGACCGTGCCCAATCTCGTCAGCCTTCTCCGGTTGTGCGGCATTCCGCTGTTTTTGTGGTTGGTTCTAGTCGAAGAGGCCGACCTCGCGGCGTTCGTCGTGCTCGTTCTTGCGGGAGCGTCGGACTGGGTCGACGGATACCTGGCTCGACGGTTGGACCAGCGCAGTCGGCTTGGCGTGTTGTTGGACCCGGCTGTGGACCGGCTCTACATTCTTGCGACGCTGGTGGGGTTGGCGCTGCGCGACGTCATCGGATGGTGGCTTGTGGCGATTCTTGTATCTCGCGATGTCTTCTTGCTTGTGCTGCTACCACTGTTGCGAGGATCGGGCCGCATTGCGTTACCGGTCACCTACGTTGGCAAGACCGCAACGTTCGCTTTATTCTGGGGTTTCCCCGTGCTACTCCTCGGCTCCTTACCCGGCGCGTGGGGTGCCACCTTGTCGGTTATCGGGTGGGCCTTCGCCCTGTGGGGCACCTTCCTGTACTGGTGGGCGGGAGTCCGCTATGCCCGCGACATGATCGCCAGCGGCCGCGCTAGGTAGGCTCGTAGAGCCGGCGAGAGTGACATCCACATGGTCGATATCGATGGGAGAGGGCCCGATGATTCCTGAAGACGCTCAGTACACCGAGGAGCACGAATGGGTCCGCGCTGGAGAGGGCAGCATCGTGACGGTGGGTATCACCCATTACGCCCAAGAGGCTCTCGGAGACATCGTGTTCGTCTCGCTGCCGCGTGTGGGCGACGCTGTCGAGGCGGGTCAATCCTGCGGTGAGGTGGAGTCGACCAAGAGCGTCAGCGAGCTCTACGCCCCGATGACCGGTGAGGTGGTGGAGGTAAATGCGGGGGTCGACGACGTCCCTGAGATCATCAACTCCGATCCCTACGGGGAAGGCTGGCTGTTTCGGATCGACTGCGGTGACGAGGCGGAGCGAAACAGGCAGCTCGAGGACCTCATGTCGGCGCGTGAGTACGAGGGTTTGACCGGCGGGGCCTAGGCTAGAAGCACCAGGGNAGTGCCCGGCAGCCGCGAAGGGAGCCACGNTGGACGCAGATCGTGACATTGAGGCCACGGGNGCCCTNTCTGCCGTCCCCGGNCAAACNGGGCCGGCGTCGGGAACCGGTCCGGCGGCGGCGCTTGGNAGTGGNATTCATCGGGAATTGCCGTCGGGATCAGCACTGTTGATCGTGCACCGAGGACCGTCGGAGGGCAGTGAGTTTCTCCTGCCGGCTGAAGTCGACATTGTGCGGGTCGGTCGGTCTCCAGAATCGGAAGTGTTCTTGGATGATGTCACCGTCAGTCGACGTCATGCGGAATTCAGACGCGGTGCGGAGGGCTGGAGCGTCCGCGATGTGGGAAGCCTCAACGGCACGTACGTGAATCGGGTCCGCGTAGACGATCAACGTCTCAAGGGTGGAGACGAAGTGCAGATCGGGAAGTTTCGTTTCGTCTTCTTGGTAGGCGTAGAGCCCGGAACATGAGTGCGTCTGAGGCGGCGGAGTCGTCCAACAAGAGCACGCTGAGCATTGGCGAGGTCCACACTCTGCTCAAGCGCGACTTTCCGGATGTCACCATCAGCAAGATTCGATTTCTGGAAACCGAAGGTCTTGTCATCCCCGCGCGAACTGCGAGCGGTTATCGACGCTTCACCGACGATGACGTACGACGCTTACGAGACGTCCTCACCCTCCAGCGCGACCAGTACCTGCCGCTGAAGGTCATCCGCGAGCAGCTTGATCACACCGCGGAGAACACGGTGATCGCCGGTACCGGAATGCGACCAGAGGATTTTCGACCCGGGGCGGGGCGGTTACGCCTGACGCGCGCTGAGCTGGCCGAGATGACGCAGCTAGATGAGTCCTATGTGGCCGAACTCGAGGAGCTTGGTTTGGTCTGGGTGAGCCCAGCGGGCCACTACGACGAGGACGCCGCGACCATCTGCCAGCTTGCTGCCCGCTTGGCGGGATTCGGTTTCGAGGGCAGGCACATGCGCAGCTTTCGGGTCGTCGCGGATCGAGAGTCGGGGCTTATCGAGCAGATGGCGACACCCTTCGGCCGNACNACGGGNCGAGAGGGCGATTCGAANGTTCGATCCCANGAAGCGATCCGAGAGATCGCGGCCCTGTTNGTGCAATTGCACGCGTCGCTGCTGCGTGCCGAACTCACCCGGGCGGGCAAAGCNTAAGACTGACCCCGGCACGGCGTGGGTNGCTCTGGTGGCNCNCGGTCTTCNCATGCCTGCACCCGGAGATCNGNACGCGAATGGAGGATCGACGTCACCCNTTTCACTGAGAGCGTGACCGTNCNCGTATCNCCCNTGGCGNAGCGCGGTTACGCTGNAANCATGATCGNTCTCGAGGTCGTCGGCGTCCGNATGGAGATGCCNTCGAACACCCCCATAGTCCTGCTCCGTGAGACCGACGGCGAGCGATACCTGCCNATTTGGGTNGGTGCCGTNGAAGCCACGGCGATCGCGTANGCCCAACAGGGGGTCGCGCCNCCGCGCCCCTTNACGCACGATCTGATGCTCGANCTGCTNGAAGCTGTGGACGCCCCTTTGCAGGAGGTGCGGATCACCGANCTCAGCNANGGTGTCTTTTACTCCATCATCGTGTTCGCGTCCGGNCTCGAGGTATCAGCCCGACCCTCAGANGCGATTGCCCTAGCTCTGCGCGCCGACGTCCCCATCGTGGGAGCGGAGGACGTAGTGCAGGAGGCAGGNATCGAGATTCCCGACGAGGAAGANCCGGTGGAAGAGNACCANGTGGAGCAGTTNCGGGCNTTCCTNGACGAGGTGTCACCGGAGGATTTCGGNGCNCCNGGCCCATCCTGAGCCTTCAGTTCACCTTGAGACTTACGTTGACANTGTCGGGGCGTGTCGCATTGTTCGGCTGATCGAGGCTCCCTACATTCTGAGCCATTGCTTCCCCNATACACCGAATCGCGTGTGCGCGTTCGGGCCCGCAGTAGGGTGAAGNGGAGCGAGGAGGACGACGTGACCGGTANGCAGATGCCCGCGGAGNCAGCGGACAGTGCTTCACACCANGGNGCTNTGTTCGANGACGCGCAACTGCGACCCTTACCGGCGGACGCCGGTTACCGGGGNCCCGTGGCGTGTGCCGCGGCCGGTATNACCTATCGACAGTTGGANTACTGGGCGCGTACGGGCTTGGTGGCCCCGACNGTCAGGGGAGCGGCCGGCTCCGGCACTCAGCGCNTNTANAGCTTCCGCGACATCTTGATCCTTCGCATCGTGAAGCGACTCATTGATACNGGTGTCTCNTTGCAAAACATTCGTGTCGCNGTNGATCANCTNGCTGCGCGGGANGGGGAGGACCTTNCGCGNATCACCTTGATGAGCGACGGCGCNAGCATTTATGAGTGCCGCANTGCCGATGAAGTCGTCGATCTCGTCCGCGGAGGNCAGGGCGTGTTCGGAATCGCCGTGGGCAGCGTGTGGCGGGAGGTCGAGGGAACCTTGGCGACCCTCCCGGCNGAAGANCCNGNCGGGCAGGACATTGCCCCGGCCGGCGTGACCGANGAATTGGCGCAACGCCGCGCCCAACGGGCCGCGGGCTGANNGCTCGTCGGCTATGCTGGNNNAGCCGATANNCCCGCGCGGGAGAGAGTCGCTGCACCGCCAGTGCAGAGGCCGCCGAAGGAGCAAGCGCCCCGTCAAACTCTCAGGCACAGGTACCGCGCGGGTAGGCGCCTCTGGAAAAGGGATGCGTCCCTACCGACGGTGCAAGCCGCATTCTGGTGCGGTGAAGCTCTCAGGTCACGCTCTGCGTGGTCAACAGAGGGGGAGCAGTAGCAATGCTGTTCGCCCTCGACCTTGGAGAGTTTCATGGATTTCGGAGCCCGNCACATAGGACCAGATCACGCTGACCGCTCGGTCATGCTGANATCTCTNGGATATTCCGACCTGGAGACGTTCATCAAGGCCGTCGTACCGGCCGGGATCGCAGACACCGGATNCATGGGNGTNCCCGCNGCCGTCGGCGAGAGCCAGGCCTTGGCCGANCTGCACTCCCGTATGGCTGCCATGNANCNNCCCACGTCGATGATCGGCCTGGGCTACCACGGCACGGTNATCCCNGAAGNGATCAAGCGNGGAATNCTTCTCAACCCCGGCTGGTACACCGCCTACACGCCGTATCAGCCGGAGATCTCGCAGGGCCGACTNGAGGCNCTGCTGAACTTCCAAACNCTGGTGGANGANCTCACCGGTCTGGCAGTNGCGGGGGCGTCGCTGCTGGACGANGCGACCGCGGTAGCCGAAGCGGTAGCGATCGCTGTGAAGCATGGGCCCCGGGGCGTCCAACGCGTNGCCATCGATGAGGGACTACATCCGCAGGTGCGGGCCGTCGTTNAGACGCGGGCAGAACCGGTNGGCATCGAGATNGTCGAGTTNGATCCCGCACAGGGTCTGGTCGANGGNGAACTGTCGGGCNTCGTGCTGGCGTATCCGGCTTCCGCCGGGCAGATCGTCGACCCGCGCGCNGTGCTGNCGGAGGCGAAGGATCGNGGAGCNCTCGTGGTGATGGATGCGGATCCACTGGCCCTGACGCTCCTGCGCTCACCCGGGGCGCTNGGCGCAGACATTGCTGTCGGATCCATGCAGCGATACGGCGTCCCGATGGCCTTCGGTGGCCCACANGCCGGCTACATCGCGGTGCGATCGGGTCTNGAGCGTTCACTGCCGGGCCGATTGGTGGGGGTNAGCGTGGANGCGGACGGACGGCCGGCGTATCGCTTGGCCTTGCAAACGCGCGAACAGCACATCCGCCGGGAGAAGGCGACCAGCAACATCTGCACCGCGCAGGTCCTGCTTGCGGTGCTTGCCAGCATGTATGCGGTCTATCACGGGCCCGAGGGGCTGCGGGATATCGCTCGACGCGTGCACCACCTGGCCGAAAGGTTCCGAGCCGGGGCTCGCGACGGCGGCCTGTCTCCGCAGGAAGGCCTTATCTTCGACACCGTTGCGCTGCACGTACCAGGCGCTGCACAGAACTTCGCCGACACGGCGTGCACTAATGGAATCAACGTGCGGGTTGTCGATGCAGACACCGTCAGCGTCACCGTGGACGAAACAACAACAGAAGACCACGCCCACGCACTCGCCGAGGCGTGGGGGTTTGGGCTGGTCGATGTCGCAAACGGCGAGCGCTTGGGCGAACTGACGCGCGAGGACGAACTGCTCCCGTATCCGGTCTTCCACCAGTACCGCTCGGAGACATCGCTCATGCGCTACATGCGCTCGTTGGCCGACAAGGATCTTGCGCTGGACCGGACAATGATCCCGTTGGGCTCATGCACGATGAAGCTCAATGCCGCAGCAGAGATGGCACCGATCACCTGGCCAGAATTCGCAAATGCTCATCCGTTTGCGCCGGCCGAGCAGGTGCGGCCATATGTGGAGATCATCACCGAGTTGGAAGAATGGCTCGCCGGGATCACGGGATACGACGAAGTCTCCGTGCAGCCGAATGCCGGATCTCAAGGGGAATTCGCCGGCCTGATGGCCATTCGGGCGTTTCACCGCGCCAACGGTGACGCCCAGCGCACCGTGTGCTTGATCCCCAGCAGCGCGCATGGCACCAACGCAGCGAGCGCCGTCATGGCGGGTATGCAGGTCGTCGTCGTTGCGTGCGATGAGTCCGGGGACGTCGACCTGACGGACCTGGAGTCGAAGATCACCGAGCATCGGGAGAATCTGGCCGCTCTTATGATCACGTATCCCTCCACCCACGGCGTCTTCGAAGAAGCGGTGGGGGAGATCTGCGCGCGAGTTCATGAGGCCGGCGGCCAGGTGTATGTGGACGGTGCCAACCTGAACGCGTTGGTGGGCTTGGCGAAACCGGGCGCCTTTGGTGCGGATGTTTCGCACCTCAACCTGCACAAGACGTTCGCCATCCCACATGGCGGTGGAGGCCCTGGAGTTGGGCCCATCGGGGTGCGAGCGCACCTCGCACCGTTCCTTCCTAGCCATCCTCTGCGACCGGACGCAGGACCCGCTGGTCGGGGATATCCGGACGGGG
>NZLD01000026.1 GCA_002694095.1 Micrococcales bacterium | reverse complement strand
GTCTGGCTGAGGAGCACCCTGAGGGTGCACGACAACCCCCTCCTTGATTGGGCCTACAGGTCGGAAGAGATTGACTCGGTGATCCCGGTCTTCGTTTTGGACACTAGCCGTGGTATGGGCGAGGAAGAGCAGATCGGGCCCAATCGAATGAGGTTCCTGTACGACTCGCTCACCGACCTGGATGACAGGCTGCGAAGGGAGTACTCCGCCAGACTGTTGGTACTTGAGGGCAGGCCGGAAGAGGTCATCCCACTGCTTGCCGAGGAACTGGGATCAACGGGATGGCTGCTGTGCGACTACCAGNCCGACCCNNGGAGCAGGGGGCANATCGGGGAGATNNAGGCGTCCGTCTCNGAAATGGGCGTGCGGACCAAGGTCTTCCCCTCCGTGAGCACAATNCTCGACNTAGANGAGGNGATCGCGAGNCCAGGCTTCCGAGANCCCAAGTCATCGANCGACATCGGTGCGATCATGGGTCGGAATCTGGGCGAGGGTCCCGATGGGTATCTTGTTCCCCCACCACTGGACCCCCCNGCAGAGGTAAAATTCGAAGCAGAGGAGTACGACTCACTGAGGGATTCCGAGTCGCTATCGGGCCTTGTCGTGACCAGGGGGGAAATCTCCCGGAGAGTGAACGATCTGGACATNGGCGAGCCCTACTTCCCGGGCGGGGAGGGCGAGGCGCTNGACAGGCTGAGGCGCAAGATGAGCGACAGGCCCGACTTCGTCAACGGATTCAGCAAGCCGGCCACCATGTCCACCAACGAGGCGGGCAACCCCCTCGAGCCCTCGACCACCGGCCTGTCCCCNTACCTCAGCANCGGTTGCCTGTCGGTCAGGAAGGTCTGGGAGGAGTGTCAAAAGGCCAATCTCGGGACTGATCACACAAAGCCCCCTCAGTCGCTCATAGGGCAGCTGATGTTCAGGGAGATGTTCTACGTTCTATCGAGGTCCGTCGAGAATTGGGACGACGACGTGGGCAACTCGAACTGCAAGCCGATTGAGTGGGGGGAGCACGACGAGGAGCTCGTGAGCGCTTGGGAGCGGGGAATGACNGGATACCCGTACATCGACGCCATGATGCGCCAGCTGGAGGCGACGGGTTGGATGCACCACTTAGGCAGNCATGCTGTCTCCTGCTTCCTTACCAGAGGACAGCTGTGGCAGAACTGGAAGCACGGAAGGGACGTGTTCGACAGGAAGCTGGTGGACTCCGACTGGGCCGTGAACAACGGCAACTGGCTGTGGCTGGCGGGCGTGGCCCCCTTCTCGATGCCCTACTACAGGGTGTACAACCCCTGCCCCGACTCGAAGTCGAGCCTGAATGTTGAGGCAAAGGAGGCCTCGTTCATCAGGCACTGGGTTCCGGAGCTAGCCTCNTTCCCATCGAGGTACATCTTCGAGCCCCACCTGGCACCCGAGCACGTCCAGGAGGAAGCTGGGTGCGTCATCGGTACGGACTACCCGAGTCCGATCGTGGATAGGAAGGAGAGCAGGCGGGTCAATCTGGGTCGGTTCAAGGAGAGCCTCGCCAGGATCGCCTAGGCGGATCTGACTGTGATCCCCGCCTCCTCCATCATGGCGGTGGACATCGCGAAGTCNTTTTGCCACCTCTCCGGGACGTCTATGTCCTTCGGGTANACNACCTCCACGATTCCAGCCTGGATTAGGGATCTGGAGCAGCCGGTGCATGGCGGCCAGGTCACGTAGGCGACGCAGCCCTTCAGGGAGACCCCTATCCTGGCTGCATGCATTATCGCGTTCTCCTCGGCGTGGCAGATCAGCGGGTATTTCTGCTCCCTGTCCTCGAGCCTGTCCGAGTCATCGGCAATGCCCCTTGGGAACCCGTTGAACCCGGTTGAGCGAATCTCGCGATCCTCCCCGATGACGACGCAGCCTACTTTGGTCGATGGGTCCTTGCTCCACTGGGATATGTGCCTTGCAAGGTCTATGAAACGCTCGTCCCACTTCTCGCTCATACCTCCCCCAGTCTGATGCCGGGTAATCATTCTTCGGTTCGAGAACTAGTATGCCCACTCCAGTAACCACAACGAGACCATGCCAAAGCAAATTGTCGCGATGACCGAGCGGGTTATGAGTGCTACAAGCACTGCAATNCAGGCGGCCAAAATGCGATAGTTCCCGNAAAAACTCAGATTACCGCTCTCTGCGATCATGACCTCGGGGACTAAAATCGCCGTAAGCACGGCAATTGGNACGAAGCGTAGGGAGTGCTCCANTCNTNTNGGAAGCTCATTCGGNGCCACNTCGGAAATCATTGAGTATCTGGTAGCGAAGGTAAATAATCCACAAACAACCATNAGCTCCCAAATCAATTTGTTCCGCCCCCTTTCAGGTAAATACTGGAGNNGTACCCAAGGATGATTCCGGTGAGGGCACCCAGTATGATCCACATCTTCCAAGGCAATTCCTGTGCTATTATCGACACAAAGGCCGCCGACAGGCAAGCAATGAGCTCGGGCTTCCCTTTCAGGAGGGGAGTTACCAGTGCGATGAATGTCAAGGGGATGACAAAACCCAGAGACCAGCTATCCGGGATCGTGGTACCGAAGTACACCCCAATAACCGTTGAGACCTGCCAGCTCGCCCAAAGTGTAATGCCCGTACCGAGCAAGTGGTAGTGCTGATTTGGCGAAGGATCGCCGTTTTGGAACCGATTTATCGAGACAGCGTAGGCTTCATCCGTGAGCAAATAGGCCAACAGGACTCGCCATCTCGTCGGTAGGCGCCTCAGATAGCTTGCCACAGATGCGCTGTACAAAGAGTGCCTGAGGTTCACGACAGAAACCGACGTTCCAACGATCAATGAGGGAACGCCATTTGCCAATAATTGGACAAAAACGACTTGACTGGCTCCCGCGAACAGAATCGAGGAGAGGAGGATTGTCTGTAACTCGGTGAGGCCGCTAGCAATGCCTAGGACCCCGTAAACGAGGCCGAACGGCGCGACACCCACGATCAGAGGGAGCTCTTGTTTGACACCGGACCAGAACTCCTCGCTCTTGCTGGAATACTGCATATTGCCATTCCTCAAGGTAGATTCCACGGATTGGGGCTTGCTTATCGTCCTGACGTGAGTCGGACTGTCGGCGAGTTGCCTGAGGCATAATGCCCTCTCAGCCATCCAAAAAGGTGTTAGTCGTCCGGCACCCAAGGGCGGAATAGAATGGAGATACTTGTGACGGGAGCCAATCGGGGAATAGGGGCTGCCCTGCTCGACGGATACGCGGCCTTGGGGATTCCCGCGATGGGGACCTCGAGGGACGGGGCAGTCGGGCTGAAGCTCGATGTGACCGACCCAGACAGCATCTCCGAACTGGGCCGACACTACGCCGAGCGTCGCCTCGACCTTCTAGTCTGCAACGCTGCGGTCTTCCTCGACAGAGGGAGGTCGCTCGAGGAGCTGGATGCGGAGGACTGGGCTCGGACCATGGCTGTGAACGTCACCGGGGTGGCGGAGACCGTCAGGGTCCTCCTGCCCTCGCTCCGCCGTAGCAGCGGGTCTAAGATAGCCATCATCTCCTCTCAGATGGCGTCCCAAGAGCGCGCCCGTGGGGGTAGCTACGTGTACCGGGCTTCGAAGGCCGCGGTGCTGAATTTCGGGCGGAACCTCGCCCAGGATCTGCGTAGCGAGGGCATTGCCGTCGGCACCTACCATCCCGGCTGGGTGCGTACCGAGATGGGGGGTCCCGATGCCGAGCTTTCGGGTTCCGAGGCGGCCGAGGGGCTGATCAACCGATTCGAGGCATTGGACATGAGCCTGACAGGGTGCTTCGAGACCTGGGACGGGCGAGACCATCCTCTCTAGGATTCGGTGCTTGCCTCCCGGAGTATCCTCGTGATACCGACTTAACTCGGCACTGATCAGGAGCGAGAGGGGTGCGCCTCGAGGTAATCCCAAAGGTCCCCTCCCTCCCTCGAGGCCAGCTCCCCGACAACCCGACCGACCAGGTAGACGCTCCCGGTCACGTACACGATGCAGCCCTCCTCGATCGCCAGCCTCGAAGCGCCATCGACAGCCTCGATTGGCTCCTCGATGATCATTGGAGCCACCTCTAAATGACCTGAGAGGATCTTCGAGAGTTCGCCTGCGGGGACGGAGGGGGTCCTACCGCCATGCACCTCGGTCACGACCGTCTGGATTCTGCAGTCAGATAGCAGAAGGGGCTCTGTGGTCTCAGAGAGGTCCTGCTTCTGGGTCATCCCTACCACTAGCACGTGCCTTTCTTGTCCAAGCCTCCCCAGGTCGTGCGAGAGGCTCTCCGAATTGTGAGCAGCACTCAGGATCAGATCCACTCCGTTCCAATTGATTCTGTCGGATGACCTCCCTGGCCATGCTACCGTCGTCTCCTTGTCCTTCCATCCTATCCTGCTCCCAATCACGGACGCCATACTTCGAGCGACCTCCTGGGCATCCTCGCCCGCACGCGGGACCCAGATCACGTCCTCCCCGGCTACTCCCTCTATCGCAGCCCTGACTTGCTCGTCCTCGTGGTCAAGGCACAACAGTGGGACCCCTGGCCTGTGTATTCCGGCCTTCTCGGTCGCTATCTTGGGCAGGGTGTCCCCGAGAACCTCCGAGTGGTCCATCGAGATCGTTGTAATCGCGCAGATGTCCGCTTCCACCAGCCTGGTTGAATCGAGCCTCCCACCCAGGCCAGTCTCGATGACCGCCCTGTCGACGTTATTCCGGGAGAAGGCCAGCATCGAGGCCAGGAAGGTGGTCTCGAAATAGGTCGGCAGTATCTCCGGCTCCATCGTCGCTGCAACTCGGACCTCCTCCAGGCAAGCGTCGAACTCCTCGGGACTGACTGGCCTTCCGTCTATCCTGGCCCTCTCCTCGATCGTGACCAGGTGAGGGGAGGTGAAGAGACCGATCAGCTCACCGTTCAT